>DASTMK010000101.1:0-5146 GCA_035714225.1 Bryobacteraceae bacterium | reverse complement strand
GGCGAGAACGGCAAAAACCCACCTTGACATTTATCCGAATGGTAGCTCCTTGCGCTCCCTTAAGGGGGGAGGAGCGTTTCCGCAGTCTTTTTTCCTATTGCATTCCAATACGGCAAGCAGTAGTATTGGTTAGCAATAGGAAAGACCATGAGCAGGAAAAGCGATGTCTGGCAGGGCACTCTTGCCCTGATGGTGCTGAAGACTCTGGAAACGATGGGACCGCTGCACGGCTATGGCATTGCCCGTCGAATCGAAGCTACCAGCGGCGACAGATTATCGGTGAATTACGGCACGATCTATCCGGCCCTGCTCAAGCTTGAACAGGAGGGCGCCATCGCTTCCGAGTGGGGTGTTTCGGAAAACAATCGAAAGGCGAAGTACTACAAGCTGACGCGTGCCGGGCGCAAGCTGGCAGAGCGCGAAGCGCGCGAGTGGGAGGAGACGGCCGCTACCATCGCCCGCTTTCTGAATCCCGCGAAGGAGCCACTATGAGAACGTTGCGCCGCTGGTTGATGCGCGCACGAGGTTTGTTCGGGCGAGAGCGGATTGAACGGGAGTTCGCCGCCGAGCTTGCCTCGCATCTCGAACTGCATATTGACGAAGGTGTGAGGGCGGGGTTATCTCCCGGCGAAGCCAGACGTCAGGCACTGGTGATGTTGGGTGGGCTTGCGCCGGTACAGGAACTGTATCGCGAGCAGCGCGGCTTGCCGGTACTCGAAAATCTGGTCCGTGATTTCGTCTACTCACTGCGGCTCTTGCGGAAGAGCCCCGGCTTCACGGCGGTGGCGATACTTTCTCTGGCTCTGGGCATTGGCGCCAACACGGCGATGTTCAGCCTGGTGAATGCCGTCCTGCTGCGCGCACTGCCGTATCCGGAGTCTGGCCGCCTGCTGCACACGGTGCGGGATGTCACGCTACCCGAATACGAAGCCCTAAAGCAGCAATCCGCAATTTTCAGTGATGTTGCCGGCCGGCAGGGTCCGTCGGAAAAGCGTCTCGATTACGGGGACCGCCGGGAATGGATCGCTGCTTTAAGGATCACACCTGAATTCTTCCGTACATTGAACGTCCCGCTATCCATGGGCGGGGAATTCACCTCCACCACGGCGGACCGTACTGTCATCCTGAGTCACGATCTTTGGCGGCGTCTTATGCAGGCGCGTCCGGACGCAGTTGGCCAGGTGGTTGCGCTGGACGGGAAGGCGTACATGGTGGCCGGAGTGGCGGCCCCGCATCTTTGGCTGCCGGACCAGGCTGATGCCTTTATCCCGTTGAACGCGACGGGGGGATTCGGAGATCTGGGGGCCAATACACAAGTGATCTCCCGCCTGGCACCTGGCGTGGATCGCCGTCAGGCAAACTCCGCAGCCGCCGCAGCTGCCGGGATTTTCCGCCGTGCGTATCCGGAATATGCGCGCCAGGATCAGGGCATCGCGCTGGTCCCTTTCCAGGAGTGGCTCACCGGCGATGTGCGTGGCAAACTCCTGCTTTTATCAGGCGCGGTGGGATTGGTGCTATCGATCGCATGCTTCAATTTGATAGGTCTGCTGTTGGCTCGTCTGTCTGCCCGCCAAAGAGAAATCTCCGTGCGTCTGGCGCTGGGATGCAGCCGCGGCCGCCTGTTGCAGCAGTTCCTGATGGAAAACCTGCTCGTCTGTATCGCGGGAGGTGTAGCGGGAGTGTTGGGCGCTTATTGGTTATTAGACTTCTTCCTTGCGATCCTGCCATTCCCCTTGCCCTCTGCTGCCCCGATTCGTGTAGACCTACCGGTCCTCGCGTTTGCAGCCGGGATTACGCTGGTAGCGGGATTGCTGGTTACCCTGGCGCCCGCCTGGATGTTTTCGCAGCCGAATATTCAGGGCACTTTGAAACAATCCGCGCGGGGAGTCGGCGAGCGCACAGGATTGCGGAGCATATTAGTTGTCTCCGAGATCGCCGCCGCCACAGCCCTATTGATCGGCGCCGCGCTGTTCCTGCATAGTTTGTACCTCCTCAACCGGCAGCCTCTGGGTTTCACGCCGGAAGGGCTGCTCACCTTTTTCGCTCCGCCCGAGCCCGGTGCGGGCGCCGCGCGGAATCATTCTCTGATCTCCACGCTTCACGAACAATTCTCCGGGATACCCGGCGTGCGCCGCGTGGCGGCGGTAAACGTTCTGCCGCTCGCCGGCAAGAATAACTTTCCCGCGCAGCGTGCCGGCCACCCGGAACAGAGTATCGGCGGCATGGAGATACGTCTCGTCACGCCGGATTACTTCGAGACCATGAGCACGCCGTTGCGCCGCGGCCGCTGCTTTACGGCGCTCGACACAGAGCAGACAGTGCCTGTCGTCCTGATCAACGAGGCGCTGTCACGGCAGTGGTGGCCGCACGGGAACGCGATTGGGGATCGCATCGAGGTGGGAACCTTGCGTGGAAAGCCGGTCATGCGTGAGGCAACGCGCGAAGTCATCGGCGTGATTGGCGACATGAGAATCTTGCATCTCGCCGAACCGGCGCGGCCGACTTTGTATATTCCCATCGCTCAAGCCCGCTGGTACGACGGCGGGATGAACTGGGTCATCCGTGCGGATGCGGGGAAAGGGTTCGCCGAAGTAGTCCGGCGCAAGGTGAAGGAAGTTGCTCCCGGGCAGCGCATCGAGCGTATGCGAAGCATGGAGCAGATTATCGCTACCACCACGGCGAATCCACGCTTTGACGCGGTGCTTTTTGGAAGCTTTGCGGCTTCTGCCTTGCTTCTCGCAGCGCTCGGGGTCTACGGCTTGCTGGCGTTCTCCGTGGCGAAGCGTACAAGCGAAATCGGAATACGGATGGCATTGGGCGCTTCGCCTGGACAGGTATTGCGGCTGGTGCTGAGCCAAGGTCTGCAACTGGTCGCATTTGGTTTGGCGATGGGAATCGCTGGCGCGCTGATACTGGGCCGGTACCTCTCTAACCTTCTCTTTGGTATCTCACCGGCGGACCCTCTCAGCTTCGCTGCCGTCGCCGCTGTGCTATCGGCATCCGGTTTCCTGGCGAGCTACTTGCCCGCACGCCGGGCGATGCGTGTAGATCCGTTGCAGGCACTCCGCTGCGAGTAACAGCGCGCGTTCATCAGGCGCTTTCGAGGGCGGTGTTCAAGTCTTCGATGAGGTCGGCGACATCCTCAAGGCCTACCGAAACGCGGATGAGACTTGGGGTGATGCCCATCGCTTCCCGGACATCAGGCGGCATCGACACATGCGTCATGGTCGCGGGGTGTTCGATCAGCGACTCGACACCGCCTAACGATTCGGCGAGTGTGAATACTCGAACACCGGAAAGCGCGCGGAACGCTGCCTCCTGTCCTCCGCGAATATGAAAGGAGAAGGTTCCTCCGTAGCCTCGCATCTGAGTGAGCGCAAGCTGGTGCTGCGGATGCGATGGAAGTCCGGGATGAAGCACACGCTCCACTTTCGGATGATGGCTCAGCCATTCGGCAATGGCAAGAGCATTTCGATTGTGTTCTTCCATGCGAAGAGCCAATGTCTTGATGCCTCGCAGCACGAGAAAGCAATCCTGTGGACCGGCACACGTCCCCATCGCGTTTTGCAGAAATCCGACACGCTCCGCCAGTCCGGCATCTTTGACGATGATTGCGCCGCCCACTACGTCGGAATGGCCGTTGATGTACTTCGTTGTGGAATGAACAACGAGGTCGACGCCAAATTCGAGCGGTCGCTGGAAATACGGCGAGAGAAACGTATTGTCGCAAATGGCGAGCGCGCCGTGCCGGTGCGCGGCATCGGCGGTGGCCCGGAGATCAACCAGGTTCATCAACGGATTCGTGGGGGATTCGATCCAGACCGCGGCCGCGCCGTCGCGCAGCGTTCGTTCCAGCGTGTCCGTATCTCGTAAGTCGACGTAGCAGGCGCGAAGGCCTTTGCTGCGGAACACCGACTCGAAAAGCCGGTAGGTGCCGCCATACAGGTCGTTGTGGACTACAATCGTGTCGCCGGAATTAAACAGCATCAGGGCGGTTGTTTCCGCTGCCATACCTGTGGCGAACGCGAAACCTGCGCTGCCTCCTTCCAGCGCCGCAAGGCATTCCTCGAGGGCTTTACGGGTGGGGTTTCCGCTGCGGGAGTAGTCGAACGGGCCAGGTTCATTGACGCCACGGAAGGCAAACGTAGAGGTTTGGTAGACGGGCGTCATGACAGCGCCATAATGCTCTTCATTCCGGTGGCCGGAATGGATCGCCAAGGTCTTGAATTTCATTTAATTGATTGTCTCAGGCCCAACCTTCAAACAGCACGGAACTCAGATAACTCTTGCGGGCTGTGGGTTGACGCCGTGCAGTCCTACAAACCGTAGCTGTCGTCCTGAAATAAAGCACCATATGTTTCGCGGGCTTCTCGAAGCATGCCGGCATCATCGGCCGGCATGACGGCGATTGCATCCTCAATCTTTTGCAGCCACTGATTTTCTTTCTTCGAGGGCGTCCACCGTCCGGCATCAGTTCCTTCGCGCAGGATCGCTACGGCTTCCGCTGCCGCCGCAACCGTGCGCCGGTAAGGGTCCTGCTCGTGCATGATCCGGCGCGCAATGCGTAAAGCAGCCCTTGGAGACAAGACCGCGGCCTGCGGGCTCAACCATTCGTCGGATTTGACGAACCAATCGCGCAGGATCCTCGCTTCGCCGTTTCGAGCCGCTGTGTTCATCAGCCGGCAGTCGTATGCCAGCAGCTCGGTGTACGCCTCCGGTGCGTTTCCGGATAGCAAACGAATGTTCTGGACCGACACGTTGCTCCAGAGGTCGCACACCGCTCCCGCTATGTTCCCGACGGAACTGAAGTGGGCGCACGTGGCGGATTTGCCTTCCATGGAGATGGGGCGGCCCGTAATGGCTTTGAGGATCGGACCTTCATACGCGCAGTCCTTGGAGGGGCCAACGGCTCCCTGTTCGAAAGCGGTCAGGCTTCGAACGGCGGACGCAGCGCGGACCACCGCGGCAAGAACCTCGGGCAGCATTTTTTGATGCGCGAGTTGCATCGCGGTATTTGCAAACCCGCAGGCTGAATCTCCGCCGGGCACGGCTCGTGTGCCCTTGCAGAAATCAACGATTTTTTCCCAGAGCCACGCCATATCCCGCGGCGCCAACACGCCCAGCGCAAAAAGGATGCCCGGCACCT
>DASTMK010000100.1:0-8182 GCA_035714225.1 Bryobacteraceae bacterium | reverse complement strand
AGGTTCCAAACCGGCGGCCCGGAATCTCGCGGCGATATATTCGGCGGCAACCTCCAGCCCTCGGGACGGCGTCGCGCGGCCTTCCAGCGCATCGGAAGCAAGAAAGGATACGTCGCCTTTCAGCCGGTCCGGCGTAATCTGCTCCAGTGCGGCTGCCAACGCCGGGGAAACGTGGACGGGCGGAGTTGTTCTTGCATCCGGGGATACCTCTTGAACCAGGACCAGCGCCAGGATGCAGCATAACGAAACGGTGGGGAGCTTTACCGAAATCATGCGGAGGGAAAGACCTGCCTTTAGCGTAAGACGGTTCAGACCAGACCGGCAACTCGCCCAAGTCCAGCTACCGGCTCGGAAGGTACTTTCGTGGGATCAGCGTCGCGATAGTGCCAAAATACGTCACAATCTTGTGCTGCACCACAGTACCCATCAGCAGATGTGCCTCCGGGACGGTAAGCTTGTACTCGCTTGTTAGCCAGCGGATCATGTCCGAATTTGCCATCCGGAGACCGAAATCCATACTGCTGCGGAACTCCGGCTGACTGCCGATCGAGACGATATATTCCTTGTTCACGAGGCGCGGTATACTGAGCCGTTTTCCTTTGTGTACGCTCACGGTGAACTGCACGTCGAGCGATGTTTCCACACCGGTTCCCAGACCCTCCCCATCGCCTTGCACCGCATGACCATCTCCCACATAGAAGAAAGCACCTTTGTGGTACACCGGAAAATACACCGTCACTCCTTCGACGATATCGTTGTAGTCGATGTTGCCCCCGTGCGTCGAAGAGGGACCCGAGGTCTGCACTTCCTCACCAGGCGGGGCGACTCCGATGCAACCCAGCATCGGACGTACCTGCACTTTGAATCCCCGTCCTTCGAGCAGACGCGGGCTTGCCTCGCCACGCTCCAGGTCTATATCCCACGGGATCAGGTCGGCGCGCCCGGGCCGCAGAGCGTCCATTTTGTAGAAATTCCTGTATAGGTCTTCGACGTTGCTCAACACCCCCGGGATGAGCCGGTACGACGTGTATCCCCAATTCCTGTTCAGCCGCACCTTATCCAGGTGTACTTCGAGCGCATCCCCGTACTCGGCCTCTTCGATATAGAAAGGACCCATCAAGGGATTTCCACTCTCCGGATAGACATACGGATGCTGGATGTGACGAACGCCTTTGTAATCCTGCCCGCCTGAATCCCAGGTTCGCGTGATCACCGTGTCACCCGATTTCACTCGCAGCACCGGTTCCTTGAATGCCGAAAACACACGCGAGTGCGTCTCCGGATAGATCTCGTGCGTCTCTGCTGCCGCTGCGGCAACCAACACAAAGATTAGAATTCGACTCATGCGCTGCCTCCCCGGTCAAGGCCCCTCGCCAGTATAGGGCACTTCACATGAGGTTTACTTTACCCTGATACTATGAACGCCCGTTTGTTCCCGCTACTGTTCGTTTGCGCTTTGTCCCTGATGAACTGCTCCAGTCCGTCTTCTCAGGTCCACCATAACCAATTAACTTCCGAGGAACGGTCCGCCGGATGGCGGCTGCTCTTCGACGGCAAGACTCTGGCCGGGTGGGAGGATCCCGCAGCCAAGTCTCCCGCCGGTGACGCTTGGGTGGTCAAAGACGGGTGTATCAAAGCGGTGGAGAAACCACGCACCCGCGAGGACTTGTTCACCATCGATCAATTCGGCGATTTCGAGTTGGCGTTCGATTGGAAGATTTCTTCCGGAGGCAATAGCGGCGTCAAGTACCGGATTCAGGATCGGGTGTCTCTCATAAAAGGCAAGCTGAACCCAGATGCCAGGAGATTTGAAGATACGGTGGATTATGAGCTACTTCATCGCGCTTCCAGCAGAAGCACTATTCCGCCGGGAGCAAACTACGAAGAGTACGCCATCGCTTTCGAATATCAACTGATCGATAACGACAAGCATCCCGATGCGGGCCGCAATGCCGACCGTTCTGCCGGTTCGATTTACTCACTGGTTGCGCCAGTCAAGCCTGTGGTCCGCCCGGCTGGCGAATTCAACGAGTCGCGCATTATCCTGCGGGGAAACCACGTACAACATTGGTTAAACGGAGCGAAAATAGTGGACACCTCACTCGACTCGCCCGAAATCGCAAAACAACTCGCCGAGCGCTGGACCACCCGGTCGCCGGTCTACGAGCTTCTTACAAAGCAGCCGAAGAAACAAACCTCGATCGCCTTACAGCATCACGTCGATGAAGTCTGGTTCCGCAACATCAAGATTCGACCGCTCTGAATCGTGAGGGACCGCACCGAACGACGCGTCGCCCGGCGCGGTCCCCAATCATCAAGGTTCGGATTCCACCGGAGCTGTAAACCGGGCAATACCGACGGACGGAATGACCTGATCGCCGGAGCCCGCCTCGGCGATTTCGCCAGCGAACCAGAGACCGTCATTGGCGAGCGCGATGGAAGAGACGCCTATCGCGTTCAATCCGCCTCCCAAAGGTGCCAGCCGTTGACCGTCATAAACAAATACATTCCGGCCCCCGGTCTCGGGCCAAACCGATCCCGCGGCAATCACGTATCTGCCAACCGCAAGCAGATCTCGAAATTGATGAACGGTGTTCTCGCGTGGCGCAGGCAAGCCGTTCTCCGGAGTTGCCAACTCAACCCATCGAGAGCCGTCCCAGTGCCCCAGCAGAAACCGTGGCGTGTCCGGCTCCTCGCTTGAGCTGGGAGCTTCCATCGAGATATAGACCCCATCCCGGCCCCAGGCCAGCGCCAGTACAGCGCTACCAAGCCCGGCCCCTAGCGGCTCCCAGCGTCCGCCGCGCCATTGCGCGATTCGCTCGAAGCTCTCTGCACCGATTCGCGTGAAGGCGCCTGCTACCATCACGTCACCGGGTGAGCCCGCTTCTTCGGGCGCAAAATCGATCTGGAACACCAGGGAATTGAAGCGGTCTTCCACAATCGTGAACTGGTCTCCATCCCAGCGGGCAACAAAACCAGAGCCCTCCGCGGGGCCGAGGCGCACTCCTCCTACCACCCAGAGCCGGCCCCAATGGTCGACGCCCATGTCCCAAATCTGGCCTGGCAACTCCAGCACTCCCAGCGGCGCCCATTCCCCACCATTAAGCCCCAACACAATCGGCTGCTGATTCTCACCGGATTGGTTTGATTCATAGCAACCGGCGAACAGCCGCCCCCATGGGTCGACAGCTATGCGGTTACAAATCAATCCTTGCGGCCAAGGGGGTGCCACAGCCTCCCACCCATTCTGGTAACGATATACAGACGCTCGCGATTGTGCCTGTCCGGCATGAGAGACGAAGCCTGTCATATAAACGTTCCGGCCGGGACCGCCGGCGATCACGGTCTGGCTGGCGCCGAACAGACCATCCTGCGTTTCTCCATATCCTCTCCACTCGTTTCCGTCATACGACACGATGCTTTGGGAAGGAATGCCCGCTACTCCCGGCATCATGCCGCCGAGAAAGACGCGTTCTCCGTCGCTGAAGAGCCGTTGATACCGTACGTCCCAAATCGTAAATTGATTTGGCTCGTCTCCACACACACCCCACTCGAACCATCCGTGGGTAAGCAGGTCTGAGCCATCGTCGAGGCTCTCCCACTGTGAACCGCTCCATTTGGCGACAGACTGTGCGCGAATGGCGGATGGATCGGACTCAGGGCCGTTCAAACTCGTAAAACACCCGGTGACGTAGAGTTCGCCCTGGTGCGTCGTCAAATCGCTGATCACGCCGTTCGTATCGCGCTGGAACACGCCGCCACCGAGCTGCTCCCAACCGGTTCCATTCCAGCGCAGGACTCCTCCCGTTACCGCGCCTCCTGCATAAAGCTCGCCGCTTTGACCACGCGCGACCGCATACACGTGGGCGGCTGCGATCGGCAGATTGAGATCGTAAGCTTTCCATGTGTTGCCGTTCCACTCGGCAATGCCCCGGGCGGGAATACCTCCCACCGTAGTGAAATCACCCGCCAGCAGCAGCGAATTGCCGCTCACTAGCCGATACACGGCCCGGTCGGCAGGTCCACCGGGCGGCGCAGACCAGGTATTTCCGTCCCAGACGGCCAGGTTGCTCACGCCCCCTTGCCCCATTTGAAAGAAGCCGGCGGCCCACAGTTTTCCGTCGAACCACGCCAGAGAGCGTACCGCTCCTTGCAGGTTTCCGATGACGCGAACTTCCTCGCCAGTATCCAGCCAGATCTCAACAGGAACCGAGCCAAAGGGGCCGCCATATGTGCTGAGAGCGGTCACCCCTTCGTTGTTGATCGCGATCGCCGAAAAGGCAACTTCCCCCTCGCGGGGCCAAGCATCCCTTACGGACCTCCATTCGTCTCCTTCCAAACGCGCTACCGGACCGGCACGCCGCGTACCAGCCCACCGGAACATTCCGGTCGCAACGACTTCACCATCCCTCCCGCGAGCAAAGTCGTACACAACCGGGGCGGCCCCATCCGGCCTGGTGAAGCCCGCTATCGTAAATTGCGGGCTCCACTGGCCCTGGTTTGGCGTGAAATCGATGGCAGGGGGATTGCTCCCCGCATTCTGCGCTGTCACCGGCCCCGCGATCGCGGCCAAAATTATTGGAAGTAGCTTAAACTGCATGCTTCTCCGGGATCTCCTTTTTGGGATTGTTGATGACAGGGTGCAGAAACACTCACTAGCGGACAATGTGCGCCCTGTCCAATCTAATGACAGTTTCATGTCCAGCTTTTTCGACAGGAGATAGTGCTACTTGGTTTCGCTGCACCATTCGGTTTGTTGGCGAACAAAATGCAAGAAAAGCGTTAGGTGGTGGGAATTAGCGTATCTTGCGTTCTTTTTGCAGCGAGCGGCCGGAGAGAGCAGCCACAGCGAACACGGTACTGAGTGAAACCAAGGTTGCGGCCGAGCCAATAACCAGGTAATCCGTGGAGCTGAGCGGCGCCGGCAACGCGAACATCAGAAGGCCTGTTGTAGCCGCAAACACAACCATGGCCAGCACGGCCATCGCGAAGATTCTGGCGGAACCCGAAGGCACGAATCGATTGTACGATTCAGTCGTACTTTTCGTAAATAACCCGCTGCCGCTCGAAGCCCAGCTCCTTGAGCCGGCCGCGGATATCGTTCACCATCTCCTTCAGGCCGCAAATATAAACGTCCACATCGCGCCGCTCTTCCAGGGCTTCCAGCAGATGCTGTTGCACCCGTCCCACACGTCCTGTCCATTTTGGCTCCGGACGGGTCAAGGTGGGCCAGAAACGGAAATTCGGGTGAGTATTGCCGAGTGCCTCGAACTCTTCACGGTAGAGTAATGTTTCCTCGTAACGGACGCCAAACAGGAGTGTATATTGGTGCTCCGTATCGGAAGGCACCTGCGACAGGAGAATGGAGCGAAACGGAGCGATACCGGTGCCGGTGGCGATCATCACGGAGTCGCTCGCCGGCTGCCGCAAAGCGAAAGTGCCATACGGCCCTTTGGCCTCCACCTCATCGCCCGGTTCCAGATGAAACAGGTGCGGCGAAAACAGACCTTCCTTCACCCGGTTCAGGCAGAGATCGAAACGGTTGCCGTCGGGAGGAGACGCGATCGAGTAAGCACGCGTCACCATCTTGCCTTCGAGTTGCTCCATGAACGAGAGAAACTGCCCGGGGGCAAACGTCAGGCGTTCCGTTTCAGGCACCTCAAACACGAAGTGCCGTACGTCGCACGCAAGGTCCCGGTACTCGATCAGTCTCGCTCTCAGCGTAAACCTCCCAAATTCAATTACCTCATTCGCCGCCACGCGAGCTCTCCACCGCCTCCCGCGCACGATCGAGAAGTACGCGAACAAGCGCGGGATGCCCGTCGAGCGGTGCAGTCACATGGATCTTGACACCGTTATAGATGCGGGAAATCCCGTCCACGATTCGCGGCAGGTCCTCGTCGACATGCAACCCGAGCGTAAGGAAATACGGGATTACGGCGATGCGATTTGCCCCTTGTTTTACCAGGATGCCGATGGCTGTCGCAAGGTCAGGCGTACCCAGTTCCAAAAACGCCGGTACAACAAGTTCATAGCCGCCCTCGCGCGCAAGCGCCACCGCCGCCATGCGCACGGCCTCGTTGGCGGATTCAATGCGCGATCCGTGCGCGAATACCACCAGTCCCATTTTCATCCGCCCCTCTACCTGCACCCGTTAATTCTATTTTCTCATCAGATGACGTCGGCGAAAGTCTTGCGGAGCTTCTGAAACCAGACGAAGCCAAAGGCGCAAACGAGGACGGAAAGGAGCCACAGCTTCCACATCGATGCGAACGCCGGCGCTTGATTTTCCAGAAAGATAGCCCTGTAAGCACGCACTAGGGTGTAAATCGGATTTTTCCCGAGTACACCCATCGCACCGGCAGGGATTTGCGTTTCGGGGTAGCAGATGGGAGTCAAAAAAAACCACAGGGTCAGCACGTAACCCATAATCTGTCCCAGATCGCGCACAAAAACTCCGAGCGCCGAAAAGAACCACGCCGCTCCCAGCGTGAAAAGAACCTGTGGAATCAGGATTACGGGAAGCCAGCAGGCTGTCACCTGAATGCTCCCTCGCGTCAGGAGCACAAATACGATGAAGATGAGCACCGCGAACGCTTCGGTGATCAGCGCGGCGAGCGTCTGTGTCACCGGAACGATATCGACCGGAAACAACAGCTTCTTGATGAAATTTCTGTGCTCCAGCATCGAAGCGGGCGCGCGTCCTACCGCTTCGCTGAAAGCCAGCCACGGCAACATGCCGGCCAGAAAGTACAACACAAATCCGGCCCTGCTCGGATCATTCGCAAACCTGGCCTGCAACACCACACCGAAGACAAAGAAGTAGGTGGCCATCAACAATACTGGGTTCAGAACGGTCCAGAGGACATCGCCAAACGAACCCCTATAACGAGCCTGAAGGTCCCGCTTCACCATGGAGAGAATAAGTGTCCGGTTGCCCCAAAGTACCGATACGAAGCGTTTCGCCATGCGGCGGAGCGAATCCGGCACCTTGAGCAACCGGAGTCTGCCAAGCGTCGTAACGCGTGTGCGTTCGGGGTGAGCCCGCCCAAACTCATCCACTCGCGCATCCACCACCAGCATCGGCAGCCCGCGTGCAAAAAACCAGCCGGCCGGCGAACGAAGTGAGATATAGATGCGATATGCGCCGGGATACGGCGGAAGTTGCAGGCGAAACGCGAGGTCGGTGTACCCACCTGGAGGGATATTCTCCTTGAGCGGAATCCATTCCCCTTCCTGAAGGAACAGGCTGGATTCAGGATCATAGACCTGCCAGCCGAGCGCCAGTCCATCCGACGGCTTCCAGTGCTGAGCGGACTGGTTCTCCAGCCTGCAACTGAGAGCGATGACGCCTTCCTCCGCCGCGGCCTCGATCTTCAGCGGCACATATCCGGCGCTCATCCGCCCCCACTGTACAACCATTCGGGATAACGCTCGCGCACCGGACCCGATTTTCTGCCCACCGCGTAGATGCCGTCACCACGCAGTTCACCCGGCAGGCTGTGGTATTCGAGCAGGTGCGACACCCACCCCAATTCGGGCCGCGGAGCGTCCCGGAATGGACCCGTTTCCAGGCGTTTTACTTCAAACCCGGCGTCGGTAAGCAGCATGGCAATCTCACGGGGCGCATATTCGCGGTTGTGTCTCGGATCGGGCTCTTCTCCCTCTTTGGGAAGTATGTATGCCGGGAAAAAGCCGGGATGATAGCCCGTCAGAATAGCGGCAATGGCGCGCAGGGAACAAATGTTCGGCGTGGTCAGCACGAGATGCCCTCCGACCTTCAGGATGCGGTTAATTTCCGACATCATGTGCATCGGGTCCTCAAACAGGTGTTCCAGCAATTCGCAGCAAAGCACCGTCGAAAATGTTTCGTTGGGATAGGGAAAAATATCCTTTTCGGCGTCGAAGAGTTCCAGGTCACACTCGAATTCTTCGCCTTCGAGCGATACAGCCTTCCGGTGTTCCGTGGTGCCCGCGGCTCCGTAGTAGCATCCGCGCACCTCCTCATACCCCAGCCGCGTCTTTAGAGCGGGCGTGATTTGAAAGTATGCACCCATTTCGAGAACCGACTGGCCGGGCTCCCCGGGCGGCGTGATCTCGAGCGTTTTCAGCAGGCGCGCGCGATGGACGTCAAAGTATTCGCGGCTGCCCGATTCGCTCGACCAACCAAGCAGATACTCCG
>DASTMK010000099.1:0-11257 GCA_035714225.1 Bryobacteraceae bacterium | reverse complement strand
TGAGATCGAACGCCTGTTCCGCCGGCTCAAGGGTTTCCGTCGTATCTTCTCGCGCTTCGAGAAACTCGATGTCCTGTTCCTGGGGTTCCTTTCATTCGCACTTATCGTCGAGGCATTGCGCGTAGTGTGAACACGCCCTAGCGTGAGGAGTTGAAAGCCAGCCTTACTTAAATTCTCCGCGAGTGAGCACCGCACGGTTTCACGAAGCACATCCGCTGCAGGGAATTGCGTTCTGTTAATACGCTCCACTTCCACAAACAGACTGAGGCGGCGCCGCTTGCTATCGGAGTTTGAGCGTCGCTTTACGAACGGAAAAGATGTCGTTTCCAGAGAAGATGAGGTACATTGTCCGGCCGTCGGCGCTCATCCACTTCGGCGGAAAGTGCTGGTTTTCTCCGGGGCCGGTGTCCCAGGTGGGTGTGTAGTAAACCGTGGTCCAGGGTCCCCAGGGCTCTGGAGCGTCGTAGATGCCAAAGCCGCCCTGGAAGCGGACATGCTCGCTGCCGAGCAGGATATGATTCAGGAAGTAGCGCTTCAGGGCGCTGTTGTAAGTGACTTGTGTGCGGTAGACGCCTGCCGGAGGATTCGAAAACACGTGACCACGTTCGGCGATGTCCTTCGTCCAGACCGGCTGCCCGTTCTTATCGAGTGACTTGAAGAATTCCCAGTCGCCGCGTTCGCGAATCCGGTCTTTTCGAACCCGGGCCATGACGATACCCGCTGCCTGTTCATAAGCGCTGTCATGATCCGGTGAATAGACGTAAACGTAGTCATCACGCGCACCGGCGTAGTTCTTGCCGAAATTCAGGAACGTCGGGTGGCCAAAACTCGTTGTGAATTTCCAGTCCGCCCACGTCCATGTCTTCGCGTGATCGGTGGACCACGCCAGTTGAGAATTGCCGGCGTTGCGTGCGAGTAAGTAGAGAACACCATCCACCATCAGCAGTCCGCTCGCTTTTTTGCCGTGTGCGCCCGTACTGAAGTTCTCGGCATCGGCAGGGATATTCACGCTCTGGAAGCCGGCGGGATCACCGATGATTTTGGCGAAGCCGAGACCGAGCTTGCGAGGACGCAAAGGGAAGAAGCCACGGCAGTCGCCGTACGCGGTATAGAGATTGTCATCGTCAGCCCAGGTGGACGGAAAGTTATCGCAATCGGAGCCCTGGCGACGAATCGTATCGACCGGAGCCCATTCGATCTCTTCAATGACCGCACTCGGCGGATAGGGCGGTTTCAGTTGTGCGCGCACGGGATCGACAGCCAGCGCGAGATTCTCGATGAACGGCCGCAGGCGCGAGTAAATGGCGCCGCGAGAATCATCGAATCCCCGGCCGGCCCGCGCCACCACGAGATCGAGACTGGGAACAACGATGATGAGCGAATCGTAAAGGCCCCACGACCAATAGGCATCTCGCGGAACTCCGGCAAGCGATCCGTCACCGTTGTTCCACCACAGCAGACCGTAATGGCTGGTGGCGTCCGGATAGCCTTCGGGATGAACGACCGGCAGTCCTTTGGTGGAAGGAACGGGCTGTCGTACCAGGGCAACGAATTCCGGCGGCAGGACCTGGGAGTTGTGAATACGGCCGGCGCGCAGATAAAGATAGCCGATGCGGGCCATCGCGTCCACATTTGCGTGAACGCCGGAGCCGAACTCACGACGGGGGATGCCGCCAAGAGTTTTCGGACGGTAGGCGTTGTCCCGCCAATGCAGGTCGTCCGGAGTAATGCCCAGAGGCGTGAAGACACGCTCGAACATCAACTCTTCCAGGTCACGCTTGTCAGTCAGCGTGAGACAATCGGCGAGCCAGTTGGGTCCTCCGTCGCTATACGCCCACTTCGTACCAGGCTGGAATAGAAGCGGCTGGAATCCGCCGGGTTTGTCGAATCCCGCGGTCTGCGCGGCCAGGTGCATCAGAGTGATCTGTTGCAGCCATCCGCTGGTGCGATTGCTCTCGGGCGGGGCGCCGAACTCGGGATAGTGTTTTACCGCCGGATCGCTAAGTTGTACCTTACCGTCCTTCAGCGCCAGCCCAAGCACGGTTACTCCGATGGACTTGGTTGAAGATTTCAGATCGTACTTCGCCTTGAGGTCGCCCCAGGAGTAGACCTGCTTGCCGCGATGAATGACGATTCCCGAACCGGCGCCCTGGAGCGCAAAATCCCGTGCTGCCGCGAGACGGGATTCGTCCATGCCAAGTTCACGCGGCGTAGCTTGTTCCCAGGGACCAAGCCTTGGGCGTGCCGCCTGGGCCGCCAGCAAGGAAGGCATCAGCGCGGTTGCGAGCAGGCTGGCCGTCCACCGGCGCCTCATCAGAATGTGACGAACCAGATAAGAAAACGATTTCACAAGCGAAACGTATCGTATCAAGCCCTGCGATGACGCGTCAATTCCATACTGACTATGGCGCCGAATCACGGTTTGACATGCAGGTTGGCCTCTGTCATAATCGGCCAAAATCTGGGAAGAAAACGTTTTCTTCTCGCGAACGGCATTAGAGGAGGTCTTGTATGATACGAGGAGCACTTGCTTCCGCGCTTTGGATTGCGGCTTGTACGGGGACGGCGCTCGGTCAGCTCACGACAGCGGAAATCGCTGGATCGGTGCGCGACAGCCAGGGATTGGCTGTCCCTTCCGCCATGGTCAATGTCACTAACCAGGGTACGGGTCAACAGTTCACCGCCGCCATGCAGGAGACCGGGGACTTTCTGCTCCGTTCTCTGCCGGTCGGCCAGTACTCGATGGACGTTGAGGCGGCAGGGTTCAAGAAGTTTCGACGGGAGAACATCCGGTTGACCGCGGGGCAGGTCGCCCGAGTGAATGTTCAACTGGAAATCGGCGCGCTCACCGAAGCCGTGACGGTCACGTCCGACGTGCCGCCGGTCGACACCCAGACAGGCACGCTCGCCACGCTGGTCGATGAGCGGCGAGTAGTGGATCTGCCGCTGAACGGCCGCAATGTTCTGAGTCTCGCCTCGCTTACGCCGGGCATCAACCGCGTGGCCACTGCTAACGGGCCTTCTTCCGGCCAGCAAAGTATCAATGTGAACGGCAACCGTACGGACGCGACGAATGTCATGTTGGACGGCGCGTCGATGTACTACGCTCACCGGGGAGCGGCTACAACTCAGCCCCCGCCGGACGCAGTGCAGGAAGTCAAAATCGCGACGAACGGCATTGAAGCCGAGTTCAAACGCGGTGCGGCCGCGATCACCACGATCACACGGAGCGGCACAAACGAGTTTCACGGCTCCGTGTGGAACTACATGCGGAACGACGCGTTCGATGCGCGAAGTTTTTTCGCTGCCCGGGTTTCGAAGTTGCGGTACAACCAGTTCGGCGCCGCCGGCGGCGGGCCCATCCGGCGCAACAAAGCTTTCTTCTTTGCGTCGTATCAGGGCCTCCGCAACCCATCGGACCAACTGGTCTCGAGTGCATTTCCGCCCACCGCGGCGGAACGTGCCGGGGATTTTAGCAACACCATCGGGCGGCAACCGAATGATCCGCTGACCAACCAGCCGTTTCCCGGCGGCGTCATTCCTTCTTCCCGGATGGATCCGATTGCATTGAAGCTCCTCGAGCGGATTCCCGAACCTAACAGATCCAACGGCAACTACGTGATCCAGGTTCCGCGGCCGAATAACGGCAAGATGATAATGGGCCGTGTCGATTACGATTTCACGCCCGGCGACCGCACCAGCGTGCGCTATTTTATTGACAATCCCGAAAATGAAAACGCTTTCCCGAACGGCTCGAACGTCGATGGCTACGGCCATTCCACCTTGGGTGACCGTTCACAAAACACCACTGTCTCGCATGTACACACCTTCAGTCCTTCGGTGATTATGAACGTCCGCGCCAGCTACGGACGGTTTCGTTACTACAACACAAACACGGTTCGCGAGACGCTGTCGAGCCTCGGCGCTCGCTTCATCGTCGCCGGTGGGCCGGGTAGCCTTCCACTGCTCACGGTTCCCGGACGCTTTACCGCTGGAGCCGAGCGGGAGGGCGACCGTATCAGCGACACGTACGAAATCGGAGGCACCGTGAGCTGGTTTCGCGGCCGGCACGAGGTCAAATTCGGAGCAGACGTGCAGAAGTTCCGTTTCTATTTCGGAAATGCCGACCGCTCCAACGGTGAGTTCACGTTCGATGGCAGCTTCACCGGAAACGCCCTTGCAGACTACGTGCTTGGCCAACCAGTGGAGATGTGGCAGCAATCGTTCAAGGACAATGACACGCGTTACTACGCGCCAGGTTTCTTCGTGCAGGACCGGTGGCGCGCGACACCAAAGCTGACGCTCAGCTTCGGTTTCCGCTGGGATATCATCACACCTTGGAGGATGGTCAACACGGCCGCGTTTTCACTCGTACCTGGAGCCACGTCGCAGTACATTCCCGCAGCTCCGGCGGGCATCCTCTACGACCGCGACTCCGGGTATCCGCACAAGTTCGACGGTGTCAACCCGGCGCCGCGCATTGGATTCGCCTACGACGTGTTCGGCAACGGGAAAACCAGCGTGCGGGGCGCATACGGCATCAGCTATGTGCCGCTGATCGGACAGATGGCCAATCAGAACGCGCAACCGTTCGGCTTCGACGTCCGCACCCGAAACGTCGGTCCGCTCTCCGATCCATACCGGTTCATCGATAATCCCTTTGGAAGCTCTGTAGACCTGACCAACCCTGTTTATTCGCTGCCGATTTCGATGGCAGGCTCCTGGGCCGGCGAGACACACACGCCGTATGTGCAGAATTTCAATTTCACCATCGAACAACAAGTGGCGCCCGATACCGCGGTCCAGCTCAGCTATGTAGGATCGCTGGGGCGTTTTGAAGGCACTGTGCGCGAGCAGAATCCGGCCGTGTACATTCCGGGCAACTCCACAACACAGAATACGGACAGCCGCCGGTTGTACGCGCCGGTCTTCGGCAGCATCACGGGCTATGCCGCCGACGGCAACTCCAGCTATCACGCATTGCAGATTCAGGTATCACGCCGCTTCCAGAAAGGTCTGACTTACTCCGCCTACTACACCTTCTCGAAGGCGATAGATGAGGCCAGCAGGGGTGATGCGGCCAACAACTGGAACCTGCAGGATCCGTTTGACCGGCGCCAGAACCGGGCACTCAGCGATCTTCACAGAGCACACCGGTTTGTCAGTTCGTGGGTGTGGGAGTTGCCCTTCTGGCGGCAGCAGCGGTCCTTGGTGGCAAAGATTCTGGGTGGATGGCAGTTCGCCGGTATCGCCACATTCAGCGCCGGCGCCCCGGTCACGGTAACCGCCGGGCGGGATAACTCACTCACCGGAGCGGGCAACAATCGTCCGGATGTGTTGGGGGACCCGCACCTGTCGGCTGACCGGCCAAGAGCGGAGAAACTGCAACGCTATTTCGACACGACCAGGTTCGTTCACAATCAGCCTGGCACGTATGGCAACGCAGCACGAAATATTCTGATAGGTCCGGGCCTGATTGTCTTCGACCTGTCCATGGGCAAGCACTTCGCTATCACCGAAACACGACGGATCGAATTCCGGTGGGACGCGTTCAACGCCTTCAACCGGCCGAATTTCAATGCGCCCGGTGCAAACCTGAACGCTCCCTCGACGTTTGGGCGGATCACCGGTGCCGGAGCAGGCCGCATCATGCAAGGTGCGCTCCGCTTCGAGTTCTAACCGGACGCTCGCGGCTCAGAATCAGAGCCGCGACCGCGAAGGGGCGGTGAGATGGTCATATGGCAACAATTCACGATGTTGCGAAGCGTGCGGGTGTCTCGATAGCAACCGTCTCGGGCGTGTTGAACGGTTCGCGGTACGTAAGCCCCCCGCTGATCAAGCGGGTTCAACAGGCTGTTAAAGAATTGGATTTCACCATAAACCAGGTCGCCCGCAATCTACAGTGCCGGTCGACGCACATGATCGGTATGTTGGTGCCCGACATTTCGGACCCATTCCATGCCAACGTGGTTCGCGTCGTAGAGGATGCTCTGAAGACGGCCGGCTATATGCTGCTGCTTGGAAACCTTCGCGACCGGCCCGAGGAACAGGCACGCTATCTCCAGATCCTGCGGTCGCAACAGGTGGATGGGCTGTTGATCTACATGGTTCCCGGTTTCGAGGAGGAGATTCGCAAACTTGTGGAGAGCCGGCGAGCGATTGTCTTCATGGGTCGTGAGCCCGAAACATTTAAGGCCGACCTGGTTGGGATCGATCACTTCAACGGAACCCGGATGGCCGTAGAGCATTTGATCTCGAAAGGCCACCGGAAGATTGGAATCATCCCGGGACCTCTGGGGCAGCCCTTTAGCCAATCGCGCATTCGCGGCTGGCAAAAGACATTGCAGGCAGCCGGGCTCGAAGCGGATGAGCGTTACATCAGCTTCGGCGATTACACCATTGCCGGCGGGCAGGCAGCGGTGGCGCCGCTGTTGGATTTGCCGCAGCCGCCGACCGCCATCCTGGCCGGCAACTTCCACGTGGTGATCGGCGTACTACAGGTGCTGCGCCAGCGGAAGATTGCGCGGCCGCAACAGATGGAAGTGATCTCTTCGCACGATTCCGATGTCTACGACGCATTCGACCCGCCGCTGTCGAGCGTCGCGCAGCCGGTGCACGAACTCGGTACGAAAGCAACGGAACTGCTGTTGCGCAGAATCCGCCAGCCGGGACGGCCGCCGGAGCACGTACTCCTGCGCCCGCGGCTCCACATCCGCCATACCGCTCCCGCGGTACCAGCTACACCGGCGAGTCCTGGCCGGAAAACCAGGGTTAAGGCCGCGCAGGCATTTTGAAAAAGCGCCCCGCTCTACTTGCGATTAAGCAACTCGCCGTAGATTTCGGGACGGCGTGCGCGGATAGGCCCTTTTCCTATGCGGTCGTCGAGGATAATTTTGCCCGTCACGATTTGATCGTCCTTGCCGTTGTCCGCGGCGACGATCGTGCCCTTGGGATCGATAATGAGACATCGCTGCGGATGAACGAAGACCACATAAACCGCGTTCTCGTAAGCGCGCGTTCGCATCATCACATCGTTGATCTCACCATGCATTCCATAGGATGGGTTGAGTATGATTTGCGCGCCTTTGATGGCGAGAATGCGCGATGTTTCCGGCAACTGGCGGTCCAGGCAGATCAGCGTGCCCCAACGGCCAAGAGGCGTAGATACGACGGGGAATTCCGTGCCTTCCGTGTTGTGCGGTTCTCCGCCGCAATGCGTCTTGGAATACCGGCTTACCAGTTCGCCGCCGGGTCCGAAAATCACAACCGAGTTGTAGACGCGATCTCCCCGCTTCTCCGAAAAGCCGACGGCCAGATAGATCTTCAGCTCGCGGGCAAGGTCGCGGACACGCCGTAAAGAAGGACCGTCTACCGGTTCGGCTACGTCGAAGTATCGCAATTTGTCCAGATCGCGGTCGTTGCCGACATAGCCGTCCAGAAAACCTTCCGGCGTGATGACGAGAGATGCTCCGGCGGCTGCGGCTTCTCGCGCAAACTTATCCAACTTCTTTAAGTTCGATTGTTTGTCCCAACGGTCCGGCACGACTTGAAGTCCGGCGACAACGAACTGCGGAGCCTGCGGCATCATTGGGGCCACAAGCGCAATGGCGAGCAAAAGATATCTAAGAACCATCACCCTCCACCAGTTTGCAGCCTTCGCGCAGCCACCTGCCGATCATTCCATCTTCGCGCGCGGCCCGTCTTGCCATAGAGCGGTCGGCGGCTTTTATATCAATGGTAGCCGCGACAAGCGTTTCTTTGAAGTATCCTGCTTCGACCAGGACGGTGCCATTGGGGTGAATGATCTTGCTATTTCCATGCGACTGTTCCTGCGCGCGCATGTTAGCCGGATCCGCCGGAGCATTCGCCATCACCAGGTAAATGGAGTTCTCCGTTGCGCGCGAAATGGGCATGGCGCGGTATGCCGAAAGTTTGTGCTCCT
This sequence comes from Bryobacteraceae bacterium, assembly GCA_035714225.1. Classification (GTDB taxonomy): domain Bacteria; phylum Acidobacteriota; class Terriglobia; order Bryobacterales; family Bryobacteraceae; genus CAADGY01. Next base: position 3,315 of record DASTMK010000099.1, on the reverse strand, counting down.
CCACAAGCCCACTCTCATTGCTCGAATAATGACAAATTTGCGCACCCGCCACAGCAGGAAGCCGCACAAGCTCCGGGTACCGGATATCGTGGCAAATGATGAAGCAGGATTTCACGCCGGCAAGCGTCCAAACCGGCAGGTTGCGTCCGGGCGTGGGCCAGGACTCGGCGAGAAACGTCTTGGAATACCGGCCTTTCACCCGCCCGTCTTTATCGATGGCGAGAACGCTGTTATATACTTTTCCGTCCTCCCAGTGTGCGCTGCCAAGAACGACGGCGATATTCAGCTCACGGGCGGAAGCAACAATGGTGGCTTCGGCCGCTTCGAAGTCCCGGGGATTGGCGGCCTTCCAGTATTCAGGATCCGATGCATAGCCGCACACCGCCGCCTCGGGAAATGTCACTATGTCGATCTTGTCGCTCGCAGCCTTTTCGATCCAGGAGCAAATCTTCTCCGCACTTTGCCTGGTATCCGGAAATGTGAGAATCTGGCATGCCGCAACGCGCAATTCAGGAACCGAAGAGACCGGCGGTTGGGCAGAAGCCGCTTGCGCGCCGGCTAGTGCGGCGGCACTCGAGGAAACGAAGGAACGCCGGTTGAGTTTCATGGCATTCAGAAGTTCACCTTGAGAGCCACCTGAATAATACGAGGTTGATTGAGCTGCGACTTTGCGACGGTTCCGAAGCTGCCGCTTGTGGGATTCGTAACCGGATCGCCGAAGCGGGGATGGTTGAGAGCATTGAAGGACTCCGCCCGGAGCTGAATCGTCGATTTCTCTTTGACCCGGAAATTCTTGAACACCGCCAGATCGGCGTTGTTCTGGCGGCTCGCGCGGATCGTGGAGAACGTGATCGGCGTGGTGCGCAAAGCGTACGTATCAGCTTTCGGAACCGGTCCGAAGTACTCCGTCCGGAACCATTTATCCAGCGATCGCTCACTCCCGGAAAGCGAGGCATCCTGCCCGTTCCAGGCTAGATTGGTACCGCCGAAGGAAGCCGGCCGGCCGCTCTGCAACGTGTACATACCAGCCAGTTGCCATCCACCGATTACACCGGTCACTATTCGCGGAGCGCTGTTGAAGAACCGCCGGCCGCGGCCGAAAGGTAATTCCCACGACCATCCCGCCGAAAAATAATGTGTCCGGTCATCGGGATTCAAGGAGTGATCGAGCTGATAGCCCAAATTCGGCAGTATCGTCAGATACGTTGTGTAGTCCAACTGCTTCGACCAGGTGTGCGACAGAATCAGCGAAAGCGTGTCGGAGAAACGCTTTTCCAGCTTGAGTTGAAGACCATGGTAGCTCGAACGGCCTGCATCTACGAGTCCGCGATTAAAAGCAGTGAATTGCGGAAAGGCGGACATGAGCTGTAACACCGATGTGGTCGCGCCCGTTCCCAAAGCCGTTCCGGTGAACCCCGGTAGACCCTGGAAAGGATTCGGCACACGATCCTCTAGGCGGAAGGGTTGGGCCAGCAGCGCACCGGAGGCGTCGTAGCGAGGCTTGCCCAACTCCAGAAACCGATTGAGAGGCACCTGATTGGAAGGAACGCCGACGGCGAGCCGCTTCGATTTGTTGTAGGAGTATCCCGCTTCCACGAGCCAGTTACCCGGTAACTCCCTCTGCACGGTAAAGGATGTCTGAATCGAAAACGGCAGGCGCCGTGCCGGATCGTCCCAGCGAGGCTGCTGTCCAAGACTTGTTGCGAGACCGAGGGAACTGCCGACGGGCGAGAGGAATCCTTGGGGAAATGGATTACTCAGGTTATTCGCCGGCGTTCTACCTCCGTCCGTTGTAGCAACAAAAGGCGTGTCCAGGCTGTATCCGAGTTGTCCCCCTCGATCGATCGTCTTCGATGTAAACAAACCAAACCCAGTCCGAATCGCTGTTTTCGAATCAATTCTGTACGCAAGCCCGGCGCGCGGCTGCCATGTTCGGTAATCCGTATCAAAGATCCGATCAGGCTGGCCGTTGACGCCGGCAAACATCTGCCCACCCAGGACGCGGAACTGGGACGTGGGCAGTTCGGGAATAGGATTTCGAGCATAGGCGGCTTGCGCGGCGGCTTCTACCGGGCTGGGCGTTGAAGTATCAAAACCGCGGTTAGAACGAAGGAATCGCTCCCTCTGCGGCATCTCAACATCCCAGCGCAGGCCGAGACTCAAGGTCAGCCTCGATGTAACTCGCCAGTCATCCTGCAAATAGAGTCCCAGATATCGTTGACTGTAGAAACCACTTGTATTGAAGGACACCTGACCGCTCGCGGGATAACCAAGAAGAAAGGAGGCCGTATCAAATCCGGAGAAACGGTCCGCGGTTTGGAAGTCGCGTTGAGTAAATTGTGGAGTGAAGTTGTAACTTCCGGCACCTGCTCCTGCGTTGAACGTGGCCGTTTGCAGCACCATGAACTGCACGCCGGTGTTCAAAGTATGACGGCCCTGCGTTCGAGTAAGAGCGCCGATCCAGCTATGGTTGTTGGTAATGGTGTAGTCGGTTGGGGTTCCTCCCAGGCCTCCGGCGACAGAGAAGCTGGGAAAGGAGCGAAGTGGGAGCCCGGCAACAACCGAGGGCGAAAAGCCTAATTGAGCTGGATCGAAGCCCAGGCTGTTGCCGACCGTCGGACTTTCCCAACGCGCCAGGCCATAACGCACATTCAACACGGTGGCCGGGCCGAAAACGTATACATCATCGAGCCCGATCCCCCGATTAATGCGGGTAGCCAATTGTCCCGTGGCGATGTTACCGAAGGCATCGCCGATTGACTCTTCCCAATGATTCCATCGTAGTGTCGCGAAAACCCTATGCCGGGCGCTGAACTGGTGGTCTATTCGCGTCACTGCCGAATGAATCCTGTCTTCTGTCGGTATATCGGGAATATAGTTCATCAGCCCGGTAGCTTGTGCCGGGCTTTCGGGCAGATTCGGCAGCGCGACATACTGAAGAACGTTCCGGGCGATAGGACTGATCCGGTTTTCGGGAATCCTATTTCCGGGGAAGGGCTGGCGCTGGCCGGTGAGAGGATCGGTTGTCAACGGATCGTAAATTGTGACGGGCGCGCGAGTGCTCCCGGATGGCGCGGTAGTTTGTGAGAAATCACCCAGCCGCTGCTCCGCCGTCGGGACGGAACGAATGCTGAACCTGGGTTCGAGATCGATCATGCCTTCGTAGTTAAAGAAGGGTTCGTCAGAAAAACTCGTGGGTGGATTCGGGCTCTGGCAGCTTGCCAAGTGAGTGATAGAGGGCGAGTTCGAGAGTGCGGTAGGTGCGGAACCCGTAGGATTTTCGCATAGTGACTTTGGCCTTGTTGTTCAGCCCCT
>DASTMK010000098.1:0-6435 GCA_035714225.1 Bryobacteraceae bacterium | reverse complement strand
AACCGAGCTGGATGAAGTGTACGTGAATGGCTCCCTGGAGCACCGACTGCCGCACAACCTGAATATCAGCTTCGCCTACGTGGAGGGCGAATCCCTTTTGATGGGAATTAACGACGTGGCGGTATCGAGCGGTTCCGCCTGTACATCGGCGACCCTCGAGCCCAGCTACGTGCTGAAGGCTCTGGGAGCCGGCGACGACCTGGCCCATTCCTCCATCCGCTTCGGACTGGGCCGTTTCAATACGGAAGAAGAGATCGATTACGTCGGCAACAAAGTGGTGGAAGTGGTTAGAAAGCTGCGCGAACTATCGCCCCTTTACGAAATGGCCAAGGAAGGGGTCGACCTGGCAAAAGTGCAGTGGTCCGCCCATTAGGACTCTCTCGAGGGAATAGAAAGGGATTAGCAGATGGCTTATTCGAACAAAGTTCTCGATCATTACAACAACCCCCGGAATGTGGGTTCACTGGATAAGAGCGATCCCAACGTGGGGACCGGAATGGTTGGCGCGCCCGAATGCGGCGACGTGATGAAACTGCAACTGAAGGTCGACCCGAACTCCGGCATCATTGAAGACGCCAAGTTCAAGACCTTTGGCTGTGGAAGCGCAATCGCCAGTTCGTCACTCGCCACCGAGTGGATCAAGGGGAAAACCGTGGATGAGGCGCTCCAGATCAAAAACACCGATATCGTGAACGAGCTGAGCCTGCCGCCGGTAAAGATTCACTGCTCCGTCCTGGCCGAGGATGCGATCAAGGCGGCGATCTCCGATTACAAGAAAAAGGCCGGCACGAATCGCCAACCTGTTTCAGAGGCAGTATCCTGAAAATAGGGGAGGAAAAACTCGTTAGAGATGATTTCGGTTACTCCTAAAGCGGTATCGAAAATCAAGGAGGCCTTTGCGAAGCAAGGCGTTAGCGGAGGCCTCCGGCTTGGCGTTCTCGGCGGTGGATGCTCGGGCCTCAGTTATCAATTCAAGTTTGATACCAAGTCGCGGCCGACAGATAACGTGTTCCAGTTCGATGGCGTAGAGGTGTTCATCGATCCGAAGAGCATGGTGTATCTGGATGGGATGACGCTTGATTATAAGGAGTCCATCATCCAGTCCGGCTTCGTGTTCGAGAATCCAAACGCAAAGAAAAGTTGCGGCTGCGGAACGTCGTTTTCAGCCTGATGGAAGCCTGCTGGCAATGTGGACATCCCCAGCACGAGTCGCTGTTCTGCCAATTCTGTAATTCGTTGCAGCGGCCCACGCCGGATTACTATCGATTTCTCGGGTTGGAGCGCAGGCTTTCTCTCGATTCGAAGGATCTGCGGGACCGCTTTTACAACCTTAGCCGCCTGCTTCACCCAGACCGCTATCTTCGGCGAACGCCGAAGGAACGGCAGTACTCTCTCGAGGCAACGGCGATTCTCAATGACGCTTACCGCGTTCTGCGGGATCACGTCTCGCGGGCCGAGTACGTGCTCAAAGAAGAGGGTTTCAACATCGGCGAACAGCGTTCGGAGAACGTTCCGCCGGAACTGCTGGAAGAGGTATTCGAGTTGAACATGGCGCTTGAAGAGCTCCGCAGCGGCGACTCTTCGGCGCGCCCGCAGTTGTGCGAGGCACATGCGCGGTTTGTAGCGATGCAGGACGAAGCCGATAGCCGATTGAGCGACTTATTCCGCCGTTACGACACAACGGGCGACAGGGAAGCGCTGGCGGAAATACGCGGCGTACTGAACAGGCGCAAGTACATCCGGAACCTGGTGAGCGAAGTGGAAAAAGAACTCGCGGCTTCAGCGGCGTGAATTCACATGTCTTCCATGTTTCAAATCGATTTTGGACAGCCGGCGAGGTCGCGAGTAGTCGGCATCGACCTGGGCACAACCAACAGCCTCGTGGCGTATATGGATCTGACCGCGCCCAAGGTGATCCCGGATGCCGGAGGTTCGCTCATCGTACCGAGCGTTGTCTCGCTTTCCGGCACGGGCGAGTTGGTGGCCGGCAACGAGGCTCGGCAAATGCTGCTCACCGACCCGGAACGTACCGTGTACTCCGTGAAGCGGCTCATGGGGAAAGGAGCCGGAGACGTGCAGGACGAACTCCGGTTGTTCCCTTTTCACATCGCCAGTGCGAGTGACGCGGTAATTCAGATTGAACTTGGCGATCGCACGTTTACTCCCCCGGAGATCTCCGCACAAATTCTGCGGCAGTTGAAAACCAATGCCGAAGCCTATTTCGGCGAGCGGGTGACACAGGCGGTGATCACCGTGCCGGCGTACTTCAACGATGCTCAAAGGCAGGCGACGAAGGATGCGGGACGAATCGCCGGGCTGGAAGTCCTGCGCCTGGTAAACGAGCCGACGGCCGCGGCGCTGGCCTACGGCCTGGACAAACGGAAAGAGGGAATCGTCGCCGTCTACGACCTGGGTGGCGGCACCTTCGATATCTCCATTCTCAAACTGCACCAGGGGATCTTCGAAGTCCTGGCGACTAATGGCGACACGCATCTGGGCGGAGACGATATCGACAATCTGTTGCTCCGGATCGCTCTGGAAGATACCGCCGCGGAATGGGGTGAGGATCTTTCCAGGAATCACGAGGCGATTCAGTTGCTGCGGCGGGCTGTCATCGAAGCAAAGGAACAACTCTCCACGGTTCCGGCGACCAGCATCCGGTTGGAGTATCACGGTAAGAAGTACGAACGGGAGTTGACTCGCGAGTTGTTCGAACAGCTCATTACGCCGATTGTGGACCGGACCCTCGCTCCGTGCCGCAACTGCATTCACGATGCCGGGTTGAACGTTGAACAGATCGATGAAGTGGTGCTGGTTGGCGGCTCGACGCGTATTCCGCTGGTGCGTCAGGCCGTCGAGAAACTCTTTCGCGCCAAACCGCACACGGAGTTGAATCCGGAACAGGTGGTGGCACTCGGCGCGGCGGTGCAGGCGGCGATCCTGGCCGGCGATGTAACCGATAAACTGCTGCTGGACGTGACTCCGCTCTCGTTGGGCATCGAGACCATGGGCGGAGTCGTTTCCAAGCTGATCCATCGCAACTCCACCATTCCCGCCAGTGCCACGGAGGTGTTTACCACCGCCGTCGAGGGCCAGCGCAATGTTCTGATTCATGTTGTCCAGGGCGAGCGCGAACTCGCGCGGGATTGCCGCAGTCTCGCCAGGTTCGATCTGAAAGACATCGATCCCATGCCGGCCGGAATGGCCCGTATCGAGGTTCGATTTCTCATCGACGCCAACGGCATTCTGAACGTCACCGCGCGGGACATCCGAACAGGGAAAGAGCAGTCGATGGAAGTGAAGCCGTCTTATGGGCTCACCGACGAACAGGTGGAAGCGATGATTCGCGAATCCGTCGACCTGGCCGAGGAGGACTTCAAGGCACGGCAGGTCCGGGAGGCCCAGGTGGAAGCCGATACCATCCTGACAGCCGTCGAAAAGGCTCGCGAGAACGAAGCCTGGCTAGAGCTGGATGACGAAGAACGCGGCCGGATCGAACGGGCGGTGAATGAACTCCTGATGGCGTACCATGCGGACGATCACCTGCTCATTCGGGCGCAGATCGACAAGCTGAATACGGTCACGATGAAACTGGCGGAGAACATGATGAACACCGCCGTCCGGAGCGCTCTGAAAGGAACCAAGATCTGATGGCCAAACTGACCTGGGACGATACCGAGAACATCGCACTGGCCCTATACGACAAGTACCCGGACCTGGATCCTCTGACAGTTCGTTTCACCGACATGCACAGATGGATTACCGAGCTTAGCGGCTTCAGCGACGATCCCGCTCTCTCGACCGAAGGCAAGCTGGAAGGCATTCAGATGGCCTGGTACGAGGAGTGGAAGGACAACCAGGAATAAGCCGCCGCGCTTCGACACCCAAACCCGGGGACAGCCGTCTCCGGGTTTTTTATTATGGGACGGATGGAACTTACCCGACGAGGGCTCCTGAAGGCCGGTGCGTTCGGAATTCTTTCGAGACGCGGGGTCGCCGCCGCGAAGCGGCCGAACGTACTCTTCCTGATGGCCGACCAGCATCGCGGCGATTGTCTGGGCGCCGATGGCAATCGCGCTGTTCGCACACCAAACCTGGACCGCATCGCTGCCGGGGGCGTGCGCTTCCGCTGCGCCTATTCCTCCACTCCGACTTGCACTCCCGCACGAGCCGGGTTGCTGACAGGCATGTCCCCATGGAACCACGGCATGCTCGGCTACGGGCGTGTTGCCGAAAAGTATCCCGTCGAGATGCCGCGCGCCATGCGGGAGGCGGGCTACTACACGATGGGTATCGGCAAGATGCACTGGCACCCGCAACGCAATTCGCACGGATTCCACCAGGTGCTATTGGATGAATCCGGACGCGCGGAATCGCCGGATTTCCGAAGCGACTATCGCGCGTGGTTCTGGTCGGAAGCGCCGGGTCTCGATCCCGATGCGACCGGAATCGGATGGAACGACTATCCGGCCAAAGCTTACGTATTGCCCGAACGGCTGCACCCGACGCGATGGACCGGCGACTGCGCAGTGCGCTTCCTCGAAGGGTATCGCCGCCCGGAGCCGTTTTTTCTGAAAGTCTCGTTCGCCCGCCCGCATTCGCCTTACGATCCGCCGCAGCGATTCATGGACCTGTATGCCGATGCGGACCTCCCGGAAGCGCATGTCGCACCCTGGGCCGGGCGGTACCGCGAACGCAACAGCGATCGTTACGATATCTGGCGCGGCAACCTGAGGCCCGCGCAGGTTCGGAGTTCACGGCAGGGCTACTACGGCTCCGTCAGTTTCATCGATGAACAGATCGGCAGAATTCTCGATGCGCTGGAGAAGCGCAGCATGTTGGAAGAGACGCTGATCCTTTACACGTCGGACCACGGCGACATGACCGGCGATCACAATCTCTGGCGCAAGTCGTACGCTTATGAGCCGTCCGCCCGCGTTCCGATGCTGATGCGCTGGCCTGCTGGAATGCTTTCCGCAAAACGGGGACAGGTGATGGCAAACCCCGTCGAATTGCGAGATCTGCTGCCTACTTTTCTGGATGCCGCGGGCTCCAGCCCCGCGCGACCGCTCGATGGAGCCAGCCTGCTATCGCTGGTAAAAAACGGCGGTAAGGAATGGCGCAGCGAAATCGATCTGGAACACGACGTCTGCTACAGTCCCGAGAACCACTGGAGCGCGTTGACCGACGGCCGCATGAAATATATTTTTCACGCGCGCGACGGAGAGGAGCAGTTGTTCAACCTGGAATCCGACCGGCATGAGATGAAAAATCTCGCGGGCGATGTTGGCAGCTCAGGCGAGTTGAAGACGTGGCGCGACAAGATGATAAACTATCTTGCCGTCCGGGGCGACCCTTGGGTGGTCAACGGAAAGTTGGGGCTGCGGCCGGAGAGGCAGACCTATTCGCCGAACTATCCGGAAGCCTTCAACCGGTAAACCACAAAGCTTTCGCCGCGAAGACGGAAGGTGGCCGCGCCATTGGATTCGAGATGCTCCGGCGCGGTGCTTCCGGTCCCCATCCACTCCGTACCCGCGGAATCCAGCGCTTTGGACCACGTTCCGGGCGGCAGCGCCACCTGAATTGTCTGTTCGGATTCGCTGAAACCGAAGACGACGAGCGCCTGGTCCTGCTGCGCCCAGCGGCGCATGGCGAGAGATAAGCTGTCATCGAAGCGGCTCAGCTCGAGGGAGTTTTTATCGAGCACCGCAAGGGCCGTGGTGCTCTTTCGCAGTTCTATCAAATTCCGGTAGAACTCCCACATCACGCGATGGCGGCCCGTGTTGCGCAACGAAGGATTGAGCTTCGATTGGAGGAAGCTCTCTTCAGCTTGCGGGTCCGGTAGCTCACCCTGCCACGCAAACGCAGCGAATTCGTCCTTGCGCCCCTCCCGCACAGCCCGCACCAGATCGGGGTCCGTATGGCTTACGAAGTAGAGAAAGGGTGCCGTCTCGGCATACTCCTGGCCCATGAACAGCAGCGGGATGAATGGGGACAGCAGCACCACCCCGGCAGCCAGTTTCGCGCTTTCGAAGCTGATCATGTTCGCGAGGCGGGTGCCCATCATTCGATTGCCAATCTGGTCATGATTCTGCGAGAAGACGATGAAGCGATCGGCCGCGAGATCCACCGAAGACGTTCCGTGGCACCGGCCGCGATAGCAGGAGTACTGCCCGGCATAGACGAATCCTTCGGCGATCGCCCGTTCCAGATGATCGAGGCCGCCAAAGTCGGCATAGTAGCCGCTTGTTTCCTTCGTGAGCAGTGTGTGCAGCGAATGATGAAAATCGTCGTTCCACTGCGCGTCCAGCCCGTACCCTCCGTCAGCAGGAAGCCGCACCAGCCGGTTGTCGTTCAGATCGCTCTCGGCAATCACGTATGCCGGACGCCCAAGCTCATCCGCCACGCCATGGACCGCCGCGGCCAGTTCCTCCA
>DASTMK010000097.1:0-5790 GCA_035714225.1 Bryobacteraceae bacterium | reverse complement strand
CCGGAAAGCATCATTTCGAGACAGGCGAGTTTCGTGCCCCACCGTACAAACTCGGACGAGACATTTTTCGCTTCGGCCGGGAAGATGTATTTCTCGAGCCAGTCCTGAAGCCGCAGGTCGTCCGCGATGCCGCGAAACAGCGACATCGCCGCATGCGTGTGCGTGTTGATGAGGCCGGGAGCGATGAGCGCGTCCGGACGGTCCAGTCTCTTCCGCGCATCAAAGCGCCGCTCGATTTCGGCGCGCTTCCCCACGGCGGCAATCGCCGCTCCGTTAACCGCCACAGCGCCGTCTTCAATCACCTCCCGGCCCGGATTCATCGTGACTACGTACCGCGCCGTGATCACCCAATCGGCGGGCTCGGACGCGAAGACCGTGACGGCAACGAGGAGGCTAACGCAATAACGAAGCATCGAAGGGCTCCGGCAGAAGGTCTCTCATCCGGTGAGATTCCGTGCTGCCGGCGAGATTCACCAGCACCACCTCAATGTTCCCGCAAAACTCCCATAGAATCTGGCGGCAGGCTCCGCATGGCGGTGTCAGTCGATCTGTATCCGCGGCTACCGCCAGGCGGCGAAAGGCTCGCGATCCTTCCGACAACGCTTTAAAAACGGCCACGCGTTCGGCACAGATTGTCAGGCCGAAGCTTGCGTTCTCGATATTGCAGCCGGTGTGAATGCGGCCGCTGTCGTCCTCCACGGCCGCGCCGACACGAAAGCCTGAGAATGGCGCGAGCGCGTTCTCGCGGGCTGCAAGCGCCGCTGCCGTCAGTCCGTCCATCGCTCTCCTACGCGTGCAAGTAGCGCCTTTAGAAAACGGATCAACGTCTCGCGAATCTCGCGGCCGGTTTCGAGCACCTCCTCATGCGAGATCTTCTGCGGCAGGATGCCCGCGGCCATATTTGTCACACAGGAAATCGCCAGCACCCGCATGCGCGTGTGATTCGCCACGATGACTTCGGGTACGGTGGACATGCCTACCAAGTCCGCTCCGATGGTGCGCAGGAAGCGGATCTCCGCGGGTGTCTCGTAACTGGGGCCCAGGAGGGCGGCATAGACTCCCTCCTTGAGAGGTATGCCCTGTTCGTCGCCCACTTGCCGCGCCAACTCCCGAAATTCGGCGGAGTAGGCTTCGGTCATATCGGGAAAACGCGGGCCGAGAGAATCGTCGTTGGGTCCCACCAGCGGGTTCGAACCTTGCAGGTTGATATGATCGTTCAGCAACACCAGGGCGCCGCGCCGGTATTCGGGATGAATGCCTCCCGCGGCGTTGGTTAAAACAAGAGAGCGCACCCCCAGGCGTCCCAGCACCCGCACACCAAGCGTCACCTGATACTGTGTGTAGCCTTCGTACAGATGCACGCGTCCGGACATCACGGCAACGTCGACCGCGCCCAGCTTGCCGAACACCAGTTGACCCGCGTGTCCTACCGCTGTCGACCGCGGCCAGCCGGGAATCTCGTCGTACGGAATCGCAATGGCATCCGTGAGCTCGTCCGCAAATCCACCCAGGCCGCTGCCGAGCACCACCGCTACGCGCGGGCGGATCTGGATGCGGGATTCCAGGAACTGAAGCGCTCCGGCTATGCTCACAACAGCATCCCCGCGATACAGGCGGACATAAAATTCGCCATGGTACCCGCCGCGACGGCTTTCAATCCGAGCCGAGCCAGATCCGATTTCCTGCTGGGCGCCAGTGCCCCGATACCGCCGATCTGGATGGCAATGGAGCTGAAGTTTGCGAACCCGCACAAGGCATAGGTCGCAATGACAAACGATCGCGGATCGAGTTGCTCCCTCAGCGGTGCGAGTTCCAGGAACGCGACAAATTCATTCAGCACCAGTCTCGTGCCCAGGAGATTGCCGATCGCCATCGAATCTTTCCAACTTACCCCAAGCACCCAGGCAACGGGAGAGAAGATGTATCCGAAGATCTGCTGAAGCGTCGGCGGCAGCCAGCCCATCCAGGGAAGGCTGTGAACCCAGCCGAGAATTCCGTTCGCCATGGCGATCAGCGCGAGGAACGCAATGAGCATTGCACCGATGTTCAACGCCAGGTGAAGTCCCTCGCCGGCTCCACGCGCGGCCGCATCGATCACATTCACGCCGGGCCGTTCCACATCGATTTTCACGTTGCCCGCGGTCTCCGGTTTTTCCGTTTCCGGCATCAGCATCTTGGCGAGCAGAATGGTTGCGGGTGCGGTCATAATCACAGCGGTGAGCAGGTGCTTGATATCGACGCCGGCGATTTTCACATATGCGGCCATCACCGCTCCCGAGACATGTGCCATCCCGCTGGTCATGATCGTGAATAGCTCGGACTGTGTCATACCGGCCAGGAACGGACGCACGGTAAGAGGAGCTTCGGTCTGCCCCATGAAGATGCTGGCGGCGACATTGGTGGATTCAGCTCCGCTGGCGCCCATGACGCGCTGCATCACGACGGCCATGGCGCGCACGAAAATCTGCATGACGCCGAAGTAGTACAGGATCGAGAAAAACGAAGCGATGAAGATGACGATGGGCAGCACCTGGAAAGCGAAGACGACTCCGAAGGGACCGGATTTCGCGCCAAGCGGACCAAATACGAACTGGCTGCCTGTCTCCGCAAATTCGAGCAAAGCGTTCACTCCGGTGCTGGCAGCCTGAAACAACCAGCCGAAGCCGGTCCGCAATACCAGGAAGGCGACAACAAACTGGAGGCCGAGGCCCCACAGAAGAAGTTGGGGGCGAATGGCGCGGCGGTTCGTCGAGAACAGATACGCCGTAGCCAGAATGATGGCGATTCCGAGCAGCCCTGTGAAGCGGCCCATCGGGAGCGCTATTTCAACTGACGACTTCCAGGATGAGTGCGCGCTCTTCCGGCATGGTTGTAGAGATGCGGAAAGCGTCCTCCACAAGCTGTGCGCCCTCGTCCAGGTCGTCTTCGCGGGTGTGATACAACCGGCAAAGCACCGAGCCGGCGTCAATCTTCTGGCCTGTTTTCACTTCGAGGATGACACCGACAGCCGGGTCGATGGTGTCCTCTTTCGTATCGCGGCCGGCTCCAATCATGGCGGAAGCGCGCCCGATATCGCCGGCATCAATGGCGGTGACATAGCCCGCGCGTGGAGACGTGATCTCGCGTACTCCGGTGGCATTCGGCAACAACTCAAACCGGTCGAGCACCTGCGGATTGCCGCCCTGCGCCTCGATCACCTCTTTAAACTTGCGGTAACCGGAACCATCCAGCAGCTTGCTCTGCGCAATCTCGCGCGCTTCCTCGATGGTTTGCGCCTGCTTGCCGAGATGAATCATCCGGGCCGCTAATTCGAGAGATAGCCGCGTGAGATCGGTGGGACCGGCGTTTTGCAAAGTCTGGGAAACTTCCATCACTTCCAGGGCGTTTCCCACGGCGAAACCAAGCGGCTGATTCATATCGGTGATCAGCGCCTGTACCCGTTTGTCCACCCGGCGGCCAATACCTACCATCATCTGTGCCAGCCGTCTGGCATCCACCTGCCTTTTCATAAACGCGCCGGAGCCGACTTTCACATCCAGCACAAGCGCGTCGATGCCCATCGCGATCTTCTTCGACATGATCGACGAGGCAATGAGCGGGATGGATTCGACCGTCGCGGTTGCATCCCGCAGCGCGTAGAACCTCCCGTCTGCCGGAGCGACCTGCGGTGTCTGGCCGATAAAGCAAAGGCCGGTGCGATGCAACTGTTCGCGAAATTCGTCGATGGTGAGATTCGTCCGGAACCCCGGTATCGATTCGAGTTTGTCCAGCGTACCGCCGGTGTGCCCCAGGGCCCTGCCAGAAATCATCGGGACGACAGCGCCGGCCGAGGCAGCAAGCGGCGCCGCGATCAAACTCGTTTTGTCGCCGACACCTCCGGTCGAATGTTTGTCGACTTTGATCCCCGGTATATCCGACAGGTCCACAGTCTCACCGGACGTAATCATTGTTTCGGTTAAGGCACTGACTTCGCGGTCGGTCATGCCGGAGTGGAAGACGGCCATCAGAAACGCAGCCATCTGATAGTCGGGGATCTCCCCGCGCGTATAGCCGTCCACGAGGTAGGTGATTTCCTCGGGGCTCAGCTCTTCGCCATCTCTCTTCCGCTGGATCACGTCGACTGTACGCATTATGAGAAATTTAGCGTAACACCATATATGTTTGAAAGTAAAGGAACAGTACGCGATTTTGTTCTGCGTTTCTCCTGAGCCGGAGCAAAAGTGTTGAAGATTCGAAAATCTTTAGACGCGGGGTGCGCACCAATGGAATACGAACTGCACGTCTGACTGGATTAGAAGTATTTTGCTTGAAAATAGGGGGATTTGACGCACAAATGGGGGAAACCCGCCCAAAACGCAACCCGAAGGCGCCCCGTCAGGAGCTACCAGTACTCGATCCTAAGTTGCGTGCATCGACGCCGCAGGAAGTAGCGCTTGGCTTCACAACGGAACAGGCTGGGATTGAAGCTCTTCGTTGCCTGAACTGTAAAGACGCGCCTTGTGTGACTGCCTGTCCGCTGCATATCGATATCAAGAGTTTCATTTACCGGATGGTATCGGGCGATTGCCATGGCGCATTCGAAAAAATCTCGGAGCAAAGCCCGTTTCCCGGCGTATGCGGGCGCGTATGCCAGCATGAACTGTTCTGTGAAGACGCATGCCTGCTGGGCCGGAAGCTGGATCCGGTCGCAATCGGATCGCTGGAACGCTTCGCGGCCGACTATAATCGGCAGCTCGGATCGGATGGACATGGGAAGCTCCCTAAACCAACCGGTCCTCGTGTCGCGCTGGTAGGTAGCGGACCCGCCTCGATGATTGCGGCGTTCGACCTGGTCCGCAAGAATTACCGCGTTACGATTTTCGAGGCTCTGCACGAGCTGGGCGGTGTCCTGGCCTACGGAATTCCGCCTTTCCGCCTGCCTCGTGAAATCCTGAATGCGGAAATCGAACGTCTGAAGGAGATGGGCGTCGAGTTCGAAACGAATTTTATCGTCGGCCGGACCGCCACCGTGCAGGAGCTGTTTGACGAGGGATTCGAGGCGATCTTTATCGGAACGGGCGCCGGTCTTCCGTGGTTGCTGAATATCCCCGGCGAAAATCTGATTGGCGTGTACACGGCCAACGAGTTTCTGACGCGTATCAATCTCATGCGTGCTTATAAGGAGGGTGCCGAAACGCCCGTACGGGTTGGCAAGCATACCGTTGTTATTGGAGGTGGCAATTCCGCGATGGACGCCGCGCGGTGGGCCAAGCGGCTGGGTAGCGAGACCACTATCCTGTTCCGCCGTGGCCGCAAGGAACTGCGGGCGCGCCTGGAAGAGATTGAGCATGCTGAGGAGGAAGGCATTCACTTCTCCTTTCTCGCCGCCCCCGTCCGTCTCTTCGGCGATGAGCGCGGATGCGTTCGCGAGATGGAGTGCATTCGGATGGAGTTAGGCGAGCCGGATTCGTCCGGGCGGCCCGCGCCCGTACCGGTGCCGGGCTCAGAATATCGCATTCCGGTGGACACGGTGGTTGCTGCGATCGGACAGGCGCCTAATCCGACCTTGCAGCGGGCCACGCCGCAGTTGATCACGAACCGCGGAAAGATCGTCGTCACAGAAACCGGACAGACCAACCTGCCGATGGTGTTTGCCGGAGGCGATGTGGTTCGCGGTGGATCGACAGTGATTCTGGCGATGCGTGATGGACGGGTGGCGGCGGAGGCCATCCATCAGGCTCTCAGTTCGAAGCAGGAGCCGGCGGACACCACCCTGGAGGTTCGGCAGTGAACAGAATTGTTACCAGGCGT
>DASTMK010000096.1:0-4734 GCA_035714225.1 Bryobacteraceae bacterium | reverse complement strand
TCCTTTACAACAACGGCTGTCGCGCCGTCCTTATCAAACCAGACGTCGGCGCGTCCGGGAAGCCCGCTCAGACTCCGGGTAATCTCCCGACGCTCGTGCCATCCGGATGGCGTCCGCTGCCACAACGAGGGACCGGACTTGCGCGGAAGCAGCGCCCACCAGGATCCTTCCGCATACCAGGTCTTCGATTGCGGCTTGTCCACGGTTGGATTGGAGGTATCCACTCGAAACACCGGGTGGTGGCCCGCGGCGAAGGCAGCCGCGGATAGTGCGAGTAACAGAGCGATGCCCGCAGGAGTGGAGAGAACGATTGTTGTTTTCATCGCAGGGTAAGCGCGGCCACTGTCTCGATGTGAAAGGTTTGTGGAAACAGATCAACCATCTCCATTCGCTCTATCCGGTAACCACCCTCGATGAGCGCTGACAGGTCGCGAGCCAGCGTCGCCGGATCGCAAGCGACAATCGTCAGCCGCGGCGCGCGCAATCGCAGCAGATGCCGCACCACGTGTTTTCCCAAACCGGCGCGCGGTGGATCGGCCAGAATGAAATCCGGCGGCTCCGCGTAGCCGGACAGAAATTCTTCCACTACCGCCCGTTGGATGGCGACGGTTACGCCGGCATTCCGTGCGTTGAACTCGAGGTCTTTCACCGCGCTTGCACCAGACTCCACTGCTGTAACCCTTCCGAAACGTCGCGCCAAGGGCAGACTGAAAAGTCCGACGCCCGCAAACAGGTCCAGCGCGTGCGCGCCCTCCGCTCCCTGAAGCGCCGAGTCCATCAGCCGGTCAATCAGAAAGCGGTTCACCTGAAAGAACGACCGGTAGCCAACACGGTATACTTCGCCTGCCGCGCGGTATTCGATGGCCTGGTGCGTCGCTCCCGGAATGCGCTCCTGGCACCATTCGAAGAACGATCGTGCGACGGGTTGCGAAGTCTCCGGAACGTTTACCTGAACGCTCTCCTCGTTCGTAAAGAGTTCCAGGGTGCGAACGAATTTCGGCCAGCGGCGCTCCCGCATCATTTCGCGAATTTTGGCCAGGGCCTCATTGATCTTCGGCGAAGAGATCGGGCAGTGCGACACCGGACACAGCCGGTGGGAGCGCATTTGCAGATATCCAACTTCGCCCACCGCGATGTGGAACTGGGCGCGATTGCGGTATTGCCACGGCTCCCCCGTTACCACACCGATCCCGGGCGCCGCTTCGATCTTCCCGATACGCCGCAAGGCTTCGAGCAGAATCTCCCTTTTCTGTTTCACCTGATATTCGTAGGGGGCATGCTGGTAATGGCACCCGCCGCAGCGGCCGAAGTAGGGGCACGGAGCCTCCACGCGCTCCGGGCTCGGTATGCTGATGCTGACGGGAAACGCCCGCACGAGACCTGGTTTTTCCTCGGTCACCCGGACTTCGGCGGTCTCGCCCGGCAGGACAAACGGCGCAAGCACGACACGGCCGTCGGCCCTCCCAAGCGCGTCCCCGCCGTAGACCCACTTTTCAAATTCGATGTTATTTGTTTTGGAGGCCGCCATCACGTAGGATAAAACTTCGTCTCTTATTAGCATGAAAGCACGAGTTTTCTCGGGGGTCCAACCATCCGGTGACCTTCACATTGGAAATTACCTTGGCGCTCTCAAGAACTGGGTCCGGATCCAGTACGATTACGAGAGCATTTTCTGCATCGTAGACCTTCACGCCATCACCGTATACCAGGAGCCTGCCGCGCTGCGCGCCAAAATCGAAGAGATCGCGGCGATTTTCCTGGCCTCGGGCATTGATCCAAAGCACTGCGCCATTATGGTGCAGTCCTCCGTGCCGGCGCACGCCGAGCTGGCCTGGCTGCTGACCTGCGTTACTCCGGTGGGCTGGCTGGAGCGCATGACACAGTATAAGATGAAGGCCGAATCGCAGGAGACCGTGGGCGACGGGCTGCTGCAATATCCGGTATTGATGGCCGCCGACATCCTTCTGTACCAGGCTGCCATTGTGCCCGTGGGAGAGGATCAGCGGCAGCACCTGGAACTCACACGCGACGTGGCACAGCGGTTCAACTCGCTTTACGGCGACACGTTCGTGATGCCCGAAACGCACCTTCCTACCGTGGGTGCGCGTGTGATGGGCCTGGACGACCCCGAGAAGAAAATGAGCAAGTCCGCTTCCGGCTCCGGGCATGCCGTGGCGCTTCTGGATCCGCCGGCGCAGGCCAAAAAGAAAATCATGCGCGCAACAACCGATTCGCTGCCCGCGGTCGATTTCGAGAATCTCGGCGCCGGCGTCGAGAACCTCCTCGGCATCTTTCAGGCGTTCAGCGAATGGCCGGAGGACCGGATGAAGAAGCACTTCGCCGGGATGCGTTACGGAGATTTGAAGAAGCAGGTGTCGGAAATGGTTATCTCCCATTTGGAGCCGTTTCAAAAGCGGTACCGCGAGATCACGTCGGAGGCCGGATATGTCGCCTCCATTCTTCGCGAAGGCGCGGCGCGAGTAGCCCCGATCGCCGACGCTACCGTCGAACTCGTAAAGAAGAGAATGGGCCTGTATACCCTCTCCTAGATGACCGCGAACCCGGTTTCGCTTTCAGCCTACGGACGCCTGATTCGCACGAACCGGAATTTCAGGCTCCTGTGGCTGGCACAGATTATCAGCGAACTGGGAGATTGGCTCTACTCGGTGGCGGTGTACAGCCTGCTGTTCGAGTACACCGGAAGCGCCAAGTCCGTGGCGACCGCTTTTGTCCTTCAGGTTCTGCCGCAATTTTTCATCGCGCCCGCCGCCGGTGTGATCAATGACCGGCTCAGCCGCAAAAAAGTCATGATCTTCGCCGACTGCTTCCGTGCGGTCATCGTATTGGGAATGTTGCTGGTGCGCGGGCCGGAGATGATCTGGTTCCTGTACATCCTGCTTCTTCTCGAAACCTGCATGTGGGCTTTGTTCGAGCCCGGACGAAATGCAGTCATTCCGAACATCACAACCGGCAAAGAAGTAATTGTGGCGAACGCGCTGTCCTCCATGACCTGGTCGTTCAATCTCGCCATAGGAGCCGCGCTGGGCGGTGCTATCGCGGCGCTGTTCGGCCGGACGACGGTATTTCTCGTGAACGGACTCACGTTCGTTGTGTCCGCCCTGGTGCTTCGCCGGATGGAATTTTCGGAACCTCACCTTGCGATGCTCCCGCCGCTACGAATGCGCGACCTGGCCGATTTCACGCCCATTCTGGATGGCATACGTTACGTGAAGCACGATGCGCGTCTGCTGGCGACAATGTTCGTCAAGTGCGGGCTGGGACTGATGGGATCGCATTGGGTGATCCTGCCGGTTTTGGGAGAGCGCGTCTTTCCCATCCACATGGAGGGTCTTGACCCGCAGCGCGGAGGAATGCTGGGCATGAGCCTGCTGATGGCATCGCGTGGAGTAGGAGCGCTCCTCGGCCCCATCGTGGGTGGCTACTGGTCGGGCCGCGTTGAATCCCGGCTGCGGCTCGGTATCCTTCTTGGCTTCCTCACCGGTTCGCTCGGCTACCTGCTGCTCTCCGCCGCCGGTTCTCTGTGGACTGCGTGCGCTACCGTGGTGCTCGCTTACGCCGGCGGCTCCATTATATGGGTTTTCTCCACCACGCTACTCCAGCTCCAGACTGCGGACCGCTTTCGCGGTCGCGTCTTTTCCGCGGAATTCGCCTTCGGTATGCTCGCCATGTCCACGGTCAGCTATACGTCCGGAGTGCTTATCGATGTCGGATTGACACCGCAGGAGCTGGCCGCCTACACGGGTTTGATCGTCCTCATTCCCGCTGCTGCCTGGGCATTCGCGCTACGGCTCTGGAAGCGGCCGCGGCCGGTCCCGAACCACCAGGATATTTGAGAAGCCCTCGCTCGCTTCCGGCGGTCTCAACTTCGCGGCCATCGCAAGCAGCGCTTCATCCGGCACCACGCGCGACCGCGCCCGGTTTCGTTCCCGGCACACCTCCACCGGCACATCGAAGAAAATGGCGTCCACCACGCAGCCGTAGAATTCGCCCATCTTGATGTATGCCCGCCGTTCCTTGCGTGTAAGGTTCGTTGCGTCAATATAGGTTTCGGGCTGCCCCAACTCGATTCGCCGGCGCAGCAAACTTCTCAACGTGGCGAACACCAGCCCGTGAATGGACTGGTTCGTCGCGTCGTCCACAAGCAGTTCCCGAATATGATCGGAGGAAAGCACCGGCAGGTTGCGTTCCCTAGCGTATGATGATTTGCCGGACCCGGGCAGTCCCACCAGCACAACGATGCGAGGTTTCGCGGCCGCCGGATGCACGCTAATCGACCACGTACTTTCCGGCTTCGAGCAGCCTGGAAGCGATGCGCCGCCGCAGCTCGACCGCGTTCACAAGTTCGACCTTGGCAAAGCGGTGGAGCACTCCGGCTGTGGCTCGAAGAGGCTCTCCTTCGAGACACGCCGCCAGTATGTCGCGCGCGGTGTTATCCATTTGCGCCATGCCGTCCTGAACAAATACGCGAGCCATCTCACCGGCGGACTTCGTCCTGGCCGCCCGCAGCGTTGCGGATTCCATCGCGTAGGCCTGCATCGCGAGATCCGACAGGCCCGCCAGCACTTCCTGTTCCTGCTCCAGCGCATCTTTAAAACGGCTATAGGCCACCCCCAGGCACAGCAGGAAAATCTTTTTCGATCGTGCGACCGGGTCCGGCTCCTCCGGGATCTTCCCCGTGCGGACCTCGCTCTCCAACTTCTTCACTGCTTCCAC
>DASTMK010000095.1:0-5217 GCA_035714225.1 Bryobacteraceae bacterium | reverse complement strand
CACGGTGCGTCTCCTTTCTTTGTCAACGCGACGCTTTGATGTTCACTTCCTGCCAATTTAAGATGCGTTTGGCGTTTCCGCGATATAGAGGCTCGAGCACCGAATCCGGTAATTCGAGCCCGTAATGACGCCACCAATTCGGTCCAGGGATAAACTCGTCGGCAGTCTCGAGCAGACGCCACCACCCTTCGTACATCTCCTTGGTCGGAGATAGATCGGTGCCGAACAATACCCGATTCGAGTATCTCGTCAGAAACTTAGCGGCAGTCCTGGGCTGCCGTCCGACTTCGTAATGACGAGCAGATATGTCGACATAGAGATTTGGATACCGGTCGAGAATGCCGGCCAATGCGGCGAGATCATTCCCCTGGTTTCTGAGGTGACAGAGAATGAAAGTCGTGTGCGGTTGCTTTTGCAGGAGCCGCTCGCTCTTAGCAAGTAGTTCTTCGTAACCCGGAACGTTGCGGCCCCATTGGTTGTAGCGTTGGAAGTTTGGCGTCCGTTCCTGCCGTTGATCTGGCGGCCGCCACGCGGATGGATGATCCGCGATGTGCAAGTTCACGGGAAGCTTGAGTTCTCCACACTTCGCCCAAAATGGATCCAGCCGCGGATCGTCGACATGCAGCCTCCGCTCTGGAGGTACAGCCTGTCCCCGAGCTATTCCGGATCCTTTATCTGAGACCTCGCCTACTCCGCGTGCGCCTTTTCTGAAGCAGCGGACCAGTTCGGCAACGGCGCGTTCGGGATAGTCCGGCGCCTCGGGGTTGCTGGTGTCGATGCCGCAATAAAGCTGGAAACGATCGGGATACGGTTTCAAGAACAGCTCGACGAGTTTGTCGAAATTGGCACCCGTAGCGCCGGTCAGGATGACCGTCGTCTCCACCCCCGCTTCGTCCATCGTGCGCACCCATGCAGCGATCTGCTCCGGCGTGCGCATGTAGGCATGAGAGTGAGCATCAATCGCGGCGTATTTCGCTTTCGGCACGCGTGTTTGGGGCACGACCAGCGAGACCTCGGGCTTGTAGTCCTTCAGCAATAACTGGTCCATCGGCCCGGCCTGCTCCCTCCGGGGTGCCTCCTGAGCAAAAGATGCCGCTGCTAGCAGCAGCGCGCATGCCAGTGCAACGATCATTGTTCTCTCAAATCTCATCAGTCGTTCCGTTAGGGCTCGCTACCGTTATCGATAATATGCTGATTTGGTCTGCCGGTCAAGGATGATCAGATCCTATTTCCCGCAGTGCTGCGCCAGGTAATCGACCAATAGCTTCACTTCGTCCCGATTCGCGCGCGCTCCGAGCGAGATCATGTAATCGACCATGGCGGCCCACTCGTCACGCGTGCGGCGCACGCCGGTAACGGCGTCGAGTTTATGGCAACTGGTTCCGCAGGTCCGCTGGAGTAGTTCCTTACCCGAACCTTCCGGCAACAGAATCGGACGCGCGGTGTGGGCGGGTACTGTAGGCTGCGAAGCCGTGGACGTGGGGCGCGGCGCCTCCTCTGGTCCCAGCGCAAAAGCTACCACTGCATCGCCCGGCACTCCCCCGAATTTTGCCCCGCCGTTGGCGGCGGTGAGCGCGACGTACTGCTTGCCGTCTTTGCCCATGTATGTGATCGGGATGGTGTGGCCGTTTGCATCGATGGACTGCTCCCAGAGCAAGCGTCCCGTGCGGGACTCGAATGCGCGGAAGCGGGCATCGTTGGTCGCTGCGATGAAGACGAGCCCGCCCGCAGTGGTGATCGGACCACCCTGGTTTAAGGCGCCCGTGTTCCTGACGCCGAGCGCTTCGAGCGCGGGGACCGTGCCAAGCGGAACCCGCCACGCAATCTCTCCGTTCCGAATGTCCACCGCGACTAGCTCTCCGAAGGGAGGTTTTGAACATGGAATGCGCGTTTCCCGGTCCCAGAAACGGGCGTAGGGCCCGTGTTCGGACGTGCGGTAATAGGTGAATTTCCCGGTTGCGGGGTCGGTTTTCCCCTCCATGTGGCCCCACTGTCCCAGGTTGTTCACGTTGGTGAACAACAGGCCGAGCGTGGGATCGAGCGACAGTCCGCCCCAGTTGCCACCGCCCATCGTGCTGGGGAAGGTGAGTGTATTGCCATCGAGTCCCAATGGAGCGTACAACGGGCCGATCTTCATGCGATTTTTCGTGAACAGATCGCGGCAATACGCGGCGTGTTCAGGCGTCAGGTCGTAGATCTCGCTCCCGGTGAAGGTGATACGCGAGAGCGGTGGCGGCTTGAGCGGGAAAGGCTGAGTGGCGGCGGTCTTCTCCCCCGG
Organism: Bryobacteraceae bacterium; assembly: GCA_035714225.1. GTDB lineage: Bacteria > Acidobacteriota > Terriglobia > Bryobacterales > Bryobacteraceae > CAADGY01. The sequence continues at coordinate 2,939 of DASTMK010000095.1, read as the reverse complement.
TACGGCGCTTTGCGGAACCGGCCGCTCCTCCATGCCGTAAATCGGTTCTCCGGTCACGCGGTCGAAGACGAACAGCAGGCCCATCTTGGTGATCTCCGCAACCGCCGGTACGACGCGGCCATTGAGAGCGGCATCGAACAGGATCGGCGGGGCCGCCAGGTCGAAATCCCACAAGTCGTGATGAACGAGCTGCTGGTACCACTTGAGCTTACCTGTGGCGGCGTCCAGCGCTACCAGGCTGTTGCCGTAAAGGTTATTTCCATGGCGGTCGGCACCGTAAAAGTCCGAAGTCGGAGCCCCGAGCGGGACATACACGATCCCCCGCTTGAGATCCAGTGTAAGAAAGCCCCAGGCATTGGTGCCGGAGCGGCTCTTCCAGGCGCCCGGGGGCCAGGTTTCATGACCCGGCTCGCCCGGCCTCGGCACCGTGTGGAAGGTCCAGAGCAGTTTGCCGGTGTAGGCGTCCCATGCCCGGACGTCTCCGTAAGGACCCTGAGAGGGCGTCCCTTCTCCGTTCACGCTGCCGGTAATCACGGTGCTGCCGTAAACCGCCGGCGGCGAGCGCAGTGAAACGCGCCCCCGGAGGCCCGGGTCGAGAACTCCCTGGCTCAAGTCGAGCAAGCCCTCGTTGCCGAAACCCGCCGCCGGCCGGCCGGTGGTCACATCGAGCGCAATCATCCCACCCCTGACACCAGCGAATACACGCGGATGCGTCTTCCTGTCGCCGGGCCAGTAGGCCAGGCCGCGCAAGGCAACCTGCTCGGCAGGGAAATGCCAGATTTGCTTTCCGGTCTCGGGCTGGAGTGCAAAGATGCCGTTGGTGGCCGTCACGTACATCACCCCGCCGACTACGATGGGGATGGCCTCGGAGCCTGGTTTTCCGGCATGGAATGTCCAGGCCCGCCGCAGACGCGCAACGTTTGACGTATTGATCTGCTTCAGAGGCGAATAGCGGGTTGCCGCCGCATCGTACCCGTAGACCGGCCAGTCGCCCGGGGAGCCGGAAAGGGACACCGCCAAAGCGCCGAACAGTGCAATCGCCGCCGGTATCCGCCGATCTCTTGTCCACAATTCATGACAAGAGTGCCCCATATCAGAACTGAAACCGAAGACTCATCTGAATCTGCCGGCCGGTGCCGCTTGTGCCGGTGATTCGTCCGAAATTCCCGCTCCCGCGGGAACGATTCGGAGCAGCGAATACAGGGTAGTTCGGGGCGTTGTAGAAATCGGCGCGGTACATCAACCTGTAACGCTCCGTCAAACTCCAGGTTTTGTTCACCGACGCATCGAGTCCGAAATAACCCGGTCCGAGCCCCGCGATGGTGCGTGGAGCATTACCGAACTCTCCCACGGCGGGCGCGGCATACGCGGTGGTGTCAAACCACTGTGCGAGTTTTTCGGCGCGGGTGCGGTCCCGGCTGAGTCCAGGGTCATGCAGCAGGTTTGGACGCACGTTTGTGGAGTAGGTGTTTGTGCGGTTCGTTTGCTCGATCACTCCGATGGGTGCGCCCGACCGCAACTCGGCGATTACGCCGAGACCCCAGCCGCCAGCAATGTGATCGAGCACGGAGTTCCCAATTCCCCACCGCCGGCCCTTGCCGAACGGCAATTCGTAAACGCCGGAGACAATGTAGCGGTGGCGGATATCGTTCCCGGAAGGCGCTCTGTCGAAACGCCTCAACTCCGGATGCGTAATGCCGGTGTCCAGCCCGCTGCCGCCCAACTCGCCCTTTGGTTCGACGTCGTCCAGGAACTTTGAAAAAGTGTAATTCATCAGGAAGTTCAAGCCATGAGAGAACCGCTTCTCCAGCTTCGCGTTCATCGCGTGATAGATGGAGTTGCCCCATGGTGGGAACTTATGTTGTACGTTGTCGAACTGCGGGAAGGGACGGTCGGTTTGCCTCTGCACGTCCGGTCCGCGGCCATTTACCAGCGGAATGACGTTGAGGTTGTATTCGTCTCCACCGAGTTTATGGCCTGCCTTGCCAAGATAGGCAATCTCGAAGAGCATGTTCGCGGGCAACTCCCGCTGAACGCCGAAATTCCACTGGTGCGCGTATCCGTTGACGTGGTTTTGCTGAATGAACGCAGGAGCGTAGCGCGGGTTTTCGCCAATGGGAACTGCGCCGAAGGCGGGCGTCAGGGGTTCGCCTGCCGGAATCGCCGGCATGCCGTTACGCAAAAGAACCGCCGGGGTTATGCCGCCGTCCGGCGAACTGAAGGACGCTTCGTTACTGAAACCCGCGATGATGTCGCCGGCAATCCCGCTGTGATACGCCCCGTTGTAATGAACGGCGTATCCTCCGCGGATAACCATGCGGTTCATGGCGTTCCAGGCAAAGCCGAACCGCGGGCCGAAGTTGTTCTTGTCGAAGTCGTGAGCGTACTTGCTGCGGCCGTCCAGTCCCGCAAACGTAATCACGCCCGGGCAATTACAGACGGGGTTGATCGCTTTCAGATCGAAACTGTTCATGCGGTTGTCTTTGTCCCACCGCGGCGTGTCCATCTCCCAGCGCAGGCCCAGGTTCAACGTCAAATTCCGGCTCACCTTCCAATCGTCCTGGATAAACGCGCCATAGTTGTCGATCCGGGCCGAAATGTCTTCGAAAGAGCGTATCTCGGCGGATTCCGCCCTCCCCAACAGTAATTCGGCCAGACCGCTCCCCGTAATCCGCTCGCCGAACCGGAACTGTCCGCCCGCCAGGTCCTTGTTGGTGTTGGTCTGGCCGCCGTAGCGAAACTCAACCCCCGTTTTGATGAAATGCGAGCCGCGAATCCACGTCACGTTATTGAGAAAATGGTACGTATCAATCGGGTAGGTGGACCGGCCCGACCCCGCTCCCAGATTGGAGAGCCCGGGGACGATTATGATCGGGAACGCTTCGGGATCCACTCCGTGGAGCCCCAGTTGACCGTTGATGCCGGACGTCGCGCCCATC
>DASTMK010000094.1:0-9633 GCA_035714225.1 Bryobacteraceae bacterium | reverse complement strand
CTCAGAGAATAAATCAATTCTTCCAGGTTCGGTTCCGGACGGCGTGAAAGTACGATGAACATCTTTTCCGTGCCGGGCTGTTCGTCGAAAACGATACGTCCTCCCGATGGCATCTCGTAAGTCCGTCCGGGGGCGACGATGTTGCTCCCGCGCGCCACTTCCGGATTCGGAAAGAGCACACTCCAGGTCCCGCTGGAGCCGCGCGCCACCATATACAGATAGGCCGTATCGTTGCTCTCCAGCGAGATCTTCAGTTTGTCGCCCGATCGAAATGCCGTGCCCGCATCCGTTTCGCTGTAGTTGACGCCGTCAGCGCTTCTGAGAACGCTGTAGCGAAGACCAAGCGGAAAATGCGGCTTGTGGGAAACAGCTACCAGCCCGGCTTCATCCTGTGACCGTTCCGGTTCAACAGGCTTTCGTGGGGCGCGCTGCGGAACCACCGGACTGTCCGCCTTGGCAATATCCGCTTTCGCGGGCGCATTTTTCCTGGAGGGCGCTTTGGGCGAAACACGGTCCGGCTGTGCTTTGGGAGGAGGCGTATAAAACAATTCCCGCGCGGAGAGCGAATTGGACGATTGCGAAAAAACCGGCACCGGCGACAGCGCCGCAACACCGGCCAACAGAACTGCGAAACGATAGAACATACTGCCCTCCCCGATTCTTATCGCGTCGTTCCTTAGTTTACAGCTTCATTTTGGATCAGTTTCAGTACTGACAGTACCCCTCTTTGGTTATACAACCCATTTGAGGTAGCATTTTTCATTGATCCCCCATTCGAACGGAGGGTTCGGGATGGCAAATAAACTGGTCTTTTCTCCCCCAGGCCGCTTGCTGGCAATGCTGTTGATTTCGATTTTCTCATCCGGCATTCCGTCCGCCGCACAACCAGCACAGGCAGCCGGAAAGCTGAACATCGTAGTGATTGAAGGCGACGGGGCAATCAACAACATACGCCAGCGGGTCGGGCGCGAGCCGATTGTCCAGGTGGAAGACGAGAACCGCAAGCCGGTGGGCGGCGCCATCGTGACCTTCCTGCTCCCTAATCAGGGCGCCAGCGCGACATTCGCCGACGGCGGGCGTACGTTGTCCGTAGTCAGCGATGAGCAGGGAAGAGCGATCGCGCGGGGCCTGCAGCCGAACTCCATTGAAGGCAAATACGAGATCCGGGTGACCGCTTCGAAGGACGGCAATACCGCCAGTACGACGATCAGCCAGGCAAACGCACTCGCCGCCGGCGCCGGAGCGGCGGCAGGCGGTGGTCTTGCGGCCAAATGGATCGCGGTGATCGCGGTAGCAGCGGCCGCTGCGGTTGCCGGGGGAGTGGTTGCCGCGCGGGACAACGGCAACGGGAATAACCGGCCCAGCGTCACGCCGACGGTTATTACTCCAGGAACTCCCTCCGTCGGAGCGCCCCGTTAGTCTCGAGGAATTCACAGATGAACCACGGACTCATTCTTCTTCTGGCGGCGTTGCTCATTACCGGGGCTTCGGGCGCGGAATCCACCTCCATGCGTGGACCCGTCTCGGGCTACGTATTCAACTCTGAATCCGCATCCGTGCGCCCCGTTCTCGGAATGCCGGGATCCTCTACTCTTGGAGAGCCGCTTCCATCCGGGACGGCAATCGGTCGTGCCTCAATCTCCACCGAGCAGAACTTCGCCATCGTATCTATTGGCGAAAGCAGAACGCCGGCAGTGCTGAATCTGGGCGATCCGCTCGGCGAACCCGTTACGATCCAGGGTTTGGCGCCAGGGGATTACTCGGTCGCGCTCAGCCCGTCCGGGAAAGCCGCGGCACTGTTGGAAGCGGAGTCTGGCACGATCCATATCGTCGAGCGAATCGCTTCGGCACCGGGAGTAGCCGCTCCCATTCGTGTTCCCGGCGCTAGCCACCCAAGCAGGATTGCCATCTCCGATGACGGAGCGCGATTGCTTGTAGTAACACGCGACGGGGACTCCGACGTTCTAACGCTTCTGGACAATGGCGGCAATGTGCTTAGCTCAACACGATTGGGCGAAGTTGCCGCCGCCGAATTCCTGTTCGATAGCTATGATGCGCTGGTTGCGGACCGGGGACGCCGGGAACTGCTGTTAACAGGCGCTGCGGGCATCCGGTTATTACTCGACTCCTCCGTCCTTGTCGAGCCGGTTGCCGTCGCTGCTTCGCGCCACAACCGGCGCGCCGTTGTCGCCGACGCCAAATCCCAGGCTGTGGTCTCGGTCGGCCTGAACGGCGAAGCGGTTCTCGTTACGGCGTGCCCGTGCGAGGTTTCAGGCCTTCAACGGTTTCAAGGGAACGCCGTGTTTCTGCTGACGTCCGCCTCCTCGAAACCGATGTGGGTCTTCGATGGAGACGCGGCCAGCCCACGTGTTGTCTTCGTGCCTGTAATGGAGTGAGAGTGTGAAGCAGCGGAAATACATAAAAAGCACCGGCCGTTTTTCTACTTGTCTCATCGCCGTGATCGTTGCGTCCGCAAGTTCGTTGAATGCGCAGGTGCCGCAACCCTCCGTCGACATCCTGATACCGTCCCGGATGCCTGCCGGCGCACCCACGTTTACGATGTTGGTTGGCGGCACCGGCTTTAGCCCGAATACGGCCGTTTGGTGGTGGGATGGAACTACGGCGACGCAGCTTACGGTCACCTCACGGATCTCGGCTACAGAGCTCCAGGTGACTATACCGGAATCCCTTCTCCTTCTACCCGGGATGGCGGAGGTTCGCGTATCGGAAGGCGTGACCGGGCCGCAGTCGAACTCCTACTCATTTTTCATCACCACTGCGCCACTGATTCGTAGTCTCGACCCGCCCAGTGCGATAGCGGGCGGCCCGGACTTCACGCTCAGAATCATCGGAGAACGGTTCGATTGTTCCTCGGGTATGGCGTCGGCGAAACTCGTTGCGAAGACGGCGAGCGCGCCCATTTACCAGGAAGTGCGCTGGAACGGCAATGTATTACCGGCAGTCTGCGGGAGCCCGACCGAGCTACAGGTAGCGGTCCCGGCGGCGCTGATCGCCACGGTTGGCGTTGCGGCCATTGAAGTGGTGGACTTCTCTACCGAATCGCAGTCCAACACCGTCGAGTTTGCGATTGTCCCTCCCGGGCTGCCAATGCCGGTGATCACCTCGCTAAATCCGCAATTCGGAATAGCCGGCTCGGGAGCGGTCAGCCTGGTTATCGGCGGCTCCGGATTTGCTTCGGGAGCGGTGGTGCGATGGAATAGCACAGCCCTGACGCCCACCTCCGTCACCTCCACTCAGATTCAGGTGCTGATTCCGGCCTACCTCCTCGCCACCAGGACCACCGCATACATCACGGTTGAAAACGGAGTCGACATAGTATCGAATGCTCTTCCTTTCGTGGTCGACCTGCGGCCTCTCCAACTGAACCCCGGGGCGCTGCCGGATGGAAACGTGGGAACCCCGTACAGCCAGCAATTTTCCGCGTCGGGCGGGGACGGCCGTTATTCCTTTGCTTTGCGTCAGGGAGTTCTACCGGAGGGGCTCCGGTTTGACGCGGCGACGGCGACTATCGGCGGAACACCGGCGAGAGAAGGCCGGTTTTCGTTCTCCATTTCTGTCTCGGATTTCTCGAATTCAATCCTCAGCCAGCTCTACACGCTGGTGATTGCGCCCTCCACGCTGACCATCACTACCACATCGGTTGCGGAGGGTCAGGCCGGCGTGCCTTACGAACAGCGATTTCAGGCGACGGGCGGTACCGGTCCCTACAACTGGAGCTTTACCGATGCCGGAACGCCGCCTCCGGGACTGGGCCTGTCCGTAACCGGTATTCTTTCCGGCAGGCCATCCCGGCTCGGGACATACGTCTTTGGCGTTCGAGTCACCGACTCCACGGGCCGCAGTGTGTCGCGCGAATACACGATGCTCGTCCGATCGGCGATCACGATTTCGTCTCTGCCGCCGGGCGAGGTGGGAAGAAATTATTCGGCGACGCTGACAGCCACCGGTGGCGAACCACCCTACTCGTGGTCGCTCGGCGGCGGGCTGTTGCCGGACGGCCTGAGTCTTTCCCCCGGGGGCACCGTGACCGGAGCCCCAACACGGCAGGGGGGCTTCACTTTCACGATACGAGTGTCGGACGCGAACAACCAGTCGGCGAGCCGGGACTTCACAGTCGACGTTTCGCTTCCTCTTGGTATCGGCACCGAAGGCCCGTTCACGGGCAGAATCGGAACACCTTTCTCGCAGACCATCACGGCTGCGGGAGGCAGCACGCCCTATGCGTGGTCGCTCGTATCGTCCGGTTTTTCCGGTCTGACGATCGATGCGGCAACGGGCACGCTTGCGGCCAGTCCGTCCTCGCCCGGCACTTACAGCTTCACTGTGGAAGTTCGCGACGCCTCGGACCGCGTGGCTACAAAAACGTTCTCCGCCCGCATCGAGTCCGATATCACTATCGGTCCCGGCACGCTCCCGGCCGGCACGGCTGGTTCGGCATACTCGACGACGTTGTCGGCGAGCGGTGGAATGCCGCCTTACGCGTGGTCGGCCTCCGGCCTGCCCGGCGGCCTGAGCGTTGATCCAGCATCCGGCGTCCTCTCCGGAACTCCCGGCGGCATAGGATCCTTCCCCGTCACCATCACCGCACAGGATGCGCGGGGCATCCAGGGAATCCGCGAGTTGGTTTTTTCCGTCGGCCTGCCTCAGTTAAGCGGCCTCAATATTACCATCCCGCAAACGGTACCGCCCGATACCCAGCCGCCATTGGGACTCGAGATTGGACAACCATTCCCGGTGGACCTCGATGGCGAGATGACTCTCACCTTCGCGCCGCAAGCCGTCACGAGCTCACCCGGTCTGGAGGACGATCCAGCCATTCAGTTCTCCACCGGCGGCCGTACGCTTTCGTTTCGTATTCCTGCAGGAAGCACGATGGCGAGTTTCGGGTCCGGGCAGCCGGCTATCCAGGTCGGGACCGTTGCCGGTGTCATCACGCTGACGGTGCGGCTGCGCGCGGGCACAACCGACGTAACGGCTCCTCCGCTGCCTACGCGCACAATTCGCATCGAGGCAACACCGCCGGTGATACGGTCTGTCCGTGTAACCCGGACCGCTACCGGATATGAGGTGACGGTGAACGGTTACTCTACAAGCCGTGAGGTGTTGCGCGCCCGCTTCCGCTTCAGCCCGGCCGCGGGAGCAAGCCTGAGCACCCAGGAAGCGACCGTCGATGTTGCCAGCTTCTTTCAGACGTGGTACGCAAGCTCCGCTTCCACCAGTTTCGGAAGCCAGTTTACCTTCACCATGCCTTTCACGGTGCAGGGCGACCTGGGGGCCGTCAGATCGGTTTCGGTGATGCTGACGAACTCCGCCGGCAATTCGCAAGACGTCAGCGGAAGCTTATGACGAGCCGTTGCGGCCGCCTGTCCAACGGCTGAGCTGGAATTCGGCGATTAGGGGTAGGTGGTCCGAGGCGACCAGTGCTGTACGGCTGCGGTGCAGGATCAGCTTCTGAAGCTGCAGGTCCGGGTCGTGGTAGATATGATCCAGGTGCATGAACGGGAAGATTCCAGGATACGTCCTGGCTTTGCGAAGGTGACTGCGAATGTCGATGCTTTCGAGTTCCGCGCTTAACATCCGGGTTGCCAGGCCCCGGGTCCATTCATTGAAGTCTCCCAGCACGACACGGGGTCCCCGCTTGTGGCCGTTCAGAACGATTGTACCCGCGATGAGCTTTCGCGCCTGCTGCCGGCGTTCCACGAAGGACGTGCCAAGATGCACATTGAAGACATGCAGCAGGTGGCCGTCGCCCAGGACGACATCCGTTCTCAAGCACCCGCGGCTCTCGCGCCCGTGGACGCTGATGTCGTAATTGCAGTGTTGATGGAGCGGAAACCGGCTGAGCACTACGTTTCCATAGGCGCCGCCGTTCAGCCTGCGATTCTCTCCAAGAGCCCAGTGGAAACCGAGCTGTTCGGCCAGGAACCGGGGCTGGTCGGATTCAAACTTATGGCCATCCACACTCAAGACTTCCTGCAACGCAATGACGTCGGCTTCCATCTCGCGCAGCACCCGCACAATGCGGTCCGGGCGAAGGCGCCCATCCAATCCCCGGCACTTATGCACATTGTAGGTGGCGATGCGCAGGTTACTCCCGCTCATTGCTGCCTCTCCAGTATCCAGCCGAGGTTTTCCTGGACGCGTTCGAAAACGGAGCGTTTTTTCCATTGGCGGTATGTAATGCGATGGCTCGCCGCCAGATCCCGTTCGAAATCCTCTTCGATGCGGGCGGCTGTCTCCCGGTTTGAGCAGGCGAGGTTGACCTCGTCGTTCAAGCCAAATGAACGGTGATCGAAGTTGGTAGATCCGACCACACTCCAAAGGTGGTCGATGGTCATGGTCTTGGTGTGGATCATTGCTGGTTCGTACTCGTAAATCTCGGCGCCTGCCTTCAGCAGATCACCGTAAAGCCTGCGGCTGGAACGTCGCGTCAGCAGGTGATCGCTGCGCTTGCCGGGCACGATCACCCGGATCTTAACCCCTCTCTCCTTTATCGCACGGACCATTTCGTGCCGCGCGCTCCAGTCCGGCAGAAAATACGGCGTCGTGATCTGAATACACTTCTGTGCGGAAGCGATCAACGACTGATATAACATCCGTGCCCGGGTGGAACGGCCGGCCGAAGGAGAGCTTTCCACCACCATCGCGTCGCAATCGCCGGCAGCCTCGCACTGGGAAAAATAGCCGTCCCCGGTAAGGATTTCTTCGGCCGCCTCCACCCAGTTTTCGGCGAACGTGGATTGCAGGCCCATCACCACTTCACCCTGAACGCGAAACATCGTGTCGCGCCACCGTGGATGATTTCTCTTCTTTTTCAGCCAGTGATCCGCGAACCCCGCGCCGCCGATGAAGCCCACCGAGCCATCGACAATAATCAATTCGCGGTGTGTCCTGTTGTTGAACCGCACGATGTGGTGCCAGCGCAGCGGGTTATAGTAGACAACTCGTCCGCCTGCCTCCCGGAGTTCCTTGAAGTAGCTGCGCCATGTGGTCATGCTCCCGATCGAATCCAGGATTACGTTGACCTTGACGCCCGCCTGAGCACGTTCCGCCAGTGCTTTGACAAAACGCCGGGTCACCTCGCCGCGCTGGAAAATGTAGGCCTCCAGATTGACGGTGCGCTGAGCGGCGCGAATGGCTTCCAACTCTGCCTCGTAGAAGATCTCGCCGTTCGTCAAAACCTCGATCTTGTTCCCGCTAAAAATGTGCGCATCCGTCAAAACCTGGATCATGCGCCGGAACTCGTCGGAATCCAGGCGCACCGATGGCGACCGGCGGATTTTGTAGGCTATTCCCGGTTCGAAGAAAAACAGAAACAGCAAAAAGCCTTGCACGACGATCGCAAGTACAGCAATAACCTGGAATGCTGTCGAATCCATCTGGGCAGGCTGTCACTACTTATTGTAGATGCAGACCGGCTCCTCAAGGTATCTAAAACGCCGGGAATCCGTGCCGTGGAGCTGCTCAGGGCAGAATCGCCAGGATGCGAACCGGTGCCCCGGAACCGCCTTTGATTTTCATCGGCAACGCGAAAACGGAGGCGCCTGTAGGCGGCAGTTGTTCGAGATTGGCGACGTTCTCCAGTGCGTAGATTCCAACTCCATTCAGAATGCGGTGAACCGGAAAATCGGTGGAGGGCCCGTGATCGATGCTCGCCGTATCGATCCCGACTCCATGGATCTTCCTCTCCGCCAGAATCGAAGCGGCCTCGGCGGAAATGCCTGGAAAATGCAAGTTGGCAGTATCGCCGTCCTTATCGCTTCCGAGGTAGCGTTTGCGATCCGGCCAGAATTTCGACCAGCCGGTCCGGACGAAAACGATTGCTCCGCCCGGTATGCGTCCATGCCGGTCTTCCCATGCGCGGATGTCTGAACTTGTCAGGCGGTAATCCGTGTTCCGGTTGCAGGCACTGGTCACGTCCAATACCACCGCTTTTCCAACCAGTCGCGACAGCGGAATCTGGTCCGCTGTGAGTTGGTCTTTTCCGAAATGGATGGGGCTGTCCAGGTGCGTGCCCAGGTGCTCGCTCGCAGAGAAGTTTGCCGCGGCGTACCAGTAGCCCTCCGCCGTCATGCCCCATTCTTCCTTTCGCCACTCGAACGGTTTTCCCGTGGGCCAGTAGACTGTATTCTCGTCCAGAGCGTAAGTGAGGTCTACGAGCTTCGATTCATCCATCACTGTTTCAGAATACAGTGGTGTGCCCGCCAGCAATAGCAATACGGCAACAAGATATCCCAGACCCATCCGCCACCCCCCAAGTTGGATGGTAAAGTAATTCCGGGAGACACTCAATTGATTCGCGGCCGTGACATTTCTGGAACACTAATTCTGTTTATGGGCGTTGCTTTGACGGGCTGCTCGGATTCCACGCGCGACAAAGCGGAGGCGACGAAGGCAAAGGCTCCCGTGAAGCCGCCGGACCAGTACAAAGCGACATTTGAGACCTCGAAAGGCAATTTTGTTATCGAGGTGCATCGCGAGTGGGCGCCGCGCGGCGCGGACCGTTTCTACGAGTTGATTCAGGACGGCTTTTATAACGAATCCCGTTTTCATCGCGTGGTGCGCAACTTCGTTGTCCAGTGGGGGATCAATAAAGATCCCGCGGTGTCGCGGCTCTGGAGCAATCTCCGGATTCTGGACGATCCTCCAAAACAGAGCAACCGCAAAGGTACGGTGGCGTTTGCGGCCGCGGGACCGGCATCGCGAACGACGCAGGTCTTTATCAACCTGCGGGACAACAAGCAACTGGACAAGAACCTCTTCGCTCCCTTTGGCGAAGTCGTCTCCGGAATGGATGTCGTCGAGAGCCTCTACAACTCGTACGGCGAGATGCCGCCGCGGGGCAACGGCCCGGACCCGAGCCTCATTGAGACCCGGGGCAACGAGTATCTGGAAACGAAGTTTCCCCGGCTAGACTACATCAAACGGGCATCCATCAACTGATGGCCGGCTGGGACCTCCGCCGGACCAGCAGAAACACAAGAGCCGTTGCAACCAGCGGCACCATGCTCGCCACAACCAGGATGGGGCCGAACGAGTAGCGGTCTGAGACCCACCCGATCAGAAATGTCGAAATGATGGTGCCGATACCGGCGCCTGTTCCGCTCATTCCGCTGACGGAGGCGACGGTACTGCTGGGATACAGATCGGCTGGAAGAGCCAGACACATTGTCGAGAAGGCCGCGTAGCTGAACGTGGAGAGCGCGAACAAACCAATAAGGGCGGCGAAATTAGAAGTAAATGCTGCCGGTGCCAGCAGTGCCATTCCGAGCCCCGTGATCAGAATGACGAACTTTCTCGCATCGACTACGTTCCAGCCTCGTTTAATCAGATAGCTGGAGAACCCGCCGCCGAAGAAATTCCCGAGATCCGCGGCAAGGAACGGGACCCAGAATCCGATGAGCGTGTTTTCCAAACGGAATCCCTTGGAAACCAGGTAAATGGCAAACCAGTCCGTAATGAAGAACCACACGGGGTCGGTCAACGATTTGCCAAGGATGATTCCCCAGGTGGTGCGCAAAGAGAGCAGCCGGCTCATGCTGGGCTTGACTTGCTCGGAACCTTGCTCCGGCGTTTGGATCGCCTGCATCTCGGTCCGGCGCTCTTCTTCGT
>DASTMK010000093.1:0-1945 GCA_035714225.1 Bryobacteraceae bacterium | reverse complement strand
CATCGGGAACGTGTCAAGCGGAATGGTGGAACTCTTTCCCACCAGGTAGTTGTGTTCCAGGCGAATGCCTCCCTGTAAGTTTTCGCCGTATAAACCCGGCTCGCACGCCACCACATCGCCTTCTTCAATTACGTCTTCACTACCAGGCGTCAACAAGGGGCGCTCCCACGCGTCCAACCCCAGACCGTGTCCGGCATGGTGATAGAAGGAACCGCGCGCGGGTTCGAAGGCTTCCATGTGACGGCGGATTGCCTCATAAACATCACGGCCGCTGGCGCCTGGCCGGATGGCCTTCTCCGCAATGCGATGCGCCTCCATCACGTGCGACCAGGCTTGCTGCTGAAGTTCCGTGGGCTTGCCTACAGCGAATGTTCTGCAAAGATCGCACGAGTAACCGTTCCGCGTGGGGAACAGATCGAAGATGTAGAGATCGCCTGCCAGGACTTTGCGGTCCGTCGGCGGCCCACCAGCTTTTATTCCACGTGTACCACAGGCGAAATCGCCGCCAAGGTCAACGGATGTGCCGGCTGTGCGAACCATGGCCTCGTGGATAATGGAATACGCTTCGAACTCCGTCATGCCGGGTTCGAGCCGTTCCTTTACGGCCTTATATCCGGCTTCGGCCAGGGTGACGGCGCTGCGCATGCATTCCAGTTCATCCGGGTCTTTGCGCCGCCGGATCTGTTCGAGCAGCGGGCTGATGTTTCTCTGCGTCCGGCCGCCCGCCGCCGCTGCCAGAGCGGCATTGAGGTGCTCGGAATCGATGCCGGCACTGCCCGCTGTGGGAGGCGCGAAGGAGCGCAAAAACGCGGCGGCCTCATCGTTCATCGACGTGCGTCCGAACGGGCGTTCGATCGTATAAGCGGTATAGATTTTCGTGTCGCCCGCCGCGGACTGAGCAGGCTCCCGGTTTGTGATCAGCAGACTGCGGCCGGAGGCGTCCATCGCGAACACCTGCGGCCGGCTGGAATCCACAAGCACTCCCGTAAAATAGTAGACGCTCTTCGCGTATCCGAGCACCACAAAGTCGAGATGCGCCTGCTCCATAGCACTGAGCAGCCGCTTCTGGCGTTCTAGACAGGATTGGATATTGAGCATGAGTGCGCGACGCTCCTTCCCTGCATTCTAATCCGCCTCGTCTTCGTGTATGGTGGCACGCTCGCGTTTGACCGGAATCGCCTCCGTGTGTTACTCCTCGCGTTAATGCGACTTCTTCTGACGGGCGGAACTGTTGTGGACGGGACCGGCACCCCTGGTGTGCGCGCGGATGTATTGGTGGAAAATGGCCGGATCGCCTCCGTGGGCGGCCTTCCTGAAAACGTAGAGGCCGAACGGATCGATTGCTCCGGTTGTATCGTTGCTCCCGGCTTCATCGACATTCACAGCCATTCGGACCTCCAGGCGCACCAGGACAAGGTGGAAAAAGCGCGGCAGGGCGTCACAACGGAAGTGGTCGGCAATTGCAGCTTTTCCGCTTTCCCCGTTGCGGAGGAACGTTTCGCCCTGCATGAGTTCGCCAATAGTATCTTTTGCGGCTCCGGTGATTGGGGCTGGCGCACCGCAAGGGAATATTACGCCGATGCGGCGAAAAGTCCGGGGCGTGTAAACCCGCTCTCTCTCGTGGGGCACGGAACGTTGCGCATTTCCGAGGTCGGCCTGAAGCAAGGTCCGCTCGCCCCGGCGGAAATGGACGCCATCGAACAACGCCTGTCGGATTGCCTGGCGGAAGGTGCCGTGGGCTTTTCGACCGGTCTCATGTATGCGCCCGGCTCGAGCGCGCCTTTCGAAGAACTGGAGCGGTTGTGCCGCGTCGTCGCCCGCCATGGCAAATTGTACGCCACCCATATGCGCAGCTACTTCGGCGGCATCCTGGAGTCGATTGATGAGCAACTGGAACTCGCACGGCGCAGCGGCTGCCGGCTGCAAATCTCCCATCTTCAAATCG
>DASTMK010000092.1:0-6618 GCA_035714225.1 Bryobacteraceae bacterium | reverse complement strand
TATTTACACTGTTTTCAAGTCCGCCCGGCACACTCTTCCCTCCCGCTTTGATTCTCGCCGATGCGCCCGGCGCATTGGATTTTCAGATCGTTTGGGATTGGTGGACGGCATGGGACTCGAACCCACGACCCCGGCGTTGCGAACGCCGTGCTCTCCCAACTGAGCTAGCCGCCCACTCGTAGGATTCATTCCAAATATAGCACGGGTGTGGCGCACTCGAATCCGGCTGGCGGGACGGAAAAAGCTACAATATCTACAACAAATGACGCTGGAAGAGCAACTCGAGAAGATGCGGCGCGATTGGGACGAACGGGCCCGGGAGAACGCGCGATATTATGTCAACACCGCCAAGACGGACTGGTCCGACGACGAATTTTTCCTATCGGGAGAGAAGACGGTCGCCGAGCAGATCCTGAACGATATGATCAATATCTGCCAGGGGAAAGAACCTCGCGAGATGAAGGTGCTCGAAATCGGTTGCGGAGCCGGGCGGATCACCCGTGCGCTGGCAGGTGTGTTTGGCGAGGTCCACGCCGTTGATGTCAGCGGCGAGATGGTGAAACTGGCCCGGCAGTCGCTTCAGGATCGTCCGAATGCCTTCGTCTATCAGAACAACGGCACCGATCTGACAGTGATTCCCGGAACGGACTTCGATTTTGCATTCTCCGCGATTGTGTTCCAGCACATCCCGAGCCGCGAGGTGATCGAGAACTACGTGCGCGAAGTACACCGGCTGCTCCGGCCGGGCGCCTTGTTCAAGTTTCAGGTGCAAGGGGATGCGACGCTCGAAACCAACCCCGGCGACACTTGGCTGGGCGTTCCCTTTTCCGATGAGCAGGCGGTGAAAATGGCCGGCCGCTGCGGGTTCGAGCCCCGGCACAGGCACGGTGCCGGCGAGCAGTACTTCTGGCTCTGGTTTTTCAAGAACCCGTAGTTTCGAGATTATCCCCCGGCATGTCGTCCTTCTTCCGGCCGGCCCAATACTTCCGCATCCGATCGGAGACCGCCTGCCGCTCTGCCGGCGACATGGCCTTTCTGCCACGCCGCCTTGGCTTCGACGCTGTTCCCGGCCTGTCCGATAGCAGCATACCTTCGAGGGAGGCGATCAGATCGTCGAGCCGTTTCTTCTCTTCGTAAAGGTCCCGAATTGTTTTATACAGATCCATGCGCGACTCCGTCGCGTGCACTGCTGATTATGTCACAGGATTTGAACTTTTCCGGCTGGATTTTTGTATCTGCCCGGGGCATTCGTACCAGATTTCGAGATAGTATATAACCCGCAGGAATAGGCCTCTGGAACACTCATGGTACAAAAGAGGGTGAGTTCCGAAATGAATGATAACGATCTTTTCTCGCTCGCCGGCAAGGTAGCCGCTGTTGTCGGCGGAGGCGGTGTCCTGGCCGGAGAGATGGCCATGGGCCTTGCACGAAGCGGCGCCGATATCGCCATCCTCGATTACAATCCCGCGGGTGCTGAAGCCCGCGCCGCAGCCGTCCGCGCCCTGGGGCGCCGTGCACTGGCTGTGCAGGTGGACGCCACCAAAAAGGAGGATCTGAGCAACGCGCTGGACCGGATCCTGGCCGAGTTCGGACGTGTAGACATTCTCGTCAATGCCGCCGGCATCAACTCCGGCACTCCCTTCTTCGAGATCACGGAGGAGGAGTGGCATCGCATTCTTGACGTCGACCTGAAGAGTGTGTTCATTGCTTGCCAGATCTTCGGCAAGGCGATGATCGAATCCGGCAATGGAGGGTCGATCATCAACATCTCCTCCGCGTCGTCCGGTCCGCCTCTGTCGAAGGTCTTCACCTATAGCGTGGCAAAAGGCGGTGTGAATCAGATTACGCAGTTCCTGGCGCGGGAGTTTGCTCCCCATCGCGTGCGTGTGAATGCCATTCTTCCGGGCTTCTTCCCGGCGGAGCAAAATCGCAAGCTCCTGACGGCGGAAAGAACCCAACAGATCCTGAACCACACGCCGATGAACCGTTTCGGGGAATCCAGCGAACTTGTGGGGGCCGCCGTATATCTGGCTTCTGAAAAGGCGTCTTCCTTCGTCACCGGCTCTATTCTGCGCGTTGACGGCGGCTATGGCGCAATGACAATCTGACATCCGAAGGTTTACGGTTCCAGCCGCTGGGACAGCGCCGTTGTGGAATGTACCGTCACGATGTGCTGTCCTCGCGGCAACATCAGAACATATCGCCCGTTGTTGGCGAGGGTCGGCGTTACGTGCGGCGCGCCATCCACCTGCACCAGTGCCGGTGCGCTGTCCAGAACGGCAATGGCTCGCGTGTCCGAGTCATAGCTGAACTCAACACCGTTTTGCACGGTAACGGCTGTCAGCAGCCCTCCATTGAAATCCAGGAGTCGGATCGGCGTCTCTGCCGGGCCGGATTCGACCGTGTGAGATCCCGGCGGCAGCCACAAAGTATCGTCGCTAAGGGCGGGCCAGGGTTTGCCGTCCACCAGCGCCCCTCCGCTCCACGGAATGCCGATGCCGTAGGTTGAATCCACCACCAGTTTCGACTCCGCCTGATCCAGCCGTTTTACGTGCGCGGCCGCGGAGGCGAGCAGGGGTACATCCTGGGGCAATATCGATTTCTCGAAGTACAACGCCACGCGGGGAAACACTCCGGAACAGAGATGGACAAGCTGGAACAGTTCTGTCCCGGTTTGCTGCTTGGTGGGATAGACGTCCTGATACCGCTCCACCACGTTGATGTCGATGCCGAGCCGGTCCCGCCGCGTCGTGATGGCGCCGTACTTCAGCCAGATTTCACGATAACGTTGCGGCCCGAGGTGCCATACCGTGGCGGGATCTTCGATGAGGAAGGTCATGTCGTTGCGCTCCAGCATCGGCATGAGCCGGGCGGCATCCGCGCCGATCGAATCGCGCATCCGCGTGTCGAACCGGTCGTCCACATGCGTCAGCGTCAAGGCGAGGTGCGGCTTCGCCCGGCGGAACGATTGGAGCACACCGACCCATTCCTCCTGCATCTCTTGCGCGAGGCCGGCCCGAAACTCCAGGAACTTGCGCCGGAGAGACGGGTCGGGTTTTTCGCGGAATAAGGCGATCGGGTCCGTGCCGTGTTTGCGCCGGAACCGCTCCCGGACATCGTTGTTCATCGGCGTGAACCGGGCGGGATTGTCAATGCCTTCGAGCGATTCAAAATAGAGCTCCGCCAGGTTGATGCCATCCCAGTCAAACCGGGAGATCAGTTCGCGCACGCCCGCGGCCACTTCGCGGAAGCACTCCCGGTTCTGCATGTTCATGAGCTTGCGCCAGTCGAGATGGGCATCCTGGAGCAGAGCGGTCTTCTCCCTCCATTCCGGGTGCCGGTTCCAGAACTGCTCGCTCACATGCGGCAGCTCGAGCCACGCGTAGACCACGATTCCATTCCGGTGACAGGCTTCGATCAGCCTTGCCAGATAAGCATCCCGTTCGGCGTCGGGTTCGAAGTAATGCCACACGGCAACGTGAAGTCCGGCAATTCCGGCTCGCCTCCACTGCTGCGCGAAGTAATCGAGGTCTACTCGAAGGCGGTAGGATGCGTCGAAGAACGCCCACAACCGCGAAGAACGCAGCGGAGGTTCCACACCGAGGTCCATTAATGCTTGTGGGATGTACGGAAAGCGTTCATGCCCGTTCTTTCCCGGACTCGCGGCAACCCAGAGCACGGCGCCTTTGCCACGCCGTATGCCGAGCATCAGTGGAGCCCCACCCCACCGCTCCCGTGCGAACACGATCGCTTCTTCCGGCGCCTCGAACACCGGGAGGTCGAGGGTGTGCTCCCAGATGATCGGCACTCCCGGCGCCCGGAGATCCTGGGCATTTCGGATTCGTACTTTGCTTCTGCTTGGGCGGATTCCCAACGAGGCAGCAAAATCGGACGCGCCTTCGATTACGACGATAGCTCCCTGGTCGATGCGTTCCATCCACGGCTGAATCTCCGGTGTCTCGCCGGGAGGTATAACGTAAACGCGCCGTATACTCGTTCCGCCGGACTGCAATCCGATGGCTGCCAGGATGGACGGCCAGGAACCGGGATCATCTCCGACCACCTGGAAGTAACGAACACTTTCGCCGGCCCATGCGGTCGCGGCCAGCATCAGCACAGCCAGCAATTTCGTGGCATATCGGATACCGCTTGCTAACGCGCGCGGCTCCATTACTGAGCCGCGACCGTGAGGGAGCGGTTTCGTATACCTATCGGGTAAACGCATACCAGAATCCTGCCCGGAAATCGGTGAAATGCGATCCGTGCGGGTTGCCTTCCCGCATCATGTAAAAACCGCGCAGCATGCCGGTCGAGAACACAAGCGATTCCGGCATCCAGTCGAAACGGAAGCGCAGGCCGGGACCGGTTTCAGCGAAGTTGGCCCAGTGCTGGCGGCGCGCGTCAGCGGTCAGGTTGGCGTTCCAGTAGAGCTGAACTCGCAAGGGCCCGAACGCCGGCAGTGTGTAACCCGCGCGGTTCTGTGTGTAGAACAGCAGGTCGTTGTTGAACCGGCTGACAAATACGGCGTCTTCGTTGGTCTCAAAGAAAGTGCCGTGGGATTCTCCTCCGATGGGCATGCCAAAGCCTCGCCCGAACGCTACGCCCCCGCGATAGTCCGGCAGGAACCTGCCGCCGGTATCTTTGCGCCCTGAGAGATAGCTCACAGCGGTGCCGGCTTCAGCCCAGGCCAATGCGCCGTGCCAGGCATTTGTCGCCACGCCGACGCCAACAATGAAAGAGCTTTCGGAAAGGTACTGCGGTGCGATACCGCCCGTGGTGCGCCGCGTGTCCCCAATGAACCGGGTGGAAAGATACGGGCGGAACGGAAGTTTCCCCAGGCGCACGTCGGTCTTGATCTGGCCGTACGAGAAGAGGTCCCGCCACCGCGAAGAGTACATCGGAAAGAGCCAGGCGGTGGTTCGCACGCGCGCCAGCGCGGGCCGCAGGTTATCGTGCGCGCGCCGCGCTTCCGCCGAGATGGCAGGGTCGGGGCTGCTGCGCGCCAGGCTGAACCACTGCAATGCCTCTTTGTCCTGGTGCAGCAGATTGTTCGCCCACCCCAGTTTCAGCATCACGGAAAAATCGAGCGGATCGTTCTCGTTGGCGATTTTCAGGTACTTCAGCGCATCCTTGAGATAGCCTGCCTCATAGCTGCGCTCGCCCATGGTTTTTGCTTCGATCGAGATCTTACGTTTCGGCGTCTCCGGCCGGCGGCGCAAGGTCTGCGGAAGCTTCAGCATCATGCGGACGCGGTCCGCCAGTTCTTCATCTGCATTTTTGAGAACCTTGTCCAGCAGCGGCATGGCCGATTCGGAATCACCGCGCTGCAAGCGCAAGAACCCAAGCTGGGCGGAGGAAAGCAGGTCTTCGGGAACCGCTTTGACAATGGCGTCGAACTCCTCTTCCGCCTGTGATTTTTCTCCCATTTCTAGCAGGAGATAAGCCAGTTCGCGCCGCAGCTCCACACTTTGCGGATCGAAGGTGAGAGCTCTCCGGAACTCGTAGACATACGGATACCGCGCCGGAAGCAGTTCCCGGGCGGCCTCGGCGGTTCGCGGCTCGGCGCCTCTGGATGCGGCCAGCAACAGCGCGTTCGCTTCCTCCACGCGGCCCGCCTGTTTCCAGACGCGACCCAGGGCCAACATCAAGGACCGCTGGTCCGGCCGCAGCCGCCACGCCTTTTCATAATGTTCAGCGGCCAGGACGGGTTCGTCGCGTTGTTCCGCCAGTTCCGCCAGCTCGCGGTGCGCGCTGAAGTTGTCGGGCGAAAGCTCCAGGGCTTTTTCCCAGCGTGCGATGCCCTCGGCGAGAGGCCGGTCGATGTTTTGGAAAGCCTGTTCGGCCGTGGCTCGCGAGGCTGCATCGCCATTTTTGCGCACGCGATCGAAAACCCGTCGGGCATCCGCCTGCCGCTTGGTTTCGAAGCAGAGGAAAGCATATTCGAGTGCCACGTGGTGGTCCGAAGTGTCGATCTTCATCGCTTCGGCGAACTGGTCGCGCGCCAGCTCGTTTTCACCGATCTTCAAATAGGTGTAGGCAAGATCCTTGCGAACCGCCACCCGGCCAGGGTCATCCTTGATCGCCGTCTCGAACAGCGAGATCGCCCTCGCGTACTCGCGGCTCCGGAGCGCTTCGTAGGCTTGGCTCAGCGTATCGGCCGGAAGCAGCACAGCCGGACACAATACTGTCAGCAATAGCACGCGAAAGGGCATAGCTGGTGTCCGGGCGCTGATGGGTATCCTCTAGTTGTAGGTGCGGCCAGCGGCGGAAAGTTCGCAGGTGGGATAATTGCACTGTTATGGCCCGGTTTGCCGGTGTGGATTATCTCCTTATCGACTCGTTGTTTAGCGACGAAGAGCTGCTGGTTCGCCAGACGGCCGGGCAGTTTGTGGATGAGCGCGTAATTCCGCTGGTGCGCGACTGCTACCGCGACGGCCGTTTCCCCGAGGAACTCATCCCCGAAATGGCCAGGCTCGGTTTTCTGGGCGCCAACCTGGAAGGCTACGGCTGCGCCGGCATGAGCAACGTCGAATACGGTCTCATCATGCAGGAACTTGAACGCGGCGACTCCGGCCTACGAAGCTTCGTTTCCGTTCAGGGCGCGCTCGTGATGTACCC
>DASTMK010000091.1:0-8350 GCA_035714225.1 Bryobacteraceae bacterium | reverse complement strand
CGCAGGTTCCAGCCGGTGTAGCTGGCGACCGGCACTGTGATTTCCGGCAGGCGGATGCCGGAAATTTCATTTCCGCTCTCATCCACCTGCGGCACCAACGCCGTGTATTTGCCATTGATCGTTGGCGGTTCTTTCGTGACGATTCCGGCGGAACGGAACTCCTCGCCATAATCGGCGCGATAGGCCTGTTGTATGTACTTCGGAACTTCTACGCCCGCGAGTTTCGGAAACCGGAGCTTGTCCACGGCCACAAGCTGGCCTTTCGCGATGAGCGGGTACTCGGACGCAGGCGGTTCCACGCCGTCCTTCAACCATTCCTGAAAACTTACCAGCAGGGCGCGCATCAGGGGCCTGTAGTCCGCCGGGTTCGCAGTGTTTTGTGTTCTGTTTTTCGCCGGCGGAAAGCGTCCCGGACCATGCTGGGTGCCCGCCAGCAGGTAAATGCGCGTATCGGACGCGAGTTCCGCGTCCTGCGTCCCTTCCAGATTCGTATGAATCAATGACGCCGCCCGCCCCCAGTATTCGTATGAGCCATTCGTATAGAAGATTTTTGGAACGGCGCCCTGCTCCTGCGCCTTCCGGAGAATTCCGTCGGTTACCCCTGTCACCGGATCGGTCTGGTTCAGGTCCGAAAACGGGAAGATATCCGTCGGATAGAGCATATTCATAAACGGATGGCCATCGCGCGAAGGCTGCGCGAAACGGTGATTGAAACTGCCTCTGCCGCCGCCCGCCACGTGCGCCCACACGCCGTCGAACACTTTTCGATTCTTTTCGTCCTGGTTGAATCCGTAGTAGAGGAACGTCCGCAAAAAACGGCCGCTTTGGGACGTGCCGAATCCCATTGCCTGTTTCGTGTAGCGGCGCTGATCGGCAAGCAGCGTGTTCGGCCCTCCATACTTGAAGAACGAAATAAGATCGCGCACCCCGGCCGGCCCCAGCCCCACCAGAATCGGGTCTTTCGACTGATATACAAACTCGTAAATTCTTCCCGGTTCGAAGCCGTTCTTTGCTCGCAATGTTCCGGAATCGGCGAAATCCCATTCGCCGCGTGGAACTTCCTGCCGTGCGCCCTCGACACTGTCGCGGACCGTCAGCCGTAGCGACGGATCTTTCAGGTCGAGCACCGGATAGGGAATATGATTCCGGTCCGCGAGCGAGTGCGTGTGGACCGGTTCGTCCACTACGAATTCGGCACGGAGCAGTCCAGTGACTCCCTGAACGCGCGGTGCATATAAACGCAGCCGGCCTTCGATTTGTGGCACGTCCGCTTGCCAGCCAAGCCAAACCAGCGTGAAGCCCTGATCCAGCAGAAAGCCGTCGCCGAACTGCTCCTTGGTGGCGGCATCTGCCAGGGAGGCGCCGAGGTCGAACATGCTCAACAATCCCCTGCCGCCGCGGTTCGAAACTTCGTACAACACGGTGCCATTGCCTTTGGCGGGATCTCTCGGCCTCAATACGTAAAGATCCGCGGAGAACTCGATGAGTCCGTCCGGGTTGCGCGGGGCAAGATCGACATCGGAGATGATGCGATTCGCGGGCAGCTTCGGATCGATGGCGAAATGCGCGGTGGCGGCGATGCGCTCGTACGGTCCCACGGATCCAAAAGCGCGGCCGCCGAGCACATCCGTGCGCTCTTTGATTTCAATGCGGGTTACACCGGCAAAGCAGCAACCGGCGAGCAACATCCCAGCGAGAATACGTATCCGTGGCATTCCCACATTAGATTTCGCCTGCCCGCCCGCCGTCAACTCAAGAGTGCTTTATGTTTTCTTATGCCTTCTCGACTTGGTTTCGCCAGACTGGGATCTCTGCTTGTTCACGATACGCGCCGCCACCTCTTCCTCGCGCCCTTTGTAGCGCCCCTCTTTTTTGAAGTCGCGCTTCAGCTTCTCGTATTCCCGTTCCCGTTTCGGACTTGCTCCTCTTGGCATGCCTGCTCCTCCATATAGTCTTTTTGAGCAAACGGGCTGCCAGTACATCTCCGGCAGCGTTTGAACGGCGGTCCCGTTTTGGTTAAGCTAACGAAAACAAATGGCTCAACTCTATGCCGGCACATCTGGGTTCGCCTATCCACAGTGGAAGCCCGCATTCTATCCGGCGGACGTACCTGCGAAAAATTTCCTGAAAGCTTACTCCGAACGGCTGAACTGCGTGGAAATCAATTACACGTTCCGGCGCCTGGTATCGGCTTCGGTTCTGGCGAACTGGATTTCCCAGACCGCGCCGGGCTTCGTATTCGCGGTGAAGGCGCACATGCGGTTGACGCATGTGCTCAGGCTGCGGAATGCCGAGGAGTTCACGAGCGCGTTTCTCAATTCGCTGAATCCGTTGCAGGCCGCCGGGCGGCTCGGACCGGTTTTATTTCAACTCCCGCCGCAGTTTCAATGCGACGCCGACGCTTTGGCGGCGTATTGCGAGATGCTGCCCCGGCACCTCCGCTTCGCTTTCGAATTCCGGCACCGGTCCTGGCTGGTTGAGCCGGTATATGATGTCTTGCGGCAGTACAATATGTCGCTCTGTGTTGCCGAATCGGACAAACTCGAAGTTCCCGAGGTGATCACCGCCGATTTCGTTTACTACCGGCTGAGAAAACCCGAATACAGCCTTTCTGATATCGAGGAGATAGGGCAGCGGGCCGAGGGCCTGCTCAAGGAGGGCAAAGATCTGTACCTGATCTTTAAACACGAGGACACACCGGACGGCGCTTTGAACGCGGAACGGGTGCTCCTGCGGCAGGCGGGCAATCCATGAATCCGGAAGGGACACGCCTTCGCGTTCTCACTTACAACATCTTTATCGGAACCGGCATGGATAAGAAGATCGACCTGGAGCGCACGGCCCGCGTAATCCGCTCGGCCTCGCCGGACCTGGTCGCATTGCAGGAGGTGGACCGTTGGGCGCGCCGCAGCGCGGGGGTGGACCAGCCTGCGGAACTGGCCCGGCTGACTGGCTTGAACATGGCGTTCGGCAAGGCCTCCGTGCGGGAAGGCAGCGACGAGCACGGCGGGGACTACGGGAACGCCATTCTCACGCGGTTGCCCATCAACTGGTACGCGACACGGCAACTGCCTTTCACGCCGGGTTTCGAATTGCGCTGCGTGCTGGAAGTGGAACTGGACTGGCGGCCAGGCGGAAAGAATCTTCCGCTGCGGTTCTTCGCCACTCATTTCGACAACGCCAGCGCGGACGACCGTCTCGCATCGGCCAAACTGCTTGTTCAACTGGCGAATCAACGGCCCGAAGCTCTTTCCATTCTGGCGGGCGATCTGAACGCCGTGCCGTCGAGCGAACCGCTTGGCCTGTTGCGGCAGGCGTGGCAGCTCGCGGGCGATGGGCAGGAGCATCCAACCTTTCCCGCGGACAACCCCCGGCGGCAGCTCGACTATATCCTCTTTCGTCCCGCGGAACGCTGGAAGGTGTCAGAATTCCGAGTTCTTGACGAGGGCACCGCCTCCGACCACCGCCCGGTGCTGGCGGTGTTGGAGTTGCTGTAAGCCGTCCTCAAGACAATTCGTCGTAAGGCCATTGCGGTTTTGTGAACAGTCCTCCGTCCACCCAAACCGTCTGGCCGGTGATGAAGTCCGCGGCATCGCTCGCAAAGAATACCACCGCTTTCGCCACATCCTGCGGATTGCCGACGCGGTGGAGCGGCGTAAGCTTCGCCCACGTGCCCGCGTAATCGCCCGCTTCTTCCCTGGTGCGTTCGATCTCGATGGCTCCGGGAGCGACGCAGTTCACCTGGATGCGATGCGGCCCCAGTTCTACCGCGGCGACCTTGGTGAGCATCTCCATACCGCCCTTGCTCGCCGTGTAGCTGACGAGGCCTGGAAACGGGGTTTTATTGCAGCCTGAGCCGATGTTTATGATGCGCCCGCCGCCGTTCTCTTTCATCCACGCGGCAGCCTGCTGCGTACAGAGGAAGCACCCTTTGAGGTTCGTGTCGATGACGCGGTCCCACTCCTCCTCGTTCAACTCGAGCAGAGGCTTGAATACCTGTGTGCCGGCGTTGTTCACCAGAATATCCAGGCGTGAGAAACGCTGCCGCAAATCGGCAAACAGGGTCTCGACGTCCGCGCGGCGGCCGACATTCGCCTGGATCTCACAGGCCTGACGCCCCAGCCCGCGGATCTCGGAAACGGTGACCTCCGCACCTTTCCTGTCGCTGTTGTAGTTGACGGCAACGTCGCATCCGGCCCGGGCCAGTTCGAGCGCAATACCTTTTCCGATTCCCTTGCTGGCGCCAGTAACGAGAGCGGTCTTCCCTTCCAGAGCACCCGGCATGGATTGATTGTAGCGTCGATGGCGCCGTTATGGTTTGGGAAGCCGTGCGGCTATCGTTGCCGCCGCGGCCGCCGGATCTTCCCCGGCGGGCATGTTCGCGAATCCGGCCACGTAGCGTCCCTGGCTGAAGACGCACAATCCGCCCAGGTACTTGTCGTCGGCCTTGAATCCTCCGTCGCCGATTTCAGCCGGTTGTGTGTTGCCGACCCTTTCGCGAAACTTCGCCACCACCGCGGCTGCCTGCTGCGGCGAATCCTCGGGTATGATGAACGCCTTTCCGGAATCGTACTGTGCGAGAAATCCGCGCCGCAGCATCCGGAAGCCCAGCAGGCTTTGCGGCACCAGCCGGATGGAGTCCGCCACCAGTCCTTCGGCGGGAAACCAGCTCAGTATCGGCGGCAGTTCCGTGCCGCCTTCGATGCGCTTCTCCATTTCGGCGGCCATGGAACGAAGCAGGGCGGATTGGTCCGCAGCGGAGCTGGCCGCGAGTTCCACGTAATACTTTCCCTTGGCGAAGACGGCTCGCTGCGGCACAACCTGGCCTATCATCCCGATCTTCTCGATGGGTTGCCGCGCGTCGCGATTGGCGGCAAAGATGCCGTAGGCGGATTCCGGCGAGGCCATTTCGAACACATCCACCACCACTTCGTTCTCTCCGGATTTACAGGTGATTCCATTGAGGCGGACGAACTGGTAAATGAGGTAGCCTTCGGCGTTGCCGTTCATGTACTCGAACAGCGTGTCGGGAACGAAGGTTCTGGCCGGTCCTTCCTGCTTCCATCCCGGTGCAATCTCGCACGAAGGCGCCTGCGCCATTACCATCGATGCGGCCAGCAGGAAAAGGAACAACAACTTCATGCAAACATCTCCTGTGCGCGCACCAGTCTTTGTGCCACCTGTACTCCGTTCGGACAGGTGACGGAACAGGAGGCGCAACTCGAACAACGCTGGTCTCGTACTTCAAGCGGCAGTTCGATGAAGCGCTCCCGGCCAAGCGAGAACTGGCCATAGCCTTCCGCGTAGGCCAGGAACCGCAGCACATCCGCGACTGGTATTCCTTTGGAGCAAGTGCCGTCGCATCGCCCGCACATGCGGCAGTATATCGGCCGGATATAATCCAACTGCGCCTTCAGCACCTGCTCGTCCGAGGAGCCGAATGGGACCGTCATCGCCTCCATGTTCTCTTCAAGCTGGTCGACGTCGGTTATGCTCGGAATGGTGGTATCGACGTTCGGATTGCGCAGCACCCACTTCAAAGCCGCGAGCATCGCGCCTTCCTTCTTGAATGTCGAATACAGCTTGTCACCGGGCTTCAAGCGCCGGAATCCTCCCGCCATCACCTTCATCGCGACAATGCCGATGCCAGCCTTGCGCACGGACTCGATGAGCGGGGCCATCTCGGGATCCATCGTAAAGTTGTAGGACGTCAGCACCACGTCGAAGTGCTTCGCCTTGATGACCGCCGGAAGCAGCTCCGCGAATCCCGCATGCGTGCTGATACCGGCAAAGCGCACCTTGCCCTGCTGTTTGGCAATCCGCTGCGCTTCCATCAAATCGTCCGTGATGTCGCCGGGACGGCTCTTGGCATGCAGGTACCAGATATCCACCCAGTCCGTCCCGAGTTCTTTGAGGCTGGTCTCGAGGTGTGCCAGTGCCGCTTCTTTCGTGCCTGCGCCGCTCTTCGTCGACAGGCACAGGTTTTTACGCCTGCTCTTCAAGGCTGCGCCGACCATTCGTTCGCAGTTGCCGTTCTGATAACTGCGGGCCGTATCGAAGTAATTGATGCCCATGTCGGCGGCGCGCTCAATCACACTGGGGTCGGAAGTGATCATGGTGCCGAAGCTGACCGAAGTCACCTTAAGGCCCGTTTTGCCGATCTCTCTGTAGCGAAGCGCTCCGGACGGCGCGGATGGTTGCTGGGAAGCCAGGCCTGCTGCGGGTAGTGCCAGGCTGGCGGTGAGGAAGTTGCGGCGGGAGGACGATTTCATGACAGCCTCATGCAAGATGAAATATAATCAGATTCGAAAGTCTATTATAAGACTTGGAGGTCTGACGATGCCATGTGATTTCTCTCGCCGCCAGCTTTTCTATCTGGCGGGGATGGGTACTGCCGGACGTTTGGCGGCGCAGCAGGCGCCCGCCGCGGAGTCGCAAGGCCTCCCCGTACCGGTGCTGCCGGTTAACAGCCGTTCCGCCGTTTCGCTGGTCAAGGGGGAAGAGCGCCGGAAAATCGTCTGCGAGGCGCTGGAGGCGATCGATGACCAGATTCGCCCGGTGCTGAAACGCAAGAAGTACGTCATTATCAAGCCGAACAACGTATCCACCGTCAGGCAGCTTGCGGCCACACACGCGGATACGGTGCGCGGCATCCTCGACTACCTCGCACCGCGCTTCAAGGGACCGGTTGTGATCGCCGAGTCGTCGGCGGGCGCTACGCTCGAAGGCTTCGAGAACTTCGGCTATAACAAAGTGGCCACGGAGCACCGTTCACAGCGCGTGAAGCTGGTGGACCTGAACCAGGAAGCGCTGTACAAGGTGATTCCGCTGGTGAACTACGACGTGCACCCGATCCCGGTGCGGCTGGCGGCGCGTTTAATGGATCCTGATGCTTACACCATTTGTGCCGCGATCTTGAAAACGCACAATGCAGTGATTGCCACCCTGTCCGTCAAGAACATGACTTTGGGGGCTCCGTTGCACCAGCCGCCCGGCGAGACGTCCCGCTGGAATGACAAGCGCAAGTATCACGAAGGCGTCCGGGTGAACCACTACAACATGATGTTGACGGCGCAGGCCCTGAAACCGTATTGGGGCGCAACCCTGATCGACGGTTTCGAGGGCATGGAAGGCAATGGCCCGTCGTCGGGCACGCCGGTTGCATCGCGCATCGCCATCGCCTCCACGGATTACATTGCCGCGGACCGTATCGGCGTCGAGGCGATGGGCATCAATCCGGCCTGGGTCGGCTACCTCAACTTCTGCTGGCAGGTAGGACTCGGCCAATACGACCTCGCCAAAATCGACGTACGCGGCGCCAAACTGGAAGACGTGCGCCGCCAATACCGGCTGCACAATGACATCGAGCGCCAGTTGGAATGGATGGGCCCGATGCGCGACCTGCCGCCGAAGCTGGGCTGACGCGCTCGTCACGTCCTCCGCTTACTTACGCGCGCGGCTCTTCCTTGAGGGCGGCGATGAAGCTTACAGGCTCCAGAATTTGAAGCTGAGGGCAGCGGTGGCGCAGCTTTTCACCGGTTGAATCATTCACGATGTTCAGGCCGAGCAGATCCTTGTCCCGGCTGACGAGATAATGCGCTTGCGCTCTCAGCACCAAATTCAGGTACGGCTCGTCTTTCGGATCACGAGAGAAGGAGATTTCATGAGGCACATCTGGAAAGAGCGTTGTCATCCGGTTCAGTGCGCGCATGAATTCCTCGACAACATCAGCAGTTAGAGACGGGAACTTCGCGCGGACACGCGGCCGTCTGAGGACGTCAGCAATCTCCCGAAGTACGTCCACGCTGACGCACAGTTCAATTACACCGTGCTCGGCCAACAGCAGACAAAGTCCCGAGGGGCTGTGTAGCCGGGCGGCTCCCTGGAGGAACACCATGCAATCGAACACCACCCGCGGCCGTTCCTGTGTTGCTGTCATTCAGGCGTCTACGAATTTCTCTCCCGGTATGCTTCGTCCCGCGCTGTCGAGAACAACTCGTCGATCTGGGCGTCGGACATGCCGCTCGTGGCCACTTGATCGCGAAATGCGCCGAGCACTTCATCCAGCGTCTTGGAGCCGGAAAGATCCCGCGCAACCAACGCTCTCAAATATTCTTCGCGGTTCATACCTGCCTCGCGGGCCTTCCGGTCCAGGGACGAGAGAAGTTCATCCGAAATGGGAATCTCAATCGTGACGCTCACGGGCTTCCTCTTCTATTCATTATGCCCGCAAGGCCTTTGGTTTTCGCGCCCCTGTTCCCCGGAACCTTGGAAGCGCTCCGCCATACTGCGCTAAAATAAGTACTTTCATGCAAATACGTATGCGTTCGACCACCATCCTTTGTGTCCG
>DASTMK010000090.1:0-4593 GCA_035714225.1 Bryobacteraceae bacterium | reverse complement strand
CTACTTTTTCCACGGCTGGAGCGAGCGTTTTAACAAGCCGCCGCGCAGTGGCAAGGGATACGATTCAGGCGACGACTATGGCGGCGACAACATTGCCGCCTTTGTCAGCCGCAACGACCTCATCGTAGTCCGG
The DNA here is from genome assembly GCA_035714225.1 of Bryobacteraceae bacterium. Taxonomy (GTDB): domain Bacteria; phylum Acidobacteriota; class Terriglobia; order Bryobacterales; family Bryobacteraceae; genus CAADGY01. The sequence goes on along the minus strand of DASTMK010000090.1, from coordinate 4,460 downwards.
TGGGACGGCTACAACCCACGCACACCCGGCGAGGACTACCCGCGCCCTTATAACATCAGCCCGGTCGAGACGCATCGCCAGTTCCCACTCTACTTCCCGGAACTGGTTCGCTACATCGATTCGAATTATCGAACCATTCCCGATCGCGATCATCGCGCCACGGCCGGCCTGTCAATGGGCGGCTTCATGTCGTACTGGGTCGGCGGCAAATATCCGCACCTGGTGGGCAGTGTTTCGAATTTCATGGGTTCGTCGGAATTTTACGTAGGTCCGAAAGAATTTCCATCGGAATACCGGCACACCGAAATGTATCGGAACTACGAAGGGCTCCGCACCAGGATCGTCGTGGGGTCGAAGGACTTTATCCGCTGGTATCACCGGCGCATGAACGCCGTTTGGGATTTCGTGCGGCCCCATCACGAGCACGAGGAGTTCGATTCCGAACACGGCACGCCCGGCATGGCGAAGACGCTGCAGTTTCATATGAACGCCTTCCGGAATCCGCTCCCGCGCCCGCCGGTTTGGCACCACATCGAGGTCTATCCGGAATTCGAAGTCTGGGGATACGCCGTTCAGACGGACAGGCAGCAGCCTGGCTTCACGCTCATCGAAAACGTTACAGCGAAGGGCTTCCGTTCCAGCGTGCGGGAATGGGTGCCGTCGGGACGCCTGCTTTCCTCCGTAAACGTCCGCATCACGACGGATGCGATCTACCGGCCGCAAGCCTCGTACGAAATTACGGACGTGAACGTGTCCACCGGGGAAGCGCGCCGCAGCACAATGAAAGCGGATTCGTCGGGGCGGTTGCAGTTCACCCTCGATGGAGGACTCCACGAGATCGGTATCAATGAAACCAAGGCCCCCATCCTGACAATTTCCGGATGGCGCGTGGTGGAGGCCCCTTGGGCAACGGCCGGCAAACAAGTGCGGCTGAAGTTGACGGTGTTGAACAAGGGCGCGGCGGATGCCCGCAACGCGCGCGTGCAGGTAAGCAGTCCCAACTCCGGCGTCTCCATACCGCAGGCGGACTTCGCCTTGCCGCTGGTGCTGGCGGGAAAATCTGTGGAACTGCGCCAGGATCTACTGATCGCGATCCAGGATCCCGATCGCGAGATCGTCCAGTTGAAGTTCAGCGCGGCGGGCTATGAAACACCCGTCGAGATTCCTGTTTTCCGCGAAGCGCCCGAGCTTTCGGGTATTGTGATTTTGGACGGCGCGAAACAGCGTGTTTGGCAGCGTGCTGTTCACTCGACAGAAAAGACGCTGGGAACAGGCAACGGCGACGGCCAGGCGCATCCGGGTGAAAGCGTCGTGCTTGGCGTGCCCGACGCGGATGCTTTGCGGCTTGTGGAAGTGTTCACGGGCGACGCCTGCGCGGATGTGTCGACACGTATCTCCGATCCCTGGGGCGCCTACGATAACGTCGGCGCGACGGCCAAGTATTCCGTCGTGCAACTGTCGTCGTCCTGCGGCGCCGGAAGCGAGATCCCGCTGTTCGTGCGTTACCAGTTACCGGACAAGCCGGAGCATGCGCTGAAGGAAGGCACCGTGCGCATCCGTCTACAGGCGCCTGCCGTCACAAAGAAATGATCGGCATCTGAACAGCGAAGGTAGTATCTTGTACTTAGCGCCCGGGCCCTTTTACGGGCCGGGCGCTATTTTTTTTTGAAGGAGGACTTTTTTTCTGAAGAACCGGCTCTGGCTCCTTTTCGCACTTGTAACCACTGTCTTCTGGGGCATCTGGGGCGCCTTGATCGAAGTTCCCGAGAAAGCCGGATTTCCGGCAACACTCGGTTACTCCGTTTGGGCGCTGACCATGGTGCCCTGCGCGCTGATCGCACTAAAGATTGCCGGCTGGAAATTGCAGCACGACCGGCGGACGGTCGCTCTCGGTATGACCGTGGGTCTGCTGGGCGCAGGGGGACAAATCATACTATTCCAGGCGCTGCGGCTTGGTCCGGCTTATCTGATATTTCCCATCGTGTCGCTGTATCCGGTACTGACCGTCATTTTATCCGTGTGGGTTCTCAAAGAGAGAGCCCGAAGGAAAAGCTGGGCCGGCATTATTCTCGCCTTTCCCGCCATCGCGATGCTTTCGTATCAGCCGCCGGGAAGCTCGATTACAACCAGCCAGTGGTGGATTGTATTGGCCTCGTGCGTGTTCGTCGCCTGGGGTGTGCAGGCCTTCGTGATGAAGGTTTCGACGAACGATATCGCTCCGGAGAGCATATTCTTCTACATGATGCTGAGCGGTCTTCTGGTGATACCGGCGGCGCTCGTCATGACGGATTTCTCGCAGCCGATCAATTGGGGCTTCCGCGGCCCATGGGCCGCGGCCCTGATTCAGGTGCTGAACTCCATCGGAGCATTGTGCCTGGTCTACGCCGTACGATACGGCAAGGCGATCATCGTGGTGCCGATGACCGCCCTGGCGCCGGTGCTGACCGTCATCATTTCCCTCGCGCTGTACCAGGTGGTGCCGAACGCGGTTGTGACCGCAGGCCTTATCTGCGCGTCTTTGGCGATCTACCTGATGGCGGAGTAACCCGAGGGCTATCTGCGCCGCCGGCGGGACCGTGCCATACGCTTCCGCCATAGGTCGTTACATAGATCTTCGAGGCATCGCGCGGATCGGGGAATACCCGGTGGCCCCATTTGAAGTCGTAGCCGGGAATCCGGCTCCAGGTTTCGCCGCGGTCGGTGGATTTCCAGGCTGACGACTCGAAGCCGCAGGCATAGAGGATGTTCGCGTTCCGCGGATCGATGGTGACGTCGTAAACGTGCTGATCTTTCGAGAGGACGTTGCGCCAGGAAGCGCCGGCGTCCGTCGAGAGAAAGATCCCGCCGTCCACGGCGCGGTCCGTTGCTCTGCGTCCCCACACGGCCAGGTACAGCCGCCGGGGATTTGCAGGATCCACCGCGAGGCCGTTCGGGCCATTCATGCCCGCCGGCAGTTCGATCTTCGTCCAGTGCTCCGCGCCGTCGTCGGAGCGATATAGCAAGCCGTCTTCCGCATTGCCGAAGCTGCCGTTTTCGCTGCGGCGCGCGATAACGAGATAAAGCACGCCGTTCTGATCCCTGGTCAGACGCCAGGCGAAAGGCTGGTGTGCGGGCAGGCCGTTATTCTTCAGTGTCCAGGTCTCGCCGCCGTCGGTGGATTTGAATACACCGCGTCCGAATCCGGCGACGTAGAGAACGCGGGACTCCTTCGGGCTGGTGGGGTCGAGCAGGATGTGGGTTGCAGCCGTCTCTCCCATGCCATTTGTCGTTCTGGTCCAGGTCTTTCCACCGTCGTCGCTGCGGGCGACGCCGCCGACATAGTTACTGGGATTTTGCGTGCGCCACATTTTTGGCCGGGGCAGATCGTGGTTGCCACTCATCACGGCCCACATGCGTCCTTTCACTTCCGGATCGAATTCGAGCCAGTAGGTTGTGTTCACCCACCGGCGCGGCACGCCGTTCGTGGTGGAACTGAACCAGCTCCGGCCGCCGTCTTCGCTGTGAAACAGTCCGATGTCGGTGTAGGAGATGAAAATCCGCTTCGCATCGAACGGGTCGAAATGAATGCCGTAGTTAGTCGTCACATCGAGACCGCGAGTGGTATAGCCGCCGCCCTCGACTTCCTTCGAATAGACGGCCATCCAGTTGCTGCCGCCGTCGGTGCTGCGCATGGTGCGGCCGTAGTCGGTGCTGTAGACAATGTCCGGGTCGTTCGGTGCGACGCCCAAGCCCAGCGGGCTCTCCCCCCACCCCGGGCCAAACCGGCGGGTGAGCCAGGCATCGTGCATGCCCGCGCCCGGTGTATCGGATGTCTCCCGGCGAATGAAATCCCAACGCGCGCCGCGATTCGTGGTTTTTGCGACGCCAAAAACACTTACTCCATCGGCTGTGGCGCGACCGATGGAGACGTAAGCCACGTCGGGATGGTTCAGGCTGGTCGCGATGGTCTCGTATCGGGCCGCGTCCAGGCCGGCGACACTGGAGGAGCGCCAACTCACGCCGCCGTCTTCCGACACGAAAAGATTCGCGCCGGATACGGCATAGATAACCGGTTTGCCGCCATCGGAGGGAAATCCGGCCGAGGTTCCACTGAATGAGCCCGTTGTGAGCGGCCCCGGATTTTCCCCCCATGCGCCGTTCTCGCGTACGGCAACCGAGCGACTACCGATTGCATAGATGGTCCGGCTGCTCTTCGGAGATTTCGGGTCGATATACAGACGCGTGGCCGCGACGGGAATTACACCGGCATCGCGCCAGGATTCCGCACCGTCGTCCGACGAGCGCAGCACCGCGCCGGCGCCTGAAGAAACAGCCGCGTAGAGGATTTTGGAATCGGCGGGGTCGATCGCCAGAGCGGAGATGTTGCCGGGTTCAGGACCTCCCGTAAGAAAGCGGACGCCCGCGTGATCGTCCGGCGTGGTCACTTCTTTGATGGACTCCGGACGTGGATCAATCAGCTC
>DASTMK010000089.1:0-10360 GCA_035714225.1 Bryobacteraceae bacterium | reverse complement strand
GGAGCTGGCCGAGCCGCTCCCAACCTTTGGCCCATGCGGCCTGCGCAGTCTCGCGCGCCGAATCGTACGATAGCCCCTTGGAGACCAGAAATCGGACCGTCAAACTGAATCCTCTCTGGTAGGCATTCCCGTACTCTTCCTCTGTCATTGGCTGTTGCCCTTGTGTTGTCATTGTTTCTTGATTAGCCATGAACCTTCCCCCAGCCTCAGAATGAATTCTCGTTCCCGGCCGCAACCGGTGTCGTGCGGTAGTACCCGTGAGATTTATCCGACCGTACCGCGCCGGAATGCCAGCCGGTAGAGCAGCAGCAGGATAATAGCCCCAAACAGTGCCATCAGAAATCCGGCGCCCTCGCCGGGACCATACCAGCCCAGCGCGCGTCCCATATAGCCGCCAAGCAATGCACCTGCTATTCCCAACAGAACCGTGACGATGAACCCGCCTGGATCCTTTCCAGGCATCAGGAGCTTCGCGATGACACCTACGACCAGCCCGAACACAATCCAACCGATGATTGAAAACATGCTTCCTCCCTCAGAACTGCGGTGTCTTCATCCGCGCATCCGCCCAATGCACGTTCCGCGCCAATAGCGGAACAACGTAACACCACGCGCCTGTTGCCGCCGTCTCGGCAAACTACGGGATTCGCAGGAAATAAAAAGAGGAAACAATTTCCGGGACCGGAAAAAATTTCCATTCGTAACCGCCCGTCCTCCGCCTGCCATGTTCGGTTTAGCCCGCTAAGCTGTCTCAACCGTGAGAATCCCTCCCGACTAGTACTTTGGTACGAGTGTTGCTGTTGACGCGCTGGTTCGGAAGGGCTGCAGATGACCGGTTCAACCACGCCTCAGTTCCAGGAGTTAGAGATCCCCGTAGCGATGATCGAGCACCAGGTGGAACGAATACTTGCCAGCGACGTATTCATCCGGTCTGAACGCATGAGCCGTTTTCTCCGGTTCACAGTGGATCAGGTTATCAACGGATCTGGAGAGAGTTTGAAAGAATACCTGATCGGGCTGGCGGTTTACGACAAGCCGGAGACGCTCGGCCCCCGTTTCAACCCGATTGTTCGCGTCGAAGCCGGGCGCTTACGTTCCAAACTGCGCGAATATTATGAGCACGAGGGGCGTCACGATCCAGTCCTGATTAGTTATCCGAAGCGAAGTTATGCTCCCCACTTCAATTTCCGCACGCTGCCGGGCGTTCTCCCGATTCGCGACAGCTACCGGGAGGCACAAGCTTTGCAGTCCCTCGATGGCAAGTTGCAGCGTCCGGTGGCCTCCATCGCTGTTCTGCCTCTCATCGATCTGAGCCCCGGCCGGGATCAGTCCGAATTGTGTGAGGGCCTTTGCCGGAGAATCATCGACTGCATCGCGCAGTCCGGCGGTATCCGGGTGTTGAGAACCGGTGGCGAAGCGGGGGATGTCCGGATGATTGGCCGCCGTCTCGGTGTGGAAGCGGTTCTCGAAGGCAGTATCCGAAGTTCTCATGCGCAGTTACGGGTCTGCCTGCAATTGAACAGCACGCAGGATGGCTTTCATCTGTGGTCGGAGACCCACGATGGCGACAAGCGCCAGAGGCGGGCGCTGGAGCGGCAGGTGAGCGCGGCCGTGCTCGCACGTATCAAGCCGGAACATGCCGGAATGCGCCCGCTTTCCCGCGCCAGTTGACGGCGGCGGCATGCTACGCCCGCCGAGACGCTAAGTTCCTTCGGCTGTTCCACTTCCCCGGTGTGCTACGGTAGCCGTTTGGTGACTACATTTCTTTTCATCCGCCATGGGTTGACGGATGCCGTCGGCACCTCCATCGTTAGCTGGTTGCCCGGGGTTTCTTTGAACGATCGGGGGCGCGCGCAGGCGGAGGATCTGGCCCGGCGTTTGGAACACGCGCCCATCGCGGCTCTCTACAGCAGCCCTCTCGAGAGAACGATGGAGACCGCGGCGCCCGCCGCCAGGATGCTGGGACTCGAAATACAGGTACGGGAAGCATTCGGCGAGGTGCGTTTCGGAGATTTCTCCGGAAAGCGCCTCGACGCGCTGGAGCTATTGCCAGAATGGAAACGCTATAACCAGTTTCGCAGCGGCATCCGCGCACCGGATGGCGAACTGATGCTCGAAGTACAAGCCCGCATGGTTGCCGAGTTGGAGCGGCTGCGAGCGGAGCACCCGGGCAAACTCATCGCGATTTTCAGCCATGCCGATGCCATCAGAGCTACCCTGGCGCATTACTCGGGGATTCCGCTGGATCTGCTTTACCGCATCGAGATCAGCCCGGCGTCCGTAACCGCAATCGAGATTGCGGACTGGGGACCGCGCGTCCTGCTGGTAAATCATACGGGCGAGCTGCCTTTCGTGCCGCCCGGACAAGCCGTCTTGTAGTAAGGGCAGTGAAAGCACTGCTCGCCGGCTTTAAGAGGAAACTCCATCCGGTTCTGCGATCCTCGCAAGGCTTCCACAATATTCCTCACCGTGTCCAAAGAGGTCGCATCGACGGAAACCGGCACAGCACGATTGGCATGCAGCATGTACAGATAAGCGGCATTCACCGGCCTTCCGCGCATCTTTTGGAGTGCGGCCGCATAGAGGTTCAATTGCAGAGCATATGCCGCCATCCTGCGCGGGTCCGAGCCGGGATCGACCCGATCGGTCTTGTAATCGATCAGCACCAGTTCCCCGCCCTCTTCAAACCACAGATCGATTTGCCCGCGCACAACCAGACCTTCAAACGACATCACGAAATCGCATTCATGTCCCGCGTCGGTGGCTCGAAGAAGACGCCACCCGAATTCGCTGGTTTCAAAACGCCCGGCCATCTCTAACACGTCCGCAGGCAAGTTGTCACGCGGGCCGCCCGCTAAAACCGCGTGTACCGCCCGGCCGAAATCATCGGCTTCCATGGTGGTATCGGAATCGAAGGCGTCTTCCTGAAATACATCCGGAGCCGTGCGATCTGTAGGCCACTGCAAATATCTCTCGAGGAAGTACCGGCGAGGGCATTGCCAATAGGTGGTAAGCGAAGTGACGGAGGCAGTGGAATCAAACTGTTCTTCGAGTGCGGGGCGCGCCAGCATGAGAGGCTGTGCTTCCACGCGCGTGAACCGGTCATCCGCCCTGGATTCGGCACGTCGATCCGGCCGGAAGACCTTCAGCCGGAACCCGGCAAATGTATCGATCTCAGCCGGTTTCGCCGGTCCATCCAGCGCGATTCCGAAAGCGCCCGTAATCGCGGAAGGCCAGCCCGAGGCCATCTTCTTTCCCGCGGCGAACGAAAGCACCATGTGTTCTTTGGCTCTCGTCATGGCAACGTACAGGAGGCGATCGCTCTCTGCCTTCTCGCGCTCTCGGGTTCGCTCGGAGTAGAGTTTATGAACGGTATCGGATACGGCTTCGCCCGAAACAGGATCGCACCATCGCGCTCCAAGTCCGGCTCCCGGCAGGTGACACAGCGTAGGCGCGGACTGGTTCACCGCCGCATGGAGGCACGCGACGAAGACAACCGGATACTCCAAACCCTTCGACGCATGAATCGTCATTACGTTTACAGCATCAGTGCTTTCGCCAATGGGGGCCTCCGGCTCGGATTGCGATTCACGCAACCGCTCCAGGTGGTCCGTAAGAACGGCCAACGGCATGGACTCGCAAGCATAAAGATCGCGGATTCCAAGCAGCTTCTCCACGTTTGCGCGCGCGCGTGCATCGAGGCTCCCGGTATACCCGGAGGCGTCCAGGACGGGTGAGATCAGCCTGTCCGGTGAAACATAGCCGGACAGTTCGCGTGCGCCTTCGAGATGGCCACGCGCTTCGCGAAGGCGCTCCAACTCCTCGGGCTGTTCTACAATCGACTCGCAGGCCGCGAGTCCTTCCGCCAGGTTGCCGCACGCTTTGAGCCGCAGAAGCGTCTCGTCCGAAACCCCAACCAGCGGCGACCTCAGGACGGCCGCCAGGCTGATCTCATCGCGTGGATTTGAAACGACGCGAAGCCAGTGCACGAGGTCGGTCACTTCGTCCGACTCGAAAAATCCCCTGCCGCGGCTTACCAGTGCCGGTATTCCAAACTCGCGCAGCGTTCGTTCAATCAGATCCATCGGCTCGGATTTGCGCACCAGCACGGCAATATCGCTAAACCGGAGCGACCTTCGACCGCCATTCTCTTCGATGGTGAGCGTCGCATGGAGATCGAGAATGCGGCGCGCAATCCAGCTTGCTTCCACCACCTCCGCTGGTTCGGCTGGCTGGCTTTCGAAGGCGGCGATCACTTCCACGGAGGGCTCAGCCTTGTGTGCGGCATCGCGTGCGGCAACCAGTTCGTGACGCTCTACGCCTTCCCTGACCTCGGCGACCGCCTGCACGGCCGCCAGAATCTCCGGGCGCGAGCGATGGTTCTCGCGCAGCTCGTCCACCGCTGCCCCTTGCGCGCGAATACTGTCGCGGTATAGCGCGAACACGGCGGGCTCGGCGTGGCGGAATCCGTAGATGGATTGATTGATGTCGCCGACCGCGAAAAAACGGCAACGCCGCCGCACCAGGTCCATCAGCTCCCATTGCAACGGGTTGGTGTCCTGCAATTCATCCATCAGGACGGCATCAAACAAATTCGCGGTATTTTGCCGGACCGTCTCGTCTTCCTTCAGAAGCCGGATCGCCTGCTCTTCGAGATCGGCGAAATCAAGCGCACTTCGCATCCGTTTCCGCCGCCGGTAGATCTCATCCAGGCGTTGAAGAATTCGCTCCAGCGATTGATGCTCGCGGGCGTAATGCTCGGAGATCAGCGCCGCCTTGAGCTGTGGCAGCAGTTCATTTTTGATTTCGCGTATCGCGTCGCGCGCAGGCCCCGCTTTCACCTGGTTCAGGTTGAAATCGAACTCCCCCAGGACCCGGAACCGGTCCAATCGATCGCCGTTGCTTTCGAGCGTCCGCGCCTGCTCCAACCAGGAGAGGATCTGACGCCAGGTTTCGGCTTGTCTGGGTGTCCAGCCTTTTGTGCTTTGACCCAGAACCGCTTCCGCCCGCTCCAGGAAAGCCGCATAAGTAATCGTGTCCACTGGCTCGATGTCCCGCGAGGGACAAGCGCGGCGGGCTTCATAGACCTCCAGCAGGCAGCGTGTTATGTCGAACGCATTGAGGCCGGAAACCAGACGCCGGAACGCCACGGGATCCAGGCGGTAGTACTCGTCCAGGGCTTCTTCGGCCGCGAGCGACAGCTCATACAGGGACGTGCGTTCGTCCAGAATGGCGAAGTCCGGGTCGACGCCCGCTCGAACGGCGTTCTCCTTCAGCAGCCGCGCGCAGAAGCCGTGCACGGTGGAGACATAAGCTCGCTCCACTTGAGCGCGCAGGTTGGCATCCTGCGAGAACTGGCCGACAATTCTTCCCTTGATCTCGGTAGCGGCTTTCTCGGTGAACGTAATGGCCAGGATGCGAACCGGTGACACGCCCTGGCTCACCAGCCAGCAGAATCGCGAGACCAGGACCCTGGTTTTTCCCGAACCGGGTCCCGCGACGACGCAGACGTCCTGCCCGCTGCGCTCAACCGCCGCCCGCTGTCCGGTGCTGAGTGTCATTCAGCGTCTCCGGCGGCGAGCGTTTTCGAAACGGAACGCGCGCGGCACACATCGCGGAATTCACAGTAACGGCAGATCTCGGGATCCGGGGTAGGCGCAATACGGCCCGCGCGTATTTCGGAGGCGGCTCCGAGCGTTGCCGTCTCACTCCCCTCCAACATCTCCATCAGTTCGCCGGATGTAATCGCCGCGCCGATTTTTTCATAGTCCGCCAGCGAAACATGCCAGCCGTCGATCGGACAATCTCCCTTCAGGCTCCAATAAAACATTCCCGCGGGTTCATGTCCCAGGATGCGGGAGGCGGCGAGCAGATAGAGGCACACCTGCACGTTCTTGTGGTTTTCATGGCCCGCCATGATCCGCTTCAGACGTTTGCCGCCGCTGTACTTGTAATCAAACACGATGGCGCGGCCGTCCGGGGCGACGTCCAAACGGTCGATGCGGCCGGATACAACCACATCGCCATCCAACCGCAGCTCGAACGGCTCCTCCGCGCTGGTCTTCCATCCCTCCGGCGGCTCCGCCATTTCAGCGAATTTCATCAGGGCGGCCACAATCTCGATCCGCGCCAGTTCTTTTCGGAAATTATCGGGGACCTTTTCGCTGGAACAGATCTCGTCGATCACGGTATTTACGAGAGACGGAATCTCCATACCGCCATCGCTGGAATGCCACCTCTGCATCACGGTGTGCACCACCGTGCCCTTGAGAAGCGCATCCAGACGCTTTTCCGGCGCAGCCGGTGCCGGGTCGAGTTTCAGTGTGTGCCGCCCGAAAAAGCGGAAGGGGCACTGCAAGAACGTTTCAACCGCTGTCGGCCGGAGCACGGCATGCTTGCCGCGAAGTTGCTCCTGGAGGAGGGAGTCCGAAATCGACGTAGACGCCGAATAGAGGCGGGAGCGTGGCGGTCCGGATTGTGGCCGCACGTCCTGGCTCGAAACCTTCACCTGGAATTTCGAGAGCAGAAACGACGGCAGGTTATCTTCTCCATTGGCATCGCGCGTGGGATAGCTCAACACCGTCTCAGCGGTGGCCCGACTTACGGCAACGTCAAACAGAAACTGCTCCTCCTGTTGCCTGTCCGCCGTCGTGCGAAAACGGAATCCACGCCGGTTCAGCAGTTCCCGGGACTCGTCGGAAAGCAAGGGGTTTTCCGAGTGGTAGCGCGGAAACTGCTTCTCGAGCAGCCCGCATACGAAGACATTCCGCAGCTCCCACTGCCGCGCTTCGATCGCGTCCATCACATGCACCACATCGCGTCTGTGGTCGGGCACGCGCAGGCTGTTCAATCTCAGCACGCCTTTGAGCACGCGCCAGAACGTATCGAGCGTGACAGCCTGTTCGGGGTCCAACGTGCGCGCCGCATCGCTCACGGCGGATTGAAACTGGCGAAGGGCGACGGTCCGGCTTCGCCACAAGGCCGCGAGGTTGTGCGATACGCCATCTCTTGGCGTCTCCAGCGGCACGATGCCGGTGAGATCCGCAATCCTCCGCTCCCACTCAGGCGGCGTTAGCGCCACTCCTCGCCAGGAATCCAACCGCTCGAGATTTTCGAGCAGGTGTTGAACACCGCCGCCGTGTGCCATCTCTCGCAGCGGTGCAATCCCGCGCGCCGGCAAATTTCTTCGAACCTTGAACTCGAAACGGTCGATGGACGGATCCGCCGCCGCACCAAAACGCAAGACGGGCAACAGCGCCTCATGGTCCCACCCACCAAGCGCCGCATCGATTCCGCCCGTCAGGAACTGAATCACGGGATGGCTGCTCAACGGCCGCGAAAAATAGAAACGTACCGGAATACCGAACCGCTCGAACGTAGTTTCAAGCAGCGGGACATAGGGCTTTTCCGATCGCAGCACAACGCCCATTTCACGGAAGCGGACTCCTTCGGCATGGTGCACGAGGATGCGTCGGGCCACTTCTTCGGCTTCGCTCGTAATATCGGGAGCGGCAACCACTACGACCGGTGCTTCCGGCCTGTGCCTTGTGAGCGTGCGAAGCTGAAAGCCCAAGGAAAGCAGGCGTTCCAGCGTACTTGCCGATCCGGTTGAATCCGGCAGTGTGATGGTAAGACCGGCCGTCTTCGCGAGCGCTTCGAGCAGTCTGATTTCGAGATTGGAGAACGATGAAAAACCATCGAAATAGATGGTGCTCAACCCGGGCAGTCCGTTGCTTTCAAGGCAGGAAAGCAAGCGGCCCGCTCGCGTCGTCAGCCCGCGCCTGATAAGGCGGTTCTCCACGTCCCGGTAGATACCGGCGATTGCTTCGCCGCCCGGCACCAGGTGAATCGTAGCCGGATCGCATCCCCCCAATGACAACTCCTCGATCAGGTTGGCGAGAACGCGGCGAAATCCATCGAGATCCGCGACGGACGTGTAGCAGGCGGGAGACACGCTCTCGAGTGCCTGATCCACGATGGCCTGAAATGCGGCGTCGGAGGCCTGCTGAAGGTCGGGGGTCAACTCCTCGATGAACTTGGAAAACGTCTGAATGAGGGCGGGACGGAATACGTAACCTTCCCGCGCCAACCGGTTGCGGATATACTCCGCCATCGTAGCGCTGGGAACGAGGAGGCGAAAATCAGACCGGCCGGCAGCAAGAGTTTGACAAACCTGCTGAAATATCAGGTGGGTCTTGCCCGAACCGGGCGGACCCGTCAGAACAACCATTCCTGCCCAGTATAACGCCCCGCCCCGTTAACTCCCGAACCTCAGGTAGATCCTCTTTAGGAGCTTGGTGAAAAACGGCCCGAAGCCTCCACTCCCTTGCGGTCGTGGCTCTGTAACGAGCTAATTCTGAGCCGCGCGCGCCAGCAAGCGGTCTTTTTGCGTTTCCACTAGAATATCTTCTGGTACAATCTGGACTATGGCCAGAAAGACGCGACCGGACAGCCGCGGCGGCATGCTGCTTGGAACAATGGACATGCTGATTCTCAAGACGCTCCTGCCTGGCGCCGCTCACGGACACACCATCGCTCACGTCATCGAGAAGACATCGGAGGAGGTCCTGCAAGTCGAGCACGGATCGCTCTACCCCGCGCTCCATCGTCTCGAAGATCAAGGACTGATCGCTTCCTTTTGGGGCACATCCGAGAACAATCGCAAAGCGAAGTACTACCGCATAACGCCGAAAGGCAAGAAACACCTGATCGAGGAACGCAGCCGCTGGGAATCGCTCGTGGAAGCCGTGACGCGCGTATTGGGTCCCGCGACGGAGTGATGCCATGAACTGGCGGCGATTCATAGAGCGCAACAGGCGCGACGAAGAACTATCTCGCGAGCTCGACTCTTATGTCGCTCACGAGATCGACGATAACCTGGCGCGCGGGATGAGCCCCATCGCGGCTCGCCAGGCGGCATTGCGCAAGTTCGGCAATCTCACTCGTGTCCGGGAGACCATCTATGAACGGAACAGCCTGCATCCGATCGACACCGCCTGGCAGGATCTGAAGTACGGCTTCCGGCAACTCCGCTTGAAACCTGGATTCGCCATGGCCGCGATTCTCTCGCTGGCACTAGGGATCGGGGCCAATACGGCGATTTTTACGCTGGTCGATCAGATTCTGCTACGCCTCCTGCCGGTGCATAACCCGCGCGAGTTGGTTCAGTTTGAAGTCACGGGAGGGCGCTTCGGCTCCAACTCCGGTGACGGTGAACACACGTTCTCCTATCCCATTTACCTGGCTTTCCACGACCGGAGCACCGTCTTTTCCGGCCTCACCGGCGAGCGGGTGGAACGTGCCAGTTTAACCACTGGAGATCGCGCCGAGATGATCAGGGTGGGAATGGTTGCAGGGAACTATTTCCAGATTCTGGGTGTTCCACTGCACCTGGGGCGATTGTTCACTCCGGATGACAATAAGGTGCGCAACGGCCATCCTGTGGCCGTTCTCCAATACGATTTTTGGCGGAACCGTTTCGGGGCCAACCCTGCCATCGTAGGTTCCACCGTTCATCTGAACGGCTCACCCTTCTCCGTGATTGGCATCGGCGCTCCGAATTTTGAAGGCACCATTACCGGCTCCGCGACGCAGGTGTGGGTTCCAGTGATGATGAAGCCTGTCATCACGCCCACCTGGGATGCGCTCGATAACGAGCGCTCTACGTGGTTTTACCTTTTCGGACGCCTGAAGCCCGGTGTCACAATCGACGAAGCACAGGCTGCAATGCGCGTACTCTACCGTCAGCTTCAAGAGGAAGAGCTGAAGGGTGAGCACTTTCAGAAATTTCCCGAGCAGCAGGAACGTTTCCTACGGCAGACCTTCACGTTGGTTCCGGCCGCACGAGGCCAGTCCTGGCTTCGGAGCGGTTTTGAACGGCCGCTCCTTATTCTGCAAGCACTGGTCGGCGTCGTTCTGCTCATCGCGTGCATCAATGTGGCGAACCTGTTGCTCGCACGCGCCGCCGCGCGCCAGAGGGAGATTGGAATTCGCGGCGCGCTGGGCGCCGGCAGGAGGCAACTGATCCGGCAATTCCTGATGGAGAACCTGGTTCTCGCCGCCGCGGGCGGCATAGCAGGGCTGTTGCTCAGTTCGTGGATGACCAAGGGCCTGGTGCGCCTGCTGCCGTTTGATCCCGCCAACCTTTCCCTCTCCACTTCGCCGGACCTTCGGATCCTCGCCTTTACCGCTGGTATCACCATTCTCACCGCCTTTGTTTTCGGGCTGGTTCCGGCTTTTCAGAGCGCGCACGTTTCGCCCGCCATAACTTTAAAAGAAGAGGCTGGGGCCACCACGGGCAGCCAGGGGCATGTGCGGCTGCGCAAGATTTTCGTGGCCCTGCAAGTCGGGCTCTCGTGCA
>DASTMK010000088.1:0-7309 GCA_035714225.1 Bryobacteraceae bacterium | reverse complement strand
ACCGTTTCCGGTACGCCTTACCGGGACCTCGGCGACGACTACTACGAAAGGCTCAACAGAAAGCACCTGGAAAGGTCGCTCCTAAAGCGGCTCCAGAAACTAGGCAATGAAGTCACAATGAAACCGAAAGCCCAACCCCTGTCTGCACCTGCCTGATACTTTCAGGGGAGCGGATTTCGCTTCCCTCAAATGTAAGCGACGTCCGCGCTCACGGGTTTGGAACCCACGGGAATCATCGTGAACAGCGCGGCGGCTTTCGTGCGCCTGGCGGTTATAGTGGGAATGCGGATGACGGCAAGATCGCCCGACACGCGGTTGAGTACAAGAGCGTACTGGTTATCGGGGGTAATACTGATGAACTCCGGAGACGAGCCCACCGCGACCGTAGCGATCGCCCGCCGGCTCCGGATATCGAGAATCGTGACGTGGCCCCAATTCGGGTTCGTAACGAATAATAGCTGCGATGCACTGCCTGGACGCGTGGCCGCCATGAACCCGGGCGTCCTGCCTGCAAGCGCCGTTTCGGCCACCTGCGGCGTGTTGTGGGGATAAACCACCACGACGGCATC
The DNA here is from genome assembly GCA_035714225.1 of Bryobacteraceae bacterium. GTDB lineage: Bacteria > Acidobacteriota > Terriglobia > Bryobacterales > Bryobacteraceae > CAADGY01. The sequence continues at coordinate 6,740 of DASTMK010000088.1, read as the reverse complement.
CATGCCCGGGCCGGTGATGAACATCTGCCCGCCGTCGGCATTAAAACAGAAATGCTCGGGGGAAACGGCCAGCGGAAGGTGCGTTACGGTTGCTCCCGAAGTGGTCTCGAAGATGGAAAGCACCCGCGTGGTGCGGTCCCCGATCAACACGTAGCGCCCGTCGGACCGGAACCGCAAGGCCCCTGGCTCACCAGCGAGAACCATTCGGGCTTTGGCACGCCGGGAATCGAGAGCGACGACTTCGGCGGCGCGCAGATCCGGGTACGACATCGCGGCGTAAAGTCCGTCGCGGGAGATGTCAAAATCGAAAGCGCGGCCCGAGATCCGGACATGCCCTTCCGGCTTGAGCGTCTCCACGCCGATAGAGACCAGTTCCCTGGATTCGCGGCACAGCAGGAAGAGATGCTCGCCGTCCGGCGAAAGGCGCATGGAATCGGCGCGGGCGTCAAGCCGCGCCGTGCGCCGTACGGTAAGAGTGTCCCGCCCGATTTCGTGTACCGCGCCGGAGGCAGGTGTCAAAACGTACACGGCAGGTCGGCGTGGATGAGCGATAACTTCCGACGGAGCGCCGTTCACGCGAATGTGCCGGACGACGGCAAACGCCGTCAGATCGACAGCCGCCACCGCACCGCCCTCCTGGTTCGCCACAAAGGCGTATCCATCGAAGCCGTGGCCGCGTTTCCGGCCGCAGCCGGTAACGGCAAGCGCGCCGATGAGAAACGATCTCCTACTGTACACCAGACATCATTGTAAAAGCACGTGCTAGATTGAACCAAGTGAAGCGGTTTCCGGCAGCCCTGGTGTTGTTCTTCCCCTTGTTGGCGGCAACACACACGGATTGGCAGGTGGAGCTATCGCCGGCGCTTACGGAATGGAAATCTGAAATAGAAGCGACGAGCGGCGGACGGCTGATTGCTGTACGGATCTTCACCGACCCGGTCAACCGGGAGATACGGCTACCCCCGGACATCCCCGCTATCGAGGTCCTCGAACGATACCTCCGCAACACGGCGTTTCTCGAGCAGTTCACGCTGGCGCATGCTTTGACCATCGACTATCAAGGGGTGGAAGGCCGGCTCTTTTTCGTGTTGTTGAACATGGCTCTGGCTGGGGAATGGGAAGGCGATGAAGATGCCCTGCTGGCGCATGAGTTCGGGCACGTGTGGTTAAACCTGAACGGTTATCCATCGCTCGCCTTCCGCGGCGCGGAAGGGTGCGTGGCTCTGCATGCCAGCGACATTGTGCAGCACGAACTGTTGCGGCAGGATTTCCGGCGGCGCGGAATAGACTACGACTCTTTCTGGATCCGCAATCTGGAAAAAGCGCATCTCGAACTCGCTTCCCGGCAGGAACAGGCGGCAGAAGAGAACCGCTGCCGGAGACTGGCGGGGCTCACTCTGTGGGTAGACGTCCGGCTGGGGCTCACCTCGCAGGAATGGGCGCACCGCGATGAATTCCTGGCGGCACTCGAAGGCCGTTACCCGGAATGGCGTGAACTCGCGGCAGAGCTCGCGCAACGTATCGAAAAAACGGATTTGCGCGACCGGCGCCAGTACCGGGCAACCCTTGATCTCACGGCACGCCGGATTCAACGGCATCTTCGTGGGAAGTCCTATTCCGCTGAAACAAAAGGTTTAAATTTGTAAGGCGAAGATTTCGTATGATACGCTTTAAAGGGACTGCTTCCCCCTGACATTCCGAATAGTAGCCTCCGGGTGGAGCGGAGCGTGCATCCAGGCAGCAGATCCTTCGAATCTGACAGGAGTCAAAAGAAATCCATCGATGAACGTCCGTTCGCTGTTCAGCCTCTTCTCATCCGATTTGGCTATCGACCTCGGCACTGCTAATACGCTGGTGTTTGCAAAAGGCAAAGGCGTGGTGGTGAACGAACCATCGATTGTCGCCATCAATAAAAACACAGGCGAAGTGGAAGCAGTCGGCAGGGAAGCCAAAGAGATGCTGGGACGTACTCCCGGCAACATCGTGGCGATCCGGCCGATGAAGGACGGCGTTATTGCCGACTTCAAAGTGACCGAGCGCATGTTGAATTACTTCATCCAGAAGGCGCACGGCCGCAAAATGCTGGTGCACCCTCGCATTGTCATCGGCGTGCCAAGCGAAATTACGCAGGTGGAAAAGCGCGCGGTCATCGATTCGGCATACCGGGCGAAGGCGAGCGAAGTACACCTGGTGGAGCAGGCCATGGTGGCCGCCATCGGAGCGGGCCTGCCTATCACCGAACCTTCGGGCAACATGGTGGTGGATATCGGCGGCGGCACCACCGATGTGGCGGTCATCTCGCTCTCCGGCATCGTGTATTCCAGATCGGTGCGCGTGGCCGGCAATGAGATGGACGACGCGATCATGCAGTATCTGAAGCGCAAATACAATCTGCTGATTGGGGAGCGCACGGCGGAAATCATCAAGATCCAGATCGGTTCGGCCTATCCGCTGGACAGGCCGCTCACGATGGAAGTAAAAGGGCGAAACCTGATCGAGGGAGTACCCAAAACCGTAACTATTGAAGATAAGGAGATCCGGGAGGCGTTGGGCGAGTGCGTAGCCACCATCATGAACGCCATCCGCGTGGCGTTGGAACGTACACCGCCGGAACTGAGCGCCGATATCAGCGATCGAGGCATTGTGTTGACAGGCGGAGGAGCCCTTCTCAAAAACCTGGATAAGCGCATTCGCGAGGAGACCGGCCTACCGGTGTCGATCGCGGAAGATCCGCTGGCTTCGGTTGTTCTGGGCACAGGTAAAATGCTGACGGATTTCAAGCTTCTTCGCCGGGTGGCAATCGAGTAGAACGAACGGCCGCAGAGCCGTAGCAGAAGTGCCATGGATTCCCTGGTTAACCGCTATCGCAATTTGACGGTCCTGGTGCTGGTGATCTTCATCCAACTGATGTTGGTGGCTTACCAGGTGAAGACGCAGCAGGATATCCGGCTGCTTCGCGTCTGGGCGGTTACGGCCGTGACACCGTTTGCACGTGTACTGGAATCGGTGCGCAGCAGAACGATGGGAGCAGTGAACGACTATCTTGCGCTGGTCAATGTACGGGCGGAAAACAAGAGACTACAGGAAGAGATCGGGAAGCTCAAACTCGACAACCGTTTCCTTCGGAACGAGCTGTCCACCGCCGACCGCGTGAAAGCGCTCGCAGCTTTTCAGGGCCGCACGCCATCCCGCACCATTCCGGCAAGGATTATCGCCTCCAGCCCGGGCGCCAATTCGAGAGGATTTTACGTGAATGCTGGCTCGGGAGCGGATGTTATGCGGGGCATGGCCGTCATCACTCCGGATGGCATCGTAGGAAAAGTGACGGCAGCCTACCCGACCGCGTCGCAGGTAATGCTGCTGACGGACCCCGAATTCGCCGCCGGCGTCGTTTCGCAGAGGACCGGAATCAGGGGGACGTATAAGGGGCAGGGTCACGGCACGGGACTGATCGATTATATTCCAAACGAGCAGAAGGTCGAAGTGGGGGATGTGTTCTATACCTCCGGGGAAGACTGGATCTTTCCGAAAGGGTTGCCCGTCGGGAGAGTGACCGGTGTAAGCCGGGGCAGGACATTCCAAAATATCCAGGTGGCGCCTCTCGGGCTCGAGCGTGGGCTGGAAGAGGTTCTGATCGTACTCGAGGGAGTACACCAGGAGGTCCCACCGCCAGGAGAGCAACCGGCGGCGGGAATGCACCTGACGCGGCCGCCGCAGGAGGCTGCCGGGGAATCTCTAACAGGCGAAAACGAGGCCACTGCACGGACGGACGCGGACCGGCTGAGGCTGCGATATAAGCGCCTGGGAGAGGCCCAAGGCCACAGGTTCGGCGAAGGAGGACCCGGAACGAGGCCGCCAGACTTTAACTTGAATCCCGCTCCGGCGCTTCCAAAGGAACGCGCGCCGGCAGCGCCATCAACGGCTCCGGAGCGACCGCCGGAAGGGCAATGAACCGTTACAGCGACGAACTGTTGACGGAACTGCCGCGCCGGGGCCGGCCGTCGCGCTACCGGGCCAGCGTGCTGGTGGTGGTGGCGTTAGCGGCCATCCTGTTTCAGGTTTACGTCCCGCTGTTCTTCGAGTATTTGTCGTACCTGGAACTTTCGCTGCTCGTCACGGTCTACTTCTCCCTGATGAAGCGGAGTCCGGTATCGGGCACGTTCATCGGATGCGCCATCGGCCTCGCGCAGGACTCGCTTTCGCACCATCCCATCGGGATGCTCGGCATCGTGAAAAGCCTGGTCGGCTATTTCTCCGCTTCCGTGAGCCTCCGCTTCGACGTCGATAACCCGCTGGTCCGGATGATCCTGGCGTTTTTCTTTTTCTTCTTTCACCAGTTTTTCCACTGGGTGCTCATGCGCGCGCTGCTGGGCCAGGCGATCAACTTCGATTTCGAGCAAACGCTTCTATTTGGCTTGTTCAACGCGATTGTGGCGCTGCCTTTGTTCCACATTTTCGATAGAATGAGAAGGACGGGTTAAAAAGAAGTCCCGCCGCTCGTGAAAGACGTCCCAAGCGAAAACAACCACGAAGAACTGCTGGATCTGCCCCCCGAGACGGAACTGGCGCCTCCCGTTCTGCCGCCGCGGCCTAAGATCAAGCTCGCCTCCGCGAAGATTGTCGCATTCCAATACGCCACCGTCGCGGTGTTCGTGTTTCTGCTGGCAGGATTCTGGGACTTGCAGGTGCGCAATCCGGAAGTTTACAGCGAAGCGGCGGCACGGAACCGGATCAAGGGGATACCGATTCTCGCTCCGAGGGGCAAAATCCTCGACCGGGACGGGAGAGTGATCGTCGACAACCGTTCCAGCTTCAGTCTTCTGCTCTCGCGCGAGAACCTGAAGCCGGAACACCTGGCGCCGATTGCCGAAGGCTTGAACCTGGATTACGACGACCTGCTTGAACGCGTGAAGCGTTTTCAGTCCCGTCCGTTGTATGAGCCCATCATTATCAAGGAAGAATTGACACCCGGTGAGCTCTCCTTTGTGGAAGCACACCGGGGATTTCCCGGTTTTCCGGAGATGGAATTGATCCGCGCGCAGCGGCGGCAATACCCCGAGGGTGGTATCGCCGCACACGTCGTCGGATACGTGGGCGAGGTCAGCGACGCGGAACTGAACACGTTCGAGTTCGCAAAGTACAAACCCGGCGACGTCATCGGCAAGCAGGGAATCGAACGCCAGTATAACGGCCGCCTGATGGGCGTGGACGGGCAGCGGCAGGTGCTGGTGGATAACCGGGGACGTGAACGGGAGTTGCTGGCGATAAGGGAAGCCGTTCCGGGGCAGGACCTGCAACTGAGCATCGATCTGGACCTTCAGGTTATAGCGGAGCTGGCGATGGACGGCCGCCGCGGCGCGGTCGTGGCGCTGGACCCGCGCAACGGCGAAGTGCTGGCGATGGTGAGCCGCCCCTCCTACGATCCAAACAAGTTCGCCGGACGAATCAGTTCCAAGGACTGGAAGGAGATCGTCAACAACCCCGAGAACCCGCTTCTGGACCGGGCCATTCAGGCCCAACTGGCGCCGGGCTCCACTTTCAAACCGGTCATGGAGATAGCGGGTTTGGAATCCGGGGTGATTGACGACAATTTCAAAGTGCACTGTCCGGGAGGCGCGAGCTTCTACGGACACTATTTCCGGTGCTGGCAATCACGCGGGCATGGCATCGTGGATGTCCATAAGGCGATGGTGCAGTCCTGCGATGTCTTCTTTTACAACGTCGGCAACCGCCTGGGGATCGACGGAATCGCGGCATGGGCGGAGAAACTCGGCCTGGGCAAACCGACTGGCATCGACCTGCCTCACGAGGCGGCCGGTATCGTTCCCTCCACTGAATGGAAGATGAAAACCTTCCGCCAGAAATGGTATGCCGGAGAGACGATCTCCGTCGCTATCGGCCAGGGCGCGCTCACGGTTACTCCCCTGCAACTGGCCCGTGCGATTGGCGGAATCGCGACTGGAGGCGTGCTGGTGCAGCCTCACCTCGTGAAGGAGCAGACCCAGGGAGAGCCCGCGAAGCGCCTGGATATCAATGTCGATCATGTCAACCAGGTGATCTATGGCATGTATGGCGTGGTGAACGAAGGCGGTGGCACCGGCGCCAGGGCCAGGCTGGTGGGTTACGATGTGTGCGGAAAAACGGGGACAGCGCAGCTTGCCTCCAACGCCGTGTTGCAAGGGACCAAACTAGGCCGCGAGTTGAAAGACAACGCGTGGTTTGTGGCGTTCGCCCCACGGCAATCGCCCGAGATCGTGGTATCGGTTCTGTTCGAGGCAGGCGAGCACGGCTCGGCGGCCGGGTCCATCGCGCGCGATGTCCTGAAGGCATACTTCGACAAGCGATTGAGGAAAGAAGCAGACCGGAAGCAGTTGGCACGGAACAATCTGCGGGACAGCTTGCTGTTCGCTCCCGGCGCCGCCTTCTTCCGGCAGGAGGAGCGTTAGGCAGTGGCAGGCGCACGCTACCGCACGGTGCGGGACCTTGACTGGACCCTCCTGGTATTGACGGCATTTATCTGTGTGCTGGGCATCATGCAGATCTATAGCGCCACGCATGACACAATCTGGGAAGACGCATGGTGGAAACAGATCGTTTATGTAGTGGCCGGCGCCGCTGTCATGTACGCTGTGGCGAAGATCGATTACCAGGTGCTTCTGGCCCAGGTTCCGATTTTTTATATCCTCTCGATTGCGTCGCTCCTGCTGACTTTTGTCATCGGACGCCAGGTTTTCGGGTCC
>DASTMK010000087.1:0-4832 GCA_035714225.1 Bryobacteraceae bacterium | reverse complement strand
TCGTAGTGGCTTCCGCCGATCGGCGATACCTCGCGCGTATTCGCCGTCCGTCCGAACTTCTGGAACAGTTGCCGTCCGTTGTTTCCTCCGCCCACCGGCGCCCAATTCAATTGCTGGTAGCCGAGTTGCCGGATTTGTCTGGTCGCCACATATCCCACTTCTCCGACGAAGCCCCACTTCAAATCCTGCTGCACCGTGAAGTTCCACGATTGGATGTAACCGCGCCGGAAATCGAGCGGAACGGTTTGCGTGGAAACATTCGCGGGCACATCGATGATCCCGTCGCCGAGGTCTACGGGTTGAATTGCCGGAATTCCATCAGCCAGCCGGCTTGCCGGAAGCATGTTGTTGGGAGACGGTTCCACCAGTTCGATCAGAATCGGGTGGTTGGTACGCAGTGGTCGCGAGAGCGAGTAAGGATCGATGCTGATGCCGTAGCCGGTGCGCAGAACGGTCTTATCGGTCACGCGGTAGGCGATGCCGAAGCGCGGCGCGAACAGCTTCTTGCTGACCTTTACACCCAGGTCCTCCGGAACCGAGCCGACACCGCCGATGTACATCTTGTCCGTTTCCGGATCGTAGCGTTCGAAGCCGCGTCCGGCTCGCGTCGGCATCGGAAAGTATTCCCATCGCGTTCCGAACGACAGCGTCAGTTTCTGGTTCACCTGCCACCGGTCGCGAACGTAGAGGCTATACCTCCAGGAACGAGTGGTGAATGGAAAGGTGGTCAGAAGGTTCTTGCCAACCTGCGTGGGCAAGCCGAGCAGAAAGCTCGAGAAGCTTTGCGCCTGTGTCACGGTGGGGGCCAGCGTGCTGCATCCGCCTGTTGGATTCGCTATCCTGCACAGCGCGGTCGGCCCATTACCGAAGTCGAACCGCCCCCGTGCGCCGGTGGAAGATCCGCCCTGGAATTCGGGCTGGGTGTGATTCATTCGTTCGGTGTTGATGTCCAGGCCCCAGCGAATCTCGTGGCTGCCCTGCGTCTTGGTAAAGTTGGCCCGCCAGGAGATCTGGTCGTCGTTCCGGTAATAGGGTGTCCACGGCTCTTCTGTTCCGATCGCCGCATAACCACTGACGGAAAACAGCGGCCATCCGCTCTGGAACCGTTCCGGTCCGTTGGTCCCCGGGATGCCGAGCAGGTCGGTTCCGAAGTTTTCTCCGATACCAGGCTGCTCCACGTTCGTATTCTGGCGCCCCCATCCGAAAAAGCCGTCCATCAGCAATGTCGGCGTGAAAATATAGTTCGCTCCGAAGCTGATACGGTTGTTGTATCCCCAGGCTCTGCCGGCATTGCCGCCGCCGACGCGCGCGCCGTCCAGTTGGTCGCCGAACGCGGTGGGGTTCGTAATGCCGAAATCGAAATAGCTGATGCTGCCAAAAAAGTTGAAGCTTTCGTTGACGTAATAGTTCGCCTTCGAATCGAGCGACCACCTGTTGGCCGCAAACGGCACTGAGGCGAAAAAGTTATTCGTCTCCGACCCTTCGGCCATGTTCGGCAGCGGCAGGCGTTCCAGCAGCTTGCCGACAATCGGCGAAATCCGGTTGGCCGGAATCAGGTTTCCGGCGAACGCGGTACGCCCCACTCCATTCTCATCGCCGGTGAGCGGATCGTAAACCGGCACGGTGAAGTCGGAGAAGTCGCCGCCACGAACCCTGGCGGTGGGAACCGACAGGATGGCGGTGGAGTTTTCACGCTCGTGCCGGCGTTCGAAACTCGTGAAGAAAAAGAGCTTGTCCCGCTTGATCGGCCCGCCCAGCGTGCCGCCATACTGGTTCGAGATAAATTTGCCCTTGTCCTGGTTCGCCGGCAGAAAGTACTGGCGCGCGCGAAGGTGCTGATTGTTGTGGTATTCAAATGCGGAGCCATGAAACTGGTTTGTGCCGCTTTTGATCTGAACGTTAATCACAGCGCCGCCGGCCAATCCCTGTTCCGCATCGAAACTGTTCGTTGTGACATTCACCGTTTCAATGGATTCGAGAGCCGGCACGATGGCGCTGTTGCCCACGTTCCAGATATGCGCGCTGGTGGCACCGTCGATCATCGTCGAAGTTCCCGACCGGCTGGTGCCGTTTACGTTGAAACGCCGCGAGCGAGACGGGTTACATCCGCCCATACGACCTTCGCGAACGGTGCCTTCCATTTCGAATCCAGGCAGCGTCTGGAACAGCGTCTGGTAGTTGCGTCCAACCGGTACGGGCAGGTTCTCCACCTGCCTCGTCGAAATTTCGTGCCGTACGTCCGCGCGATCTGTTTGCAACGGTACCGCTGCTTCACTCGCGACCACCGTCACCTGCTCGGATACGCCGGCCACTCGCAGTGGAGCATCGACGCGCGCCGTGGTATTCACCGCGACCACCACTTCGCGGCTGATGAACTCGGCAAACCCGGATGCCGATACGCGGACCACGTAGGTCCCCGACGGCACGTTTGGGAAGCTGTAGAAGCCTTCCTGGTTTGCGTCACCGCTTCGCGTCAGGTTGGTTTCCTTGTTGGTAATGGTCACCTTGGCGCCGGGAACGGCGCTGCCGGATTCATCGCGCACATTTCCAACGATGGAGCTGTATAGAACCTGTGCGTATGCCGCTGTCGTGTTCATCGCCAGCACGGCAAGACATGCTGCGGCGATGCGCAATTTTCCTTTTTGAAATTCCAGTGTCATCCCCCCTCCTGTACATTGGTGCTCATCGGCGTCCATCCCCATGAAGCCGAGAACTGTCAGATGATGGTCTTCTTATACACGCCGCGGAAAACAAAGTCAATATTCAGAGCTGGTAACGGCAGCGCGTTGGGTGGCGATTAGCTGCGGCGCAGGTCTTTAAACAGCTCGCGGAAACACGCTGCGGCCTCTCTTGCTTGCGGGGACGCGTCCTTGTCGCCGGAATAGGCTTTTGCGAACTGCGTGAACCCCACCCATGTGGTCTGAATCATCCCGAGGAGCCGGCCCGCCACGACGCCGCTTGCGTCCCGGCGCGCGGCCTGGATCTGATCGAGTTGCCGCAATGCAACCGAGGCCTTTCTCCAGGGGCAGCTCGCGGTTCGGAACCCGTGCAGCGCAAACCAGATGGCCGTTGGATGCGCAGCCTCGTAGTGCCAGTCGCACATGATCACGTCCTTCGGAATCGAAGGCAAAGCCGTATGCGTGTTATCCAGGCTTGCCTCCCATTTGCCGATGCCAGTCGTAGCGCCATCCAGAAACCGGTCTGCCCACATCCAGAGAGTTGTTCCACTCCTGGCCAGATGATCGTGGATCCGCTGTACCTCAGCGGCGAACAGATCCGCCTTGTTTGCACCACGGCATCGCGGGCATGCGTCCTCTGCCAGCAGAAATACTTCGTCCAAACCTGCGTGGAAGTCATGTGCGTCACAGAGTTCGCAGAGGTCATCGACGAGCGCCAGCACAACCTCGTGAACGTTCGGGTGCCGAGGGCAGTAACTGCGGCAATAGATGCCTTCGTTCTCCGGATAGAGCCCCGGCGATTCATCGAACTCCGGATGAGCTCGCAGCAGCGCAAATGTTTTTTTGGCCCAGCTTTGATGCCCAAGCAGATTGATCTGCGGGACGAGCTTAGCTCCGGCGTTGCGGACTGCGCGGGCAAGGGAACGTACCTGTTCAGGACTCAACGCCGGCTCGTCGACGATCTCCTGAAAGCGGCGGTTGCGGAAACCGTAGTTGAACTCCAGAAAGAGTGTGTTCACACCCTCTTTAGGCAGTACTTCTTCGAAAAAGCGCTGCGCCAGTTCCATGTTCTCGGGACGGGGCGCGGCAAGGTGCAGGCCACGCAGCGGCATACCCGGCGAGGCACTGGCAGCAGCCGAGGACAAAGGCGCAAGCGTGGCGCTTTGGAGGAATTGCCGGCGGCGCATTGCTCACCTCTCGCTTTCGTTGACTCCTGTATATTGGTGCTCATCGGCGTCCGCCGCCATGGGGCTGCGAACTGTCGGATGATGGTCTTCTTATACATGCCACGAAAAACAAAGTCAACGCTCGACTGCTGGAGATTTTTCTGCCTGGCGCCAGTGGTAGCCCTGTTCGTTTGCGCTGCCGCGCATGCACAACAGCGCTCGATGGTTTCCATCGAGGGCAGAACGGCGGAAGTTCTGGACGATGCCACGAAAATCAACGTCACGGTCACGACGCCCCCGTTCCTGATTTCGCCCACCGAGGTGACGCAGGCGGAGTTCGAGTCCGTGACGGGCTACAATCCTTCCCATCACAAAGGCGCGGGCCTGCCGGTGGAAAATGTCACCTGGTGGGAGGCCATTCGCTACTCGAACCTGCGCAGCATTCGCGAAGGGCTGGAGCCTGTATACGACCTCACAAACGGATCATGGGATCGCTCGAAAAACGGGTACCGTCTTCCCACCGATACGGAATGGACCCTGGCCCTTGGTACACTGCCGGACGCCGCCAAAATGTCCGCTTTCGCGAATCTGGGTTCGAGCGACACGAAAGACGCGGGCGCGCTGCTCGAATTCGTGAAAACGCGCGGCACGCGCAATGCCGGCAGCCTTCAACCCACCGCGAATGGACTCTACGACATGATCGGCAACGTCTGGGAATGGGTCTACGACTACGCAAACCCCACGTCCGCCGTGTACTCGGCGGCAGGCTCTTCGGGGCCGGGAACCGGCGTCGCTCGAATCGTCCGAGGGGGCTCCTATGCCAGCACGACTTCCCGCTGGGCCCGTGGATACCGCTCGTCGATCGAGCCCGATCGCAAGAGCCGCTTCACCGGATTCCGCGTCGCCCGGAATCAACCCGCACCCGCGGCGAAGCCCGCGCGGCCCGCCTGGTTCAGCGAGGTGCTGACTCCGCCGGCGGAAATCGGCG
>DASTMK010000086.1:0-11108 GCA_035714225.1 Bryobacteraceae bacterium | reverse complement strand
GTCCCGGAAAGCCTTTGAAATAATCGAAGTGCGCCGCCGGCAGATTATTGCCTACCCCATATTTGCCTATGAATCCTGTCCGGTACCCCGCCTCCCGGAGAATCTGCGGATACGTCGCGCTCAACTGCTCCGGTGTGAAATCCTGCGTGAAACTGCTGATTCCGTGTGTTCGTTCATGCAGGCCGGTAAAGATGCTGGCCCGGCTCGTCATGCAAATGGCCGACGCGCAGAAGTTGTTTTCGAACGTCACTCCTTCCCGGGCCAACCGGTCAATGTGTGGAGTCTCGATAACGGGCCGGCCCATGCAGCCGAGTGCATCCCATCGCTGATCGTCCGTGAGTAAAAACAGGATGTTTGGCTTCGATGACCGGAGTGCGGGAGCAAATGCGCCGGCCGATGCCGTCCGCAAAAATTCCCGGCGGCTGACGGCAGTTATCATAAGCTTTCAATCCTCCGCGCGGCTGCCGCCGGCGGCATGCTTTTGCCAGAACCGGTCCCGGCGGCCCAGGAGCGTTCCGGCAAGAATCGCCATCTTCTCCCACGGCGCGAGGCGGATACGCCTGTGCAGCACATCATAATCCGAATCCCGAATACGTTCCAGCAGGCGGTAGTAGATTCGAATCAGCGCTTCCAGGGAGGCCCGGCTGGAGTTGTGGACCATCGGCACCAGCGGGAGAGAATCGTGGTAATAGCGGAACGCACGGTTCGCTTCAAATTCCATGAGGCGGGCAAAAGCCCCGGTTTTATCCCCCTTCGCCAGCGCGGCGGGATCGACGCCGAAAGAAGCCAGATCTTCGGCCGGAAGATAAATGCGGTCCCGTTCCGCGTCCTCCCGGACGTCTCGCAGGATATTTGTAAGCTGAAAAGCTACGCCGCACTTCTCAGCCAGCGGCAACGCAGCGGGCGAATGGAACCCTAGAATGTGTATGACGGTGAGCCCCACCACCGACGCCACCTGGTAACAGTATTGGTAAAGTTCCTCGAACGTTTCGACGCGGCGAGGCTCCAGGTCCGACGTAACGCCGTCGATCATTTCGTACAGGTATTGCGGGGGGATTCCGTAACGTCGAACACTGTCGTCGAGCGCGGGCCATAGCGGATTTTCGCCGTAATCTCCGTGGAGCGCGCGATCGAGATCCACGCGCCAGCGTTCGAGGGAGGCCCGCGCAGTCTTCCGGCTCCCGTGGGCGGGATCGTCGCTCAAGTCGTCGCACTGGCGCATATATGCATACACGGCGCACATCGCGTCGCGCTGCGTGCGGGAAAGCAGCAGGAAGGAGTAGTAAAAGTTCTTGGCGCGGGTGCGCGCCACACGCCGGCAATACCGGTAGCTCTGTGCGAGCGTCTGCGTCATGCAGCTCTCAAAAACACGGCCCGAGCCACGGCCCCGAAAAGCAGCCGCACCTTCTCCGCCTTGGAAACATAGGGGCGCTGGGCCAGAACGTTGTAGCCTTGCCGCTCAATCTTATCCAGAATTCGCATTCCACCGCGGCTGAAGAGTTCGAGATCGATCGCGAGCCGGCGATTCACTGTTCGAGCCAGAGGCAGCCCTGTTGTGAACAGGCGCCTGGCAACGTCAGCCGCTTCTTTCATGGCGGCCGCAAACGCCGGAGTGAACTGCCGCGCGAATATATCTTCAACGGAACAAGCATGCTTCGCCAGCAACTCGAGCGGCAGATATAAACGATCCTTTGCGAGATCCACGGTGACATCCTGCCAGTGATTGGCGAGTTGCAGCGCGGTACAGGTGGCATCGGACAACGCCTGGCGCCCGGCATCGTGATAGCCGCAAAGATGGAGCACCAGCCGGCCGACAGGATTTGCGGAATAGCGGCAGTAGTAAAACAGCTCGTCCCAGTTCTCGTACCGTGCTTTTGTCTGGTCAAGCTCGAACGCGGTGATGAGGTCGGAGAAAGGATCGGAAGGCAAATCGTGGCGCTTCACCGTCGTTCTGAGTGCGACGAATACGGGGTGCGCTGCTTGCCCGTCGTAGAGGGCCGACAACTCACCACGCCACCAGGAGAGCAATCGGAGGCTCTCGGCGCGATCACCGATTTCGTCACCCAGGTCGTCAGCCCAACGGCAGAACGCATAGACATTGTAAAAATCCTGGTGAAGCCGCTTCGGAAGAAGAAACGAAACTACGTGGAAATTCTCGTAATGGCTCGTTGCCAGCCAGCGAGTGTAGGCGAGAGAGTCCGCGTCCGTCCACGTCCGGTCCATGCTATCCGGAGATGCAACGAAATCCCGCGGTGGGAGAAATGCGCTCAAGATCCGGTTACGGCAGAATGGCGGTTTTCAAATGGCCGTTGTGGCTCATCAGATGCCGCATCACTTCCAGCAGATTGGTCAGTGGCTCTTCGCCGTTGACAAAATCCCGCGCACGAATGTCGCCGCGAGCCACCGCATCCAGCGCCGCGCGCACGTGCATCGGCGTGTGGTGGAAACTGGCCCGGCACGTGATTTCGGAATAGTGCAGCGTCGAGGTGTCGAGCGTCACCCGGCTTTCATTCGGGCAACCTCCGAAAAAGTTCACACACCCGCCGCGGCGGACCATTCCTACCGCCATTTCCCATGTTTCCGGTTTGCCGACCGCTTCGATCGCGATATCCACACCGCGCCCGTCCGTCAGGCTCTTCGCCGTTTTTACGGGGTTTGGATCGGTGGCGGTCGAAATCGCCTCCTCGGCGCCCATTCTGATGGCCCTTTCCAGTTGCGTGGGCCGCCGTCCAAAGGCAATCACCCGCGCACCGAAAACCTTCGCCAAACGCACGAACATCAGACCGATCGGGCCCAATCCGATAACCGCTACGGTGTCTCCCGCGCGCAGCCCTGTTTCTTCCAGGCCCCGCAAAACACAGGCGAGAGGCTCAATTAGCGCCGCGTCCTGATAACTGATGTGGGGCGGAATTTCATAGGTATTTCGCTCTACAATACGCCCCGGAATCCGGATGTATTCCGCATACGCCCCGTTATTGAAAAGCAGATCTTCGCAAAGATTTTCCAGTCCGCGCCGGCAATAGAAACACTCGAGACAGGGAGCGGAATTGGCCGCCACGACCCGGTCGCCCGGCCTGAACCGGCTGACCCCGGCGCCTACAGCGACCACATCCCCCGCTAATTCGTGCCCGAAAAGGGCCGGCGGTACAATCATGCGCGCATGATAGCCGCGGCGAAATACCTTCACGTCTGTCCCGCAGGTAAGCGCCGCTCTGACGCGAACGAGCACATCACCGCTTTGGACCTCTGGCATGGCTACCTCTTCTACCTGCAAATGCTCCTTGCCGTAGAGCACGGCAGCCATCATCTGTGTCTTCACTCTGACCACCTCTGTGGTTGAACTATTATCTTCAAGGATTTAGCGTCGGGATGCAATGCCAGGTGAAAACCTTCCGAGATTTGATTAAGCGGAATCCGGTGGGAAATAAGATCTTCGACAGGCAGCTCGCCGCTAAATACAAGTTCCGCGGACTGCCGTTGCAGGTCAACTGAAGCGCTATAAGACCCAAATAATACCCGCTCTCCCACACAGATATCCGCACCGGACACCTCAATCCGCTCCTTGTCCGAAGTCTGTGCGAAAAACAAAATACGGCTTCCCGGCCGCGAACACGCTATCGCATCGCGCACCAGTTCCGGAGCGGAGGCCGCTACGATAACAAGGTCCGCTCCTCTGTTTTCGGTGATGTTGAAAATTTTATCACGTAAGTCGACGGCTCGCGGGTCCCAACACTCCGCCGCGCCCGCACGGACGGACAATTCCCGCCGCGCGCTTATGGTATCTGTCGCGACGACGGTCGACCCCAGGCGATGCACCAGCATCGTAAACAGCAAGCCGATCGGACCCTGGCCGAGGATCAGCACTGTTTCGTCCCGCTGTGGATCGGCCTGCACCACCGCCTTCAGACACGTGTTTACCGGCTCCACAAGGCAGGCCGTATCGAAGGAGACCCCATCCGGGATCTTTTCGACACCGCGCTCGACAATCCAGTCCATCACTCGCACGTATTGGGAAAATCCACCGCCGGCAGGCTCGAATCCGGCTGTAATTCCAACTCTCTTATACACTTCGCACTGCGCATACAGCTTTTTGCGGCAGTAGAAGCAGTTCCCGCAGGGGACATGGTGGAACACCACCACACGGTCGCCAATGGAGAACGCGCGAACGCCTTCCCCAACCGCTACAACGGTACCTGCGGTCTCATGACCATAGATTCTTGGGGGAGGTAAAAGGTTGTATTCAATTTTCTTCAGGTCGGTGTGGCAGATCCCGCAGCTTTCGACCTGGACGAGCATTTCTCCACGCCCTATTCCGGGAGTAGGTATCTCCTCAACTGACACTGTGCTCGAACCGCGATACACCGCCGCCCGCATCCCGGTAGGAATGAAGCCATCAAAACCGGCAGTCTGCAAGAAAGTCCCCCAATGCGCCGGCCGCCTGCCTGCTACGGCGCCACAGATGAATCAATTCCGGCAACAACCGCCTTGGATTCTGCATCGCGGCGGCCAGGACGCGCATGCGGCGAATTCGTCCATTCTTACTCCGGCAAGCGTTCAAATCCAGTTGAATCGCTTCGCCCGCGGTATCGGAAACCGCTCGTACGCAATAAAACGGAATCCCCCAATTCGCGGCACGGCCCGCGACGGCTGCCGCCTCCATGTCCACCGCTACCGCTCCCATCGCGCGAATACGAGCCTTGTCCGACGTAGTCCGTATCACGCTGTCCACCGTGGCCAAACACCCGCAAGCAAAGGGGCGGGCCGTCGCGGGCTGCGTTCCAGCCAGTCTCTTTGCGCCGGCGATGTCGAGAATCTCGCTGGCGACAACCACTTCTCCGGCGGTCAGCGCGGGGTCGACCCCGCCGCACAGTCCAACACTGAGAATGGAATCAAACCGCTGCTTCCCGTGCACGGCATCCGCCGCTCCGCCGGCCAGGGTGCGTCCCGCTCCGTTTGCCAGCAGCCACCAGCGCTCGCCGGACCTTTCGCCCACCGCGGCGTAGTCGAGCGGCCAGCGCAGCCGCTCCACCTTTCCGAGATGGCGCAGCAAGCCCGATAGTTCGCTGTGTTCGGCCGCAATGACTAAAATGTTCCGCACCTCAACAATAACCATTCGAACGGAACCACTCGACCGCACGCGCCAGTGCTCCATCCACCGGACCGGGCGCATAGCCCAGTTCCCGCCCAGCCTTCTCGTGCGAGACGAACATTTTTTTGCGTGACATGCGAACGCCGTCGAGCGGTGCCCTGGGCTCAAGGCCGGTAATCTGAGCCAGACCTGTACTGGCCATTCCGGCGGCATACGCGATGAAGTAGGGAATCCGGACGGAAGGAGCGCGCACTCCGCTGAGGCGCTCCAGGCGCGCGAATAGCTCCTGCAAAGAGAGGTTCTCCGCGCCTAAAATATACCGTTCCCCTGTCCTGCCGCGCTCCAGTGCAAGCAGATGGCCCTCCGCGGTATCTCTCACGTCGACAAAATTCAATCCGGTATCCACGTAGGCCGGCATGGCGCCACGGATGAAATCGAGCACGATGCGGCCGGTCGGCGTGGGCTTGAAATCATGATCTCCGACGGGCGTGGTCGGGTTCACGATCACCACGGGAAAACCCGACTCGGCAAACTCGCGTGCCCGTTTTTCAGCCAGGAATTTCGATCGCTTGTACGTGCCCGTCATTTCCTCGAGCGTCACCGGCTGCCGCTCATCGCCGATGCCGCCTTCCGGCACACCGATACAACCTACGGTGCTCGTATAAACAACACATTCCACCCCCTGTTTCCGGGCGGCTTCGAGCAGATTCGCCGTGCCATCTACGTTGGACAGATATAGTTCCTGCGGGCGCCGCGCCCACAGGCGGTAATCGGCCGCCACATGAAAAATGACGCCACAGCCTGACGCCGCCCGATTCAGAGATTCGGGTTCGCGGAGATCGCCGGCTACCGTTTCGACGTCCAGGTCGCGTACCTTGCTGCCGGGGCGAACGAGCGCGCGAACAGAGTAACCACGGTCTAACAGCCGCCTGGCAACATGCCAGCCGACAAACCCCGAAGCGCCCGTCACCAACGCCGGCTTCACTGCTGCCCCGCAAGCCCGTGGTGAGGCTCAATCCGCGCAGGACACCATGGTTGCGGGTTCATTGCGGCAGGACCGGGTACGGCGGTGGCGCGAAAAAGGAGGCTCAAAGAAGATCCTATCGCAGCGCCCAGGAGAGCAGCCTGAAGTTGTCACTGAATTTCGCGTTGATTCCGAGCGCCGCCGACGGCTCATACCCGCAGTGCGTCATGCAATGCTCGCACCGCGGATCGTTCCCACTGCCGTAATTCTCCCACGGTGTTTTCGTCATCAGGTCTTCGAATGTAGCGTGATGCGCGTCCGTGATGAGATAGCATGGGCCTTTCCAGCCCTTGATGTTGTAGGTCGGGTTCCCCCAGGCTGTGCACGGCAGTTCCCGCTCG
The DNA here is from genome assembly GCA_035714225.1 of Bryobacteraceae bacterium. Classification (GTDB taxonomy): domain Bacteria; phylum Acidobacteriota; class Terriglobia; order Bryobacterales; family Bryobacteraceae; genus CAADGY01. The sequence goes on along the minus strand of DASTMK010000086.1, from coordinate 4,654 downwards.
CCCTTGAGAAAATCCAGGTACACCGGGGTGCTGTTCAGCCGGAAGCGTTTGGCCATGCGATCGATGTCCCGGAATTTTTCGTGCACGTCGTCGCGCGTCATGAAGATCTCACGATCGTTCACCGCCGAATATCCGTAAGCGGGGGAGAGCATATGGCCGTCCACCTCGAACTGCTCCAGATATTCGAACAACTCCTCGATCTCCTTCATGTCGGTTTCTTTATAGATGGTCGTGTTGGTGCAGACTTTGAACCCCGCCTGTTTGGCCACGCGAATGCCCTCTATCGCCTGGCGAAAAACGCCTTCGCGCTCCACCGCGATGTCGTGCGTCTTTTCCATACCATCCAGGTGCACGTTAAAAAAGAAGTGGCCATCGGGCTGAAACTCGGCCAGCCGCTTTTTGATCATCATGCCGTTCGTGCAGAGATAAATGTGGCGGCCACGCTTCAGAATCTCCGCCGAAAGACGGCCGATCTCGGGATAGAGCAGCGGTTCTCCTCCACAGATGGAAACGATCGGCGCCCCACACTCATCCGATGCCGCCAGGCACTGTTCCACCGATAGCTTCTCGGTGATGCTGGTTTCATATTCGCGGATGCGCCCGCAACCCGTGCAGGTCAAATTGCACGCATGCAGCGGCTCCAGCATCAGCACCAGGGGAAACCGCTTCCCGATCATCGGGTGCCGCTCCGGCGGCCGCGTCCGTTCCACGGAACTGTGTATGATCCGGAAAGGGCTCGAAACATCGGTCCCGTTCTTCCGGTTTAGCTGCCACTCCGGTTTCGGCCGCAGTTTATTGCGGGCGATATACCCGGCCATACCAGCGGTCATCGATAGCGGAAATCTCATTTGCCAGCCCCTCCGGCGGCGTTGTGCGAGTTGACGTATACGGACAGAGCCAGCAGCGGGAACGAATTGCGATACAGGTGGTAAGCAAGATAGAACACTCGCGGGAAGCCGGTGCCCGTGGACAGATCTTCCTCCCACGTACCGTCCGGCCGCTGTGTGTCTATCAGATACTCGATTCCATTTCGCACGCTGAGGCTATCGCCGTCGCCTCCGGCGAGTAATCCCAGAATGGCCCACGCGGTTTGGGAAGGAGTGCTGTGGGCCTGGACAAACGAGCCCTGTTCGTAGCTCGCGCAGTCCTCGCCCCAGCCTCCATCGGCGTTCTGAATGGATCGCAGCCATTCGCCCGCCCTCAGGATATAGGCCTCACGGTTGCTCTCTCCCGCCATCTGCAAACCGCGAAGGGCCAGGAACGTTCCGTAGATGTAGTTCACACCCCACCGGCCGTACCAACTCCCGTCCGCCTCCTGTGTGCGCTGGAGGTATTCGACTCCCCGCCGGACCGCCGGGGAAGCGCTGTCCAGACCATAGACACAAAGCGCCTCCAGCACGCGCCCGGTGATATCCGGACAGGTGGAATCGAGCATGGCGTTGTGATCGGCGAACGGCACATAGCTGAGCGGTGTCCAGTTGTTATCGACGTCGAAGGCAGCCCATCCCCCGTCCTTGGACTGCATACCCAGCAGCCACTCCACGGCCCGGCGTTCACAAGCCTGCTGCGCCGCGGCATCTCTGGCGCGCGCATGCCTCAACCCGAGCAGCACCTGCGCCGTGTCGTCGATGTCGGGATAAAATTCGTTGGCAAATTCGAAGTACCAGCCCGACGGCTCCAGGTTCGGGCGCTTCACGCTCCAGTCCCCTTTCCGCCGGACTTCTTTGGTGAGGAGCCAGTCCGCCGCCTGGGCTAACGGCTCTTCCGGTACGCAGCCGGACTCCTCCAGCGCCTGCAGCGCGATGCCGGTGTCCCACACAGGCGAAAAACAAGGCTGAAAGAAGAACCGTTCGCCCTCATCCACCATCAGATTATCGAACTGCCGCTGCGCCTCCTGGCGTTCCGGATGTTCCGGCGGGTAGCCGAGCACATCCAGCGCCATAATCAGGTACATCATGGGCGGGTAAATCGCGCCAAGGCCGTCACTGAAACGGGTGCGCTCCAACATCCATTCTTCCGCCCGTTTCACCGCCCGCGCGCGCACCCTCCGCGAACCGTGGCGCTCCCACCACTTCAATCCCCTGTCTATCCCCAGGAAAAAGTTCCGCCAACTGAAGAGCCTCGCGCTGCGCCGGAACGCGGGGCTGACGCCCTCCAGGAACAACTCCCTGAGATCGAACCCGGCCGGGACCGGCCGCCTCGGATCGGCCGCGTGTACGATGGACAGCGGAATCACGATGGCCCGGGTCCACGAGGACATGCGGTAGATGAAATTTGCAGGGAGCAGAAGCATTTCGGGAGGAATTGACGGACAGTGCTCCCGTGGGTAAAGGCCGAACAGGCTCAGGTTCAGCTTGACATAGCTGTTGGCCGCCTGGATGCCGCCCAGCGACAGGATGACCTCGCGCGCCTGGCGCAAAGCCGGATCGTCTGCCGGGACACCAGCCAGCTTGAGCGCAAAGTAAGCTTTGACCGTCGCACTCAGATCGGCGGGACCCTTTTCGTAAATATTGAATCCGCCACCCGGTAATTGCCGTTTCAGGATCGAGCGTACGGCGCGATCAATTTGCTGCCTGTTGGGAGGGCGCCAGACGCCGTCGCCATCCGGAGGATAGAGCCAAAGCTGAAGCAGGATGTAATCGGATTCGAGAGTGGAATCCGCGGTGAGTTCTCCCCACCAGTAGCCTTGCGGATTTTGCAGTTCCAGCAGCGCGTCCGCCGCTCGCCGGACACACCGCGATGCAGCCCCGGAAACAGACTCCCTCAGGCGGATCCCGGTGGTGCTCATGCGATTATCGTCAGGCGGGACGCCGCCGCTTCCAACCCGGCAGGGAGCGAAAAACGGACATCCTCGTCTTTAATATTGATCTCCTCTACCGTATGAAACCCTTGAACCTTCAGGGATTCAATCAGCGATGAAACAAGATTCTCCGGCGCGGACGCTCCCGCGGTTACCGCAACCGTCCGGGCTTCTTCGAACCACGCGGGGTGGGCTTCGGCGGCATCATCGATCAAATAAGCAGGCACTCCTTCCCGCTGGCAGACTTCCACCAGGCGCCTTGAGTTCGAACTGTTCTGGGATCCAACTACCAGAAGCAGATCGCATGTGGAGACGACAGCCTTCACCGCCATCTGGCGGTTCTCGGTGGCATAACAGATATCCTGTGCGGGAGGACCATGAATTTCCGGGAATTTCTCCTTCAGCCGCGCTACCACGTCCCTGGTCTCATCCAGGCTGAGCGTCGTCTGTGTGAGGTAGCACACGCGCGCCGGATCCGCGACCTCGAGTTGGTCCACGTCTTCGACGGTCGAGACCAGCCGTGTAGATTCCGGTGCTTCGCCAAGTGTGCCAATCACCTCGTCATGGTCCTTGTGTCCGATGAGAACGATAGTGTAGCCAAGCCGGGCGAACTTGACGGCTTCGAGGTGTACCTTGGTCACCAGCGGGCAAGTGGCGTCGATGACCTGAAGCCCCCTCTTTTCGGCTTCCGCTCGAACTGCGGGAGAAACGCCGTGCGCACTGAAAATAACGCGTGCACCGGACGGCACCTGGCTCAACTCCTCCACAAAAACCGCCCCGGCGCTACGCAATTCGTCCACGACGTGCCGGTTATGAACGATCTCTTTGCGTACATAAATAGGCGGGCCGAAAAGGTCGAGCGCGATTTTCACTACATCGATCGCCCGCACGACACCCGCGCAGAAGCCCCGAGGGGTGAGCAATAGAATTCTTTTCCCAGCTTCCGGCATACGGAACTCTTCATTATAGCAATCGCCGTGCACCGGCCCTCCAATTCACAATTAAACGGTTCGAATTGAGCGGTGGCAGCAGGCGGGGGGACGCCCGATGGACAAAAAGGCCGGTTTCCCATACCGGCCTTTGTCGATTAAATCCGATTTATAATCCCGGCGTTACCGGGCTGCGAGCAACGCACGGAGATGACGCGCCCGCTCTGGAGAACGCAATTGCCGTAGAGCCTTGGCTTCAATCTGACGAATCCGCTCCCGCGTCACGTCAAACTCCTGACCGATTTCTTCGAGCGTGTGCTCCCGTTCGCATCCGATCCCGAAGCGGAGACGAATCACCTTCTCCTCTTTGGGAGACAACGTTTTCAGAATGTTCGCTGTTTCGTCTTTTACGTTGGAATCGATGACTGCGTCCACGGGCGAACCAACCCACCGGTCTTCAATCAGATCGCCAAGGGCGGATTCGCCGTCCCGGCCCACCGGGGTCTCGAGCGAAACAGGATCGCGGGAAATGGTTTTCAACTTCTGAACCTTTTCCACCGGGATGTCCATGCGCCGGCTGATCTCCTCATTGGTCGGCACCCGGCCCATCTCTTTTTCGAGCTCCCGTGTGGCACGCAGAAACTTGTTCATGCTCTCGTTCATGTGCACCGGGATTCGAATGGTTCTGGACTGGTCCGCAATGGCGCGGGTGATCGCCTGCCGTATCCACCACGTTGCATACGTGGAGAACTTGAAGCCGCGGCGATACTCGAACTTGTCGGCGGCGCGCATGAGACCGATATTGCCTTCCTGGATCAGATCGAGGAGATGCAAACCCCGGTTCACGTACTTCTTCGCCACCGAGACCACCAGGCGAAGGTTGGCTTCGACAAGGTCTTTCTTCGCCCGTTCGGCTTCCTGCTCG
>DASTMK010000085.1:0-7659 GCA_035714225.1 Bryobacteraceae bacterium | reverse complement strand
GACCTGCCCTTTCTCTGGACCGACTGGAGGGAAGAGAAACTGCCTTTCACCCTGCCTCCGATGGATACGAAACGCAACGGCCCGGTCACCCGCGCCGAACTGGCACAACGGCTGGTCAAGGCTCGGTAACGCGTGTCAGCTAAGCCTTCCGGAAGTCGAACCAGGACAACCGCTCCCTCACGGTCACGGCTCGGAAACGGAGCCGCGCGCGCGAGCAAGCGGTATCGGATAGAAGCACTAAGCCTTCCGGAAATCGAACAGAACATCGCGGATGGGTGTGCCGATCACTTCGATGCGGCGCAGGTCGCGAGTTCCCACGCCCAGTTCTTCGGCTAACCGGAGGGTGCTGTCGCAGGTCTCAAACGGCGCTGTACCGCGGTCGGCCATCGGGTCGAAGCCCATCGCCGCCATCGCCACAGCGTCCGTCGTAACCGGATTCAGGCCAGCAAGCAGCATCCGCGGGCTGACAAATTTCGCGCCGCGAATCCACGGCCCTTCGCCCTTGGTCATCGTATCGATGCCGTCGATGATCGACAGGTGTATGGGCCGGGCCGCGACAAGGTCGGCGACTACGCGGGGCACACGGTAGCCGCCCTCGCGCGGCGACGACGGGTCGTTCTCAGCCGGTGCGCAACTGGAGGGTTGCCGGTTGCCGGCATGAATGGGGCCGCGGCCGCCTCGCGGCACCAGGCCCGGTTCGTCCTTCGGAGCGCCGTCACCATAAATCGTGCAGGGTGTATTGCCGAAGCAGTTCTTCATGGCGAGCGTGATGCCCGCGGTTGCATGCTCCTTCAGCTTGGCGATCGAGACGAAGACGTCGCACTCTTCATAAGAGTGGTTCAGTAAGTAGCCCTTGAACATGTGGCCACCGCGGGGGGTTGGAAAGTACGAGTATTTCTTGCCCCGCCCGAGGTAGTTCGTGTTTTCGAATTCCACCAGGGAGGCGGCATTCAACAGATCCCGCGGCTCCCATCCAGCCTCCAGTGCATACTCCTCCACCGGTTCCGCCGTCGCCCAGGGACTCTCCAGCAGCCGGATGCGGCGCGCCCCGGCGCGGCCCATCATGGCTATAGTTGTGCCAATCACCGCCGGGTGTGTCCAGTGTGTGGCCTCGCACGGGTGGTGCCCCAAGCGATGAGAAGGCAGGCCCGTCAGGTTGAGCTTGATGGCGACGGTCTTGCCCTTCACCAGTTTTTCCAACCCGCCCAGTTGATCGAACATCCGCACCATCACCGGCTGGAGTTCGCGGCCATATCCGGCGCAGCGGGCGACAGCCACCGGTGCCGTAGGCGCCTCGGCCGCGAAGAGCCCGGCGCGGGATAGAAACGAAGCTCCACCCGCAACGGCAGTGGACAGAAACGCACGACGGCTACAAGTTGGCATGTCAACCCCTCAATTCGATTGCAGCATATACACGGAAAGCAGGTACTTCGAGTTCGATGCCGCGCCGGGCGTCTCTGGGGACCAGCGCAACCGGCTGAGGCGCCTCGGGCGTGTAAAAGCGTGCGAAGGTGGGCTTGCCGTTCACGCCGGCCGTCCTAAGATCCGAACCCGCGCGGGCGGAATAATTCACCATCTGTATCAATCGCGTGCTTCCATCCGGAGACACAGAGTACTGCGATCCGCTCGATCCGTTATTCCAGAAGCGAACCGGATCGTGGCGCCGGCTCATCAGAAGGTGTACGTCGCCGGCAACCACCCAGGGGTCGGACCAGTCTTCTTTTGCCACGGCGGCGCGGCCCGTGCCAATCGGGTAAATGTGATAGCTGGGGTGGTCTTCCACCGCTGGCCGTGCATTGGGGAACATGGCTGACAATACCGGCTGACCAACGATCAACCCGCCGTTTTTCACAAAGGCCAGCAGTTTCTCCCCAACCTGTGCGGCGGGTGCATCCTGGTCCACCCAAACTACCGCGCGCAATCCGCGCAGATCCGGATTGCTCCGGTCGAGAATCCGAAACAGCAGGTTTCGCCGTGCGCTGAGGTTCAGGATCTCGTGGGCCATGAACTCGTCGGCCTCTCCGAACCCGGACATCACTCCCAGCGACGCCAGGGAGCGATAGCTCTGCCATTCGGCGTGCCCGTCGAAAAACGCCATCGTTCTATTAAGTGCGGCCCAGATCTCCTCCGTGAACCGGTCTGCTCCGGATATCACCCATCGCGCGCCGTGAGCGGCCGCATCCGCGACTCCCAGCGCATATTCCTCCGGCCGAAGCACTCTATCGGGCGGGGCGTACATCAGCCAGATTGCCGGGTCCGGAGCGCGAAAGCGGATGAGCTGAGAAACCCAGTCGTTCGAGTCCACCCACGGCGCCCCCGTGGGGCCGGCATCGGCATCCGCATCCGAGCTTCTGTCCGCCCGCTTCACCTGCGGCCACACACACTCGCTTACAGCGAGAACCGGAGCCGTTCCGCCAGGCCGAATCTTTCCGACCGTCTGTAGGGGAAGCGCCAGGTCCGCGTTGAGGTCCTCGGGGCGCTCTCCCTGCTCGACGACGACCGCCGTTTTCCATCCCCGTTTTTTGGCTAAGTGGAGCACGCTTTTGTGCCGTTGGGCCTGCGCGGGAGAGAATAAGAGACAATTAATTGGTGTCTTGCCGACTTGATCGAGATGACCTTCGTTCAAGGATTCCGGCCACAGCAGGGGCCAGGAATGTTTCCACGTGTCCGGGGCTGGCATGCTGCGATAATCATAGCAAGCTCAACCGGGATTCCGAGTATCGGATGTTGCTAAGAAGGCGGCAAATATGGTAATGTCTATAGGGAATAGGGTGAATAATCGGAGCCGATAAATGAAAGCCAGCAACAAGTATTGGAGAGAAAGGCTCGTCGAGAGGACGTCGCCTCAGCTCGTCAAGGAACTCGACGTCTACGAATCGGAAATTTCGCTGAAGAAGCAAGGGAAGATCGACGATAAGATTTTCGCCGAGACACGTCTGCGCCGCGGCTCCTACGGGCAACGCTATGACAATGGACAGCGCTACGACGGGCGACAGACGCGGCGAATCGAATACCCCTCCGGCGAGTTGACGAAAGGCCCCTCCACCCTGTTCGATGCGCCCGGCATGCAGCGGATCAAGATCCCCTTCGGCGGGCTCAACGCCGACCAGTTGGACACGCTGGCGGAGGTAGCCGAGGAGTACTCGGACGGAATCGCGCATGTCACCACCCGCCAGGACATTCAGCTTCACTTTGTTCACATCGAAGACGCACCGGCGATCATGCGCCGGCTGGCTGCCGTGGGAATTACCACGCGCGAGGCCTGCGGCAACACCGTTCGCAACGTAACCGGCTGCCATCTCGCGGGCGTATGCCGGACCCAGACCTTCGACGTCACACCTCACGCGAAGGCCTGTTCGCGTTTTCTGCTGGGCCATCCCGATACGCAAAATTTCGGACGCAAGTTCAAGATTTCGTTTTCCGGCTGTAAGGACCAGGCGTGCGCTCTGGCGCGGCTCAACGACATCGGTTGCATTGCGGCGGTTCGCGAAGTCGATGGCAAGCTCCAGCGCGGATTCGAGGTCTACGTCGGCGGAGGACTCGGCACGGTGCCGTATCAGGCAAAGCTGTTCGAGGAGTTCGTGCCCGAAGAGGAAATCCTGCCGCTCGCACAAGCCATCGGGCTGGTGTTCGCGCGACTGGGAGAGAGGAAAAACCGCAACACGGCACGGCTCAAATTCCTCGTCAACAAGCTCGGCATGGAAGAGTTCAAGCGGCTTGTTCTGGAGGAACGGGCCGGTTTGCCGCATGAGGACGCCTGGACGTCTTACCTGAAAGACATTGATACGGCTGGTGAAGAGCCGTTGAAGGGGCCAAGCCTATTTCAGATCTCGGGCATCCAGCCGGAAAGCTTCGAACAATGGCATCGCACGAACGTCTATGAGCAGCGGCAGAACGGATATACTACCATCACTATCACTCTGCCACTGGGAGACATCACCGCAACGCAGTTGCGAAAGGTGGCGGACCTGGCACGCACGTATGTGAAGGACACGATCCGGAGTACGATCGAACAGAACATCGTATTGCGATGGGTCAGCGGAGCCGACGTGCCGGCGGTCTATGCGGAACTCGACTCGGTTGGGCTGGCGGCGCCCGGAGCGGGCACCATCGTGGATATCGCTTCCTGCCCCGGTACGGACACCTGCAAGCTGGGCATTGCTTCGTCCCGCGGCCTTTCGGGAGAGCTTCGGACGCGGATCATCGCGCGCGGCATGGAATTGGAGGAAGCGATTCGCGGTCTGCACATCAAGATCAGCGGATGCTTTAACTCCTGCGGCCAGCATCATGTCGCCGACCTCGGTTTCTACGGCGTCAGCCGGAACAAGAACGGCTACACCGTGCCGCATTTCCAGGTGGTATTGGGCGGCCAGTGGGGGGAAAACGCCGGCGCTTATGGGCTGGCGATCGGCGCGGTTCCGTCAAAGAGAATCCCGGAGACCGTCGACCGTATTACGGGCCGTTACATAGCGGAACGCCTCGAAGGGGAGTCTTTTCAGGCTTTCATCAAGCGCATCGGGAAAGCCGAGTGCAAGAAAATGATCGACGACCTGTCGCAGGTTCCGCCGCACGATGTGGACCCTTCGTTCTACACGGATTGGGCCGATGCGAGGGAGTTCACCACGGGCGACCTGGGAGTCGGCGAGTGTGCCGGCGAGGTCGTTTCGCCCTTCGAGTTCCAGATTACCGCCTGCGAGCGCGAAGCTTTCGAAGCGCAGCTCAGCCTGGAAGCGGGCGACATCGACAAAGCTTCCCGGCTGGCGTACGGCGCCATGTTGAACGGAGCCGCCGCGCTGCTGCGCTCCCGCATGGTCACCGCCGGTACTCCGGATGAAATCGTCGCCTTGTTCCGCACTCACTTTTACGACACGCAGTTGTTCTTCGACCCGTTTACCGGTGGCAAGTTCGCGCATTACTTCTTCCACGCGCATGAACGCGCGGGAGAAAAGCGCAGCGCCGAATCGGTGCACAGGCTCATCGAAGAGACGCAGCTTTTCATCGAGGCCTGCCATAGCTGTTACGGCAAGAGCTTGCAGCAGATGGTGGCGGTCTGATGCCGGCGGCGGTGATGGAGATAGAGCACGTCAATATCAAGATTTTTGCGAAGGAGCCCGTCGAGGCCGATCTTGCCGGCGCCATCCCGATGTTCCATCGCTGGATACAGGAGAGCGTTACTCCAGAACTGCTCGTCGATGTAGCGGATTACCGCCACGTCCCTAGTGGTCCTGGAGTTTTGCTGGTGGGCCACGAAGCGAATTACAGTTTGGATCTCGGAGGGAATCGCCTGGGCCTGCTGTATAACCGCAAGACGGCGTTCCCGGGCGATGCGGTCGAAAAATTCAAACAGGCCTATGATGCTGCGGTGCAAGCCTGTGCCCTCATCGAAGTCGATCCCGCGTTTCAGGGGAAATTGAAGTTTGACCTGAAACATTTCGAGCTGATTGTGAACGACCGCCTGCTGGCGCCGAATACCGGCGAAACGTGGGAAGCCCTGAAGCCGGAGATCGAGAAGTTCTGTCAGTCGCAACTCGGCGACGCTTTTGGGTTGCGGCACGAAGGCGGACCGCGTGAGCGATTCCGCGTCGAGATCGAAGCCGATGCGCCGGTGAATGCGCAGTAGCTGGACGCGCGCCTAAGCGGCTGGCCACCAACCAACGGCCGCAACGAAGGCCAACGCCGCCACCAGGAAAACCAGGAACAACGCTCCGCTGAACATCGACGGGAGATACAGGGGTAGCGCCGCCAGCGCGAGCGCTCCAATAACACGCGCTCCAATCCGCGATGCCGCCCCAAAGGAAACCATCTGGCGGGCGGCCAGCAGAAAGATGCCGCTGGCAAAGACGGTCAGGAAAGCGAAGCTGAAGATCAACGGGATCGATTCGAGAAAGATCAGTCCTGCTCCGAGAACCGTGAGAACGGGCCGTGTCAGCACGGCGCCCGCAAGGGCCAGAAGAACGGCAGCCAGAATTCCTCCCTGCACCAGAACCAGGTTGACTACGGCCTGGGTTTTTGTTTGAGAGGTGCCTCGAATCGCCCGGCAGGGTCCATCGGCTTCCAAGACCGCTGTCATTTCAGCTTGCTGCTGGCCCCAAAGGAAACACGGGTCGAAGAAGCCGGGCAAAGCCTGCGCCGACGACCAGGTCACGAGCGCCAGTAAAGGAAGAGAACCGGCGAGCGTGATCGCGAGCGCCCGGGAACGCATAAGCTCCTACAGTTACTTTTTGACGAAGACCGCCATGTATTGGCTCTTCGGAATGTGATCCCGGCGCGAGATCATCCGGAATCCATTCGCTTCAATCTCGGCGATGGCTTCGTGGTCCTCCAGCCGGATATGACCGGGATTGCTGAAGTTTGCCTTGTAGTAATCCACCAGCACCAGCCGGCCGCCCGGTTTCAGCGCTTCGCCAATGTGCGCCAGCATCGGTTTCGGATAATCGAAGTGATGATAGGCATCGAGCAGCAGGACGACGTTCACCTGCCCGGCGGGAAGATTCGGATTCTCCGTCGTGCCCAGAATGTATTGGATGTTTGTGAGGTTCTTGTGCCTGGCGGCTTCTTTCGCCCGGTCGAGAAAATCCTGGGCGATATCCTGCGCCAGCACTACTCCCTTCTCCCCAACGGCCTCACTCAGGTAGGGCAGCATATATCCGATACCGGTGCCTACGTCCGCCACGGTCATGCCGGGCTCAAGTTGCATCGCATCGACGAGTTCACGCGGCTTTTGGGTGGCGTCACGGTCGGGACGGGAGAGCATGCGTCCGATCTGTTGCCGTCCCTCCCTGGTCTGGTAACGCTCGTTTGCTTCGCGCGCGACCTGTCCGGCGAGCGTTAAGGTAACCGCAAGCGCCACAACCGCTAAACGCCTCATACGCTCCCCTCCATGGGCAGGGCAAGCGGCGGCTCCCGCAGAAAATCGAGTGTAGACATCGTCTCAACCGCCTCTCTGATCGCCTGTTCCGAGGTTGGCTCGACCGTGATAACGAATGGGAGATCGTGCTTGGTATCGCAAGGAAGCTGGAGAACCGCGTCCAGGCTGATTCGCTTATCCGCCAGTATACCGGATAGAGCCGCGATAATCCCCGGGCGGTCGCAAACGCGGAATCGCAGATAATAAGGGCTCGCCTGGAGGGTCACCGGAATCGGTTGGTATTCGCCCAGCCGTTCGTGCGCGAACGGAGACACGCGCTCGGGACTACCGCAACGGATCTCGCGGGCCACTCGCATCAGGTCGCTCACTACGGCAACCCCGGTCGGGTAAGGGCCCGCGCCGCGCCCGTAGTAAAAAGTGTCCTGCCCGTAGGCGCCGCGCACCCAGACGGCATTGTACGCACCCTGAACTCCCGCCAGGATCGTGGAATTCGAGACCAGAGATGGGCGCACCGATAGAATAAGTCCCGCGGACGTCTGCCGGGCTGCGCAAACCAGGCGAATGGTGTAGCCCAACCGGTGTGCGTAATCGAAATCCACCGGGGAAATGCGCCGGATGCCTTGCGTGAAGATATCGGATGGCGTTATTTTTTCGCCGAACGCAAGCGCGGCTAGGATTGCGAGCTTGGAGCGCGCATCGTAGCCGTCGATATCGGCGGTGGGGTCGGCTTCCGCGTAGCCCAACCGCTGTGCCTCGGCGAGAACGGCGTCGAAGCTTCCTCCCTTGCTCTC
>DASTMK010000084.1:0-4215 GCA_035714225.1 Bryobacteraceae bacterium | reverse complement strand
TTTGCATTTGGGCCTCGGTGAAGGACTCGTCCTCATCGTCGGCCGCGTCTTCATCACGCTTGTTAAATCCGATAGTAGCTTCCAGGACAAGGAAGACGTCATAGCCGGAGCGCTTGATCTGTCCGATCGCGGCGGCGATTCGCTCAGAATCAGAAAGCGATTTGTTAATCGCATTTCCTAGTTCCTGCATTAGTTCTCTGAGTCGTTCCTCCAAAACCTGCCCCTTTCTTGGGCCACTCTCAGGATAACACTCTACCTAATGGATGTCCCATGTTCCTGCATCGTTTCAGAAATAGCAATCGCCGAAGGTGATGTGCTTTCACCTCAGGCATATATATCGGCCGGGAAGCAGGATTTCAAGAGGCTGCTGTTAACTTTTTAGGGAAAGGATCGAGGATCTCTGATATGATCTCGGCGGAGGTGTGCCGCATGCTCGAGGTTACTTGCCATGCCACGATTGCGGACGTCGAGATTTTGCTCCGGCGAGCGGTGCAACGCCACGGAGCGGTTCTTCATACAGTCACCCATCTGGGTCATGTTTTGAATAGGATAGATAATCCCGCGGTAAAAGACGCTTACGTTTACACTATCTGCCAGGCGGATCTGTATGCTCCGCTTCTGGAAGCGGATGTACGGTTCGCGGCGTTTCTTCCACTCAGCATCGCCGCCTGGACGAAAGGGGAGGGCAGCGTCACGCTACAGGCGCTGTCACCACTTGAAATCTGCCGGATTCTCGACCGCACCAGTCTGGAAGATCTGGCCAAACCCGTGGAGCAGCTCCTCAGCGGCATCATGGCCGATGCCGGAGAAGCTGTTCCAGCCGTCTCGCATGCTGCCGCCCGCCCGAAACCAGGCACCCGAGGTGTATGTCCACCAGTTTGCCTCGTTCCAGCCGTCTCGCATGCTGCCGCCCGCCCGAAACACTCGACGGAAGGCGCGACAGAAGACCAGGTCAGTATGCGGGCTGCGATTCCCCAACGCATCGACCGCAAGGGCTCCAAAGTCGAAGAACTTGCTGGAACCGGGGTCCACGACGGCTCCGGGGGCTGATGGCGGAAGCTATGCTGCCCGATTATATCGCCAGAGCTGTCCCGAACCCGCAAACCAACCGCGCGCCGTGGTATGTCAATACCGCGCCAACCTATGCCGGCATCTTTCTGTGGGTTGTTTTCTACATGAAATTGGCCGAGAGCACGATCGACAGGGCCAGCATCTGGCTTTGTCTCGGCGCGCTCCTGGTGGCCGGTCTGCTTAGCTACAAGCTCTATTACTACGTGCCGGCCATGCTGGGCATGAAGACCGGCTATCCACTTTATGTCGTCGGAAGTTCCACGTTTGGAAGCAAGGGTGGATACATCATGCCTGGCCTGCTCATGGGACTGTTGCAGATCGGATGGTTCTCCGTCGGCACATTTGTTTCCACCAACTTCATCCTGAACGGGTTTGGGGTCCCGGCGCAGCCTCGAACGGCGCTCTTCGCAATTATCGCTGTCATCTGGGGTTACACCATCGCCTACATCGGCGCAAAGGGAATTCAGTATGTGTCTCGGGTGGCGATTTTTCTGAATGCCGTTCCGCTGTTGATGGTGATATTCGTGTTTCTCCAGGCACGCGGCGGTATCGCCAACTATACGCCCGCGAAAAGCGAACCATTTTCCGCTTTCGCCCTGATTCTGGCAACGGTGATCGGGTTCTTCGCGACGGCGGGAGCGGCCGGCGCCGATTTTGGCATGAACAGCCGGGACAAGCGTGATGTCCGCTATGGCGGGCTGGTAGGAATCGCGCTCGCTATTCTTATTGCCGGCGGGCTGCCGCTGCTTTCGGTGGCGGGTGCGCACGGCTTGAATCCATCGCTTTCAAGCTACAGCTACGATGCGGTAATAGCTGACGTCGGCGGTTTTCTTGCCCCGGCCATGTTTTTTCTTTTCACGATCGCTTCCATTCCCTCCGCGTGCTTTTGCGCGTTCATCGCCGGCAACAGCTTCTCGACAATGATTCCGGGCGTCCCGCGCATCGGGTCGATGATGGCGGGAGTGAGTGTGGCAATCGTCCTGGCGATAACGGGCGTGGCTGCGGATCTGGTGGGTTTCTTCAACATCGTCGGAGCGTCATTCGGGCCGATCTGCGGCGCCATGGCCGCCGATTACATGCTTTCGGGATGGAAATGGGCCGGACCTCGCGCGGGCATCAACTGGGCGGGCTATGGCGCCTGGGCGGCGGGGTTCATTGTCGGGATCCTTCCCTTTCTGCCCCTTCCGCCGGCGCTGGCACCGTATTCGCAGCCGGCGGTGCTCTACAGTCTGATCGTCGGATTTATCGTGTACGTGGTTCTGGCGAAAGCCGGACTGGAGCCGTCGCTGGTCCCTGTGGAACGGCCGGAGCCGGTTCCCGTCCGGAGCGCACGCGCGAAGGCTTAGCTTAAGCCTTTCCGTCCGCTTCGGGTTTTCACCACGATCGGGGTGCCGGAGAAGCCGAACTGGCGCCGCAGTTGGTTGATCAGGTGCCGTTCCGCGGAAAAGTGAAGCGGCTTTCTTTGGTCTGTGAACAGTACAAATGTGGGAGGCCGGACCGACGCCTGCGTAATGTACTTCACTTTCACGTCGGGCTCCAGGCGAAGGGTCTCGACAAAGCGATTCAACTCCCCGGTTGTCACCCTCTTGGACGCCGACTCATACGCTTCGCGGATCAATAAGAACAGCTTCTTCACACCCTTGCCGGTCTTGGCGGAAACATAGACGACCGGCGCATACTCCAAAAACTTCAACTCGTGGCGCACGTCGTCGGTGAACGCAGACTGCTTCTTCTCGCCGGCAGCGTCCCACTTGTTCACGCAAATGATGACCGCGCGGCCTTCTTCGTGGGCGTAGCCGGCGACGGTGGCGTCGGAGCCGGTCACACCCTCGATGGCATCCACAACCAGCACCGCTACATTGGCCATTCGGATGTGCCGCCGCGCCATCACCACGCTAAGCTTTTCGGCCATTAGCCGGGTCTTACCTTTACGGCGGATCCCGGCAGTGTCGACGAAAAGATACTCGATACCACCGTGCACGACGGATTCGTCCACGGCATCCCGAGTCGTGCCGGCAACGGACGACACAATTGCCCGATCCTGTCCCACCAGGCTATTCAGCAACGTAGATTTGCCGACGTTGGGCCGTCCGATGATAGCGACCTTGATCCGCTGAAGCGCCGGTTCGGTTTCCTCCGGTTCCCGCTCGAGAGGAAACCCCCCGGTAGCACGCTCGAGAAGGTCGTCCAAGCCGAGCCGGTGCTCGGACGAAACGGGAAAGAGATCCTGGAATCCCAGAGTGTAGAATTCGTGCGTGAGCGTCTCTCGCGACGGGCTGTCGATCTTATTGACCGCGAGCGAAACCGGCTTGCCCAGTTGATGCAGGAGCCTGGCAAGTTCGCGATCGCTTCCAGTGATCTCGGTGCGCCCGTCGATGAGGAAAATGATGTGATCCGCCTGGTCGAGCGCCACCCTTGCCTGACGGAAGATCTCCACCGGTATCAACTCGTCTTCGTTCGGCACGATGCCGCCGGTGTCGATCAACTCGAAAGGCCGTCCGCGATATTCCGCACGTCCATGAATACGGTCGCGCGTAATCCCCGGTTCGTCGCCGACGATCGAGCGGCGCTGGCCGGTGATTGCATTAAAAAGCGTGGATTTCCCTACATTGGGCCTGCCGACAATGACCACCGACGGCAGCCTTGAAGGCTGAGGCATGTGCTCCCTCCATGATACCGGAAGGAGCACATCACTCTTCGTCGTGTCAGTTGACCTCGACGAGGGTAACCTGATCCTGCTGAATCGTCACTTTCCTCTCCTGCCGGACGTCGCCTCCGGGGGAGACGATGCGCACCGTGTATTCGCCCGGATTCAACAGCAGCGCTTGTGAGGAATTGTTGAACTCGTCCACATGGCCCATGTAGGCGCCATTCACGAAGACTCCGTCAAACTTGTTGTTGCTTCGCGTCTTTAATTGGCCGAATGGCGGTTTAGCCACTTCGACCGGCTGTAAGGTTTCCTTCAGGGTTACGGTCTTGCCGGGCTCGACGGTGACTCGCCTGGTTACTTCCGCGTAGCGAGGCTCCCGGAGAACGACTTCATGCTCGCCGGCGGCGACGGCATACTTGCGCGCCATCCCAAAATTTTTCGCCGGCCCCAGGTACTTGCCGTCTACAAAAACGGCCGCACGGCCGGGATTCACA
>DASTMK010000083.1:0-24368 GCA_035714225.1 Bryobacteraceae bacterium | reverse complement strand
TGCGGCGAAGCGCCGGGCGTAATCCGGAATCCGCGGACGCCGTGTTTCGCCAGGTCACGCATAGTCTTCTCGGGATGCGGCGAGGACGAGTCGACGATGCCGACGCCCGAGAACACGCCCGGGTAGGCGCGCATCGTATCGAGCATGTAAGAGTTGTCGAAGCGATAGAAGCTCATCTGAATCAGCACGGTGCGAGCGATGCCTGAAGGCTTCGAGTACGCGAAATAATCCTGCGGCGTGAACCGGTCCGGCTGGTACTGGGCCTCGCCGGTGGCACGTGGATAGCGCTTCCGGTCGTCTGTCCAGACATGAACGTGTGCGTCGATGGCTTTCGTCATTGCGTGGCCTTAGTACTCCAGCGCTCGCCGCTTGCTGACGCGCGCGGCTCTGTTTCGGAGCCGTGACCGTAAGGGAGCGGTTTTGGTCATTCTACTATCATTTTGGGCTTGACGAAGTTGTATGCACTAGGTGTACAATACCAGGCACCTGAACGAGGAGGAGCCAATGCCTTTCCCCAAGCTGCTTTCGGCTATTTTTGTAGCCGCCCTGCTGTCTGCTCTATCCGCTTCCGCGCAAGAGTCGCGCGGAAGCATCACCGGACGTGTGACAGACTCTTCCGGTTCCGCCGTCCCCAATGCCAGCGTTGCCGCCACCGAAGAGAGCACGAACGTGGCGGTGACGGGTGTCTCGAACGAGCAGGGCAATTACCAGATACTGTTCCTGCGGCCCGGCAATTACTCGGTGAGCACCACCGTCCCTGGCTTCAAAACCTTTCAACGTGGGGGAGTTCAGGTGCGCATTGGTGAACGCATCGGCCTGGATATCCGGCTGGACGTTGGCGACGTGACAGAGAAGCTGGTTGTCACAGCCGAAACGCCGCTGCTGGAAACCGCCACCGCGAATGTAGGGCAGGTAGTGGATTCACGCCGGGTTCAGGAACTGCCCACGATGCATGGCAGTGTCCGCTCCTTGTTTTATCAATTTGCGGGCGCGGCGCTGGCGGGTGGGGCCTACGCAAGCGCTCCGAAATTTCAGGATCCCTCCCGGCCCGCGTCGTCGAGCTGGCTGAGCTTCAACGGAGCACCGGCGGGCACCACGGAATTCGCCCTCGACGGCGTACCAAACACGCAGACCGCCAACGCCGACCTCGGTTCCGGAATGTCCAATCAGCCGCCCGTTGACTCGATTCAGGAACTGAAGCTCGAAACCTCCTATGACGCGAGCGTCGGCCATACGTCGGGTACACACATCAGCATCGTCACGAAATCCGGTACGAACGCACTGCATGGCACGGCGTACTTCTTCTATCGCGATCCGGCGCTGAATGCCAACACGTTCTTTGGCAATGCCGCGAACCAGCCTCGAGCGGAATTCAATTACAAACGCGGCGGCGCCAGCCTGAATGGACCTGTATACATCCCCAAAGTCTACGACGGCCGCAACCGGACCTTCTTTGCCTACACCTACGAGATCATGGACGAGGCCAGCCAGGGTTATCCCTTCATCGGCAGTGTGCCGCCGGTGGACCACCGCAAGGGCGATTTCTCCGCGCTGCTGGGGCTCGGGCCGCAGTATCAGATTTACGATCCCATGACGACCGCGCCGGCGGCCAACGGCCGTTTCACGCGCCAGCCGTTTCCCAACAACGTCATTCCGGCGGATCGTATCAATCCGATTGCGCTAAAGATGGCCGAATACTGGCCCTCGCCTAACGTTCCGGGGCTGGCGGACGGGGCCAATAACTACGCGCTACAGAATCTGCCGGCGCCAAACTTCTACCAGGATCACATTGCGCGCATCGACCACGTATTGAACGAGAAGCATCGCCTCTATGCGCGATACGCACAATATTTCAAAACCGAAGGCCCGTACCGGGACTACTTCCGGAACATCACTACCGGCAAATATTTTCGTGCGCGGCCGTTCAACATTGTTGTGGACGATACGTACACGCCCTCGCCTACGCTGGTAATCGATATGCGTTACGGATACCAGCGGTTCGGCGCACGCAACTGGTCGCCGAGCCAGGGATTTGATCTTTCGGCTCTTGGATTCTCCCAATCCGTGATCGATCAACTCTCGTATCGCCATCCCGTCGCAACCATGTTTCCCGGAGTCAACGTCTCCGGGCTACAAGGTCTCCAGCCTGAAGGCACCTCCGGGCAGGTGGGCGACGATATTCATTCCTGGATGGTCGACCTGAACCGGCCCACGGGCAACCACTTCCTTAAATTCGGCGGCGAGTTCCGTACCTACCGCAAGAACAACTACGATTTCGGCAACGGGACGCCGCGATTTGTCTTTGGCAGCAGCTTCACCAACGGACCTTTGGACAACAGCCCCACTTCACCCGCCGGAATCGGCCAGGGATTCACGGCGTTCCTGCTGGGCATCCCGAATAGCGGAATGGTGGACTACAACGACAGCTACGCGGTCCAGTCCACGTACGGCGGCGCTTACTTACAGGACAACTGGCGCGTAACTCCCCGTCTGACGCTCACCATGGGATTACGTTGGGAATTTCTCGGCGCTATGACGGAACGATTCAACCGCAGCGTGCGCGGTTTCGATCCAATAGCTCAACTGCCCATTGCCGAAGCGGTGCGAGCCAACTATGCCGCCAGCCCTATACCCGAGATTCCGGCCAGCCAGTTCGATGTCAGCGGAGGGCTGCTGTTTGCAGGCGCCGGAGGGCAGCCTCGCGGCCTGTATCCCGCGCAGAAGCGCAACTTCATGCCGCGCGTCGGCTTTTCCTATAACCCGTTCCAAAAGACGGTGCTGCGAGGCGGCTACGGTTTCTACTATCTCGATACCGGTATCACTTCGCGAGTGGGTCCGTTCCAGCCGGGTTACAGCCAGCAGACATTGATCGTCCCCACGCTCGACAACGGCCTCACCTACCAGGCAACGCTCAGCAATCCGTTTCCCGACGGAATTCAGGCGCCGGCCGGATCGAACCAGGGCGCGATGACGTTCCTCGGAAGGCCGATCACGTTCTACGATTCCGATCTCAACTCGCCGTACCTTCAGCGATGGAACCTGAACATACAGCAATTGCTGCCCGGCAGCTTCCTGGTAGAGGCGGGCTATGCGGGCAGCCGCGCTACCGCGATGCGCATCAGCAAGAACTACAACGGCCTGCCGAACAGTTATCTGAGCACGCTCCCTTATCGCGACCAGGCGGTGATTGACCGTCTCTCTGCCCAGGTGGCGAACCCGTTTTACCCGCTGCTGCCCGGCACGTCGCTGGCCGGACGCAACGTGTCCGTCAGCCAGCTTCTGCTCCCATTTCCGCAGTTCACCTCTGTGGCGACCACGACAAACCAGGGTTACTCGTGGTACCACTCCATGCAGGTCCGCGCCGAGCGCAGGTTCTCCAACGGCTTCAGCGCACAGCTTACCTATACGTTCTCCAAACAGATGGAGGCGCTCACGTATCTGAATGCGGACGACCCCATGCCGTACCGGACCATTTCGCCCAACGACCGGCCACATCATACCGGGCTGACGCTGCTCTACGAATTGCCCTTCGGACGCCGCAAGCCGCTGCTCGCCAATGGACCGCGCCCGTTGCTGGCCGTCATCAGCGGCTGGCAGATCTCCAGCATCATGAATCAGTGGAGCGGCACTCCGCTCAGTTTCGGAGACGTCATTCTCAAGGGTGGCATCAAAGACATCCCACTTTCCGGCAGCGAGCGGAGCCTGAACCGGTGGTTCAATACGTCCGTGTTTGAGACGGCCCCGGCGCGGCAGCTTGGAAGCCACCTTTTCCAGGGACCGCTTTACTATTCCGGGGTCCGCTCCGACGGCGTACACCAGTGGGATTTTTCGCTGATGAAATACACGAATCTCTCTGAGGGAGTCCGCCTGCAAATTCGCGCGGACGCTTTCAACGCGTTCAATCATCCGGAGTTCACACCGCCCAACACCAGCGTCACCAGTTCGGCGTTCGGTACGGTCACAGGCGAAACGGTGTTTACGAGGCAGCTTCAGTTCGCGGTTAAACTCATTTTTTAAGTCATGAACAGACGATCTTTCCTACAGGCGGGCGCGGCCGCAGCCGCTGCGCGTTCGCTATCCGCGCAAAGCAAAGGTAGCGTGCGGAAGCTGGCCGTGGAGGCCCGCCCGGGCGGGCTCACCGCCGTTCACACCATGGTCGATATGCCCGAGTGGGCCAGCGACCTGGGCAAGTATTTCGACCCGAAAAAGTTCGTCCAGCTTTGCCGTGAGGCGCATGTCGACGTCATCGAGCTGAAGACGAAGAATGCCGTCGGCGATGCGATGTTCCCGTTCAAAGGCCGTCCGTGCCACCGCGACTGGACCACGGAAACAGCGGCTTTCGCCAAAGAAGCGGGTATCCAGTTCATCGCCTACTACAATGTCGGCCTCGACAACTGGTATGCCGTTCGTAAACCGGAGTGGCGGTGCCTCGATCCGAAAGGCCAGCCGAAGATCGGCTTTCGCGCCTACAACTGGATGTGCATCCGGTCGCCCTGGCGCGATGTGGTGTTAAGCGAAGTGCGGCAGGTGGAGGAAGCGGTGAAGCCGCCCGGCATGTGGTTCGACATTCTGGGCATGCCGAACGCATATGGCTTAGGCTCGTACGATCCGGGCGCGGCGTGTTTTTGCGAATACTGCCGCGCCGCTTACAAGTCGCAGTTCGGCGAAGAGATGCCCGCGGCTTCGGACGACTGGGAGATCCGGCGCCGCGTCAACCGCTTCGGGCATGAAGGACGCATCCGGATGTTCCGCGATTTGACGGATATGCTGCTGCGCATCGATCCCGGCATGGAGATGGGCTATAACGGAGCGGGCAATTACGACGAGCTGAACTTCACGCCCGTGGATTTGCGCAACCGCGTTACCTACAACTCGTCGGAGGCCAAGCAGCACCGCCTGATTTCGTTCACGGCCAAGATTCTCCAGTCGCTCGGCAAGCGCTACCAGATTCACACCTATGGCGGCTTCATCCGTATGCAGCCGTCTGCCGTCACGGGAACGTGGGCGGCGTGGAATCTGATTCCGCCGCCCTATCTTGACGTCACCGCGGCGGTTGCCACCGCGCATGCCGGCCGCATCTGCATCGGTGTGAATCCGCTGCCTGACGGCAAGGTATACGAAGACGAGTTTCGCAACATCGGCCAAACGCTGGAGAAGGTCAAAGAACGGGAGCCGTGGCTGCGCGGCCTGCGCTCCGTTCCGGGTATTGCAGTGCTCTACGATGCGCAATCGGACCTGGCGGTGCGTCCGAATCCGGGCACACCCGCCACGCCTTCACGAACGGAGGCCTCCGGCCTGCACAATGCCTTGACGGAAGGCGGGCTGCATTTCGATGTCATCCCCGCGCACTTGTTGAATCCGGTGGAGCAGCGCGTTCTACTGCTCGGGAACGCGTTCGCGCCGCCTCCGGAGCTTCGCACCGCGATCGAGCGCTTTCTCGAAAACGGCGGCCTGCTGATCGCCACTCACGAGACCAGCCTGCGCGACGGGCGCGGCAAGCGCCTGCCCAACTTTGCCTGGAGCGACCTGCTTGGCGTGCGGTTTAAAGGCGTCTCGCCGTTTAGCGAGGCCAACTACGGCTGGCTCGGCGACGAGCTGCGCGATTCCGCGCCTGCCTATCCCGTGTTGTTCACTACGCCGGTGCTGGAAGTGGAATGCACGACAGCGAAGCCGCTGGCGGATCTGCTGTATCCCGAGGCGCATCGCACACCGGAAGTGTTCACGGACGGCGAAACCTCGCACACACACTGGGGCAAACCCACAGGTATGCCACTCGTCACATTGAACCGCGTGGGCAAAGGGCAGGTGTTGTATATTGCAGGCCCGATCGGCTCCGAGATTGCATCGCGCGACGATACGTGGCTGAAGCGCATCATTGTGTACGCGGTTAAGAAATACGGGACGAATCTGCCCGTGACGGCGCAGGTCCCGGCGGGCGTGCAGATCGTGCTCGGACGCAGGGACGCGATGCACGTCGTCTCATTGGTAAACCACTACGCGGGCATGGTGATCTCCGGTGAAGCGGTGCCGCATCCGCAGGTGGGTCCGGTGGCGGTGGAGGTGCCTGTCCGGGTGCTTGGTGGCGCTCCCAAAAGCGTGAAGGCGGTCGATGCGAGCGAGTTCCGGTGGGAGGTCGTGCGGGGAACTGTCCGTATGCGCGCGAATACCATCGGCCACCATGCTCTCTTCATCCTGGAATCGTAGACGTTATGATGATCGAATTGGAACCCGAATCCATAGGCACATTGACCAAAGAAGGCGAGCTCGAGCGTGTATACCGCCTGTTGAAGAGCTGGCTGGTGGAAGGGGAACTCGCGCCGGGGCAGGTCTTATCCGAAGTGGATCTCGCGCGGCGCTGCGAATCGAGCCGGACGCCGGTGCGCGAAGCTTGCAGCCGGCTGTCGCAGGATGGATGGCTCTCGCGCGTGCGGCACAAAGGCTATATTGTTACGCCGGTCTCGATTGCCGATCTGTTGCAGCTTTATGAGTACCGGAAGATCCTCGAGTGTTTCTCTGCACGCAAGGCCGCGGAACTGGCTCTGCCCGAGCAACTGGATGCGCTGGAGGAAGTGATCGCACCGGAAGTGACTCCCGGTGCCGACATTACGCAGGTGGTCCGTGCAAGCGATACATTCCATCTGGGAATCGCGCAGATTGCAGGCAATCAACGCGTGCTCCATCAACTCCGCCTGACGCTCGAATACCAGCACCGGCTGGATTGCCTGTCCACGCGGCGCGATCCCTATTGGATCCCGCACGGCGAGATCGTTGCCGCTCTCCGCAGCCGGCGCGGAGCGGAAGCGAGCGAAGCGATGGCAGCCCATATCGAACATGCGCGAGACCGCATGTTGAAGCTGTTCGGACGATAACCGGATCTCACACCGGGAGCCGCGCTCCGAAGAGGCTGAACAAGAGAAGGAGAAGTACCATCACCGTGATCGCAACGTACATACGATCACGCTGAATGGCGAAAGCGGCGACGGAGAATGCCACCCTGGCAACCGGCGTCGCGATCAACAGAAGCAGGCCCAATTGAATTAAGCCCCGGCCCCGCAAAGAAAGCGCTCCCCGCAGAATTCCTGAAGGACTTCGAAAATCGTCCGGCTCGCCGTAGAACACACCGTACCCTGCCGGTTCGGTTCCGTGCCGGAGCAGGTACACCACCCCGCCGGCCAATACAACGATGGCCGCGAGCACGACGCCAACTCGAAGCAATCCGCCAAGGAGCCCGTCGACGTCCTCATCCGTCCACTCGCGGAACAATTACAGACCTCCTTTGAGCCCGTTGTAGATCATCTGAAAGGCCAGCACCGCAACGACAACGCCGAACACCACGCGCAGCGCGCGCGCACGCGTGCGGCTCAGAATTCGTGCGCCGGCGACGGACCCGAGCAGCACCCCCAGCATGACGGGCATGGTCAGTCCCGGGTCGATATAGCCTCGATTCAAATACACGCCGGCACTGGCGGCGGCGGTGACGCCAATCATGAAATTGCTGGTGGTTGTGGATACTTTAAAAGGAAGACGCATCGTCCGGTCCATAGCCACCACTTTCAGCGCGCCGGAACCGATGCCGAGAAGGCCGGATAGGATTCCAGCTCCGAACATCATTCCGAAACCCACTTTCACGCGTTGAACGACATAGTGGCGGGGACCCGCGCTGGTGGGATAACTGCCATTCATTCGGAGGCGGGTTGCCAGCGGGTCCGGCTCTTCCGCGCATCCTGACTTGGGTTGTTCACGAGCGGAAATCAAGGCGGAATAGAGTAAGACCAGCCCGAAGACGACACTGAGAACCTCCACGGGCGCTTTTGCCGCCAGTTGGGCGCCGGCGATTGCGCCGAGCGTCGTCGCGATTTCGAGAAACATTCCGACCCGTATATTCGAGAAGCCTTCCTTTACAAAGGCGGCCGCCGCGCCGGAGGAGGTGGCTATTACGGAGACCAGCGTCGCTCCAATGGCGTACCGCATGTCTACGCCCAGCGCCAGCACCAGCATGGGAGTGATCACAACACCGCCTCCCAAACCGGTCAGTGCACCGAGGAAGCCGGCAAAGCTGGAGACGGCAAATACCAGGGCTGTGAATTCAGCGATGCTCAAATGATCACCTGCCCCGAAAGATAGCATGCCGCAGCGGGTTGGCCCGCGCGATAGACGCCGCGCCCCGCACCGTAACCCAGTCCCCGCGAGTGCACCATCCACGGCTATGTTAGGGTTAACCCATGATGAGTGTTGGACTGTGATGAGATCACTGGTGGTTTTCCTCGCGGGCGTCCTGCCTGCTTGCGCCGGAAATGCGGCGCAGGAGAGGCTCCCGCAAGGTCCCGGGCTGGCGGCGCAGTACCGCGGCGACGCGGGAATCCGCACCCATCCGGCCGTGGTGTTCGCCGAGGACTTCGAGGTGGAGGAGATCGAAGGTTTTCGCGCCCGGTGGAGCCACATCAACAACAAAGCTGGCGGAGCACTCGCCCGGACCGGGGACGTGCCGGAAGCGAGCAGGGGCAAGCGTTCCCTGAAGATGACTGCCACCAGGGGCGAGAACGAAGGCGGGCATCTTTACCGGCGATTGCCTCCCGGCCACATGCGCCTGTTTCTGCGCTTCTACGTCAAATTCGCCGCCGATAACGGGTACAACCACCACTTCGTCAGTCTGGGCGGGGAGATCGACCCTGCGCCGTACCCGGTTGGCCGGGCCGGGCTCCGCTCCGTGAATCGCTGGAACTCCGGTATCGAGCCGGCCGGAATCTGGAGCCAAACGTCACCCCGCACGCACTTTGCTCCACCCGGAATATGGCAATTTTACACTTACTGGCCGGATATGCGGTCCTTCCAGCACGAGGACGGCTCCGGGACGGTCTTCTACGGCAACGAATTCACGCCCGCGAAGCCCGTGCCCGCCGAGCGCGGCCGCTGGATCGCGGTGGAGGTAATGGTCAAAATGAATTCCTCCCCGGAGGTTTCCGATGGTGAGCAAGCCTTCTGGATCGACGGCAAACTGGCAGGGCATTTCGGCCCTGGCACGATGAAAGGGCGCTGGTCGCGGGCGCTGTTCCGGAGGGACGAAAACGGCGAATCCTTCGAAGGTTTCCGCTGGCGCGACGACGAGCGCGTGAGCATCAACAAGCTCTGGCTCTCCCATTACGTGAGCGAAGCCGCTTTCAAGCGCACCGATGCGTGGCTGGCCGGAAATCCGGAGGCGAAGGTTAATACCAGGAGCGCCACGGTGTGGTTCGACGATCTGGTGGTGGCCACCGAGTATATCGGTCCGCTCACGAAGTAGTTCAACAGATAGCTTGACAATGCCCATTGAATAGACTACACGTCAGGTTGGAGGCAGTTCATGGGATTTACTCGCGTGTTCGGTTCATGCCTCGCGGTAGTTTTTCTCGCGTCCACAGGTTCGGCTGCGGACACCACTCCGCAAAGAGAGATCTATATCCCGGTCGAATTCACCAGCCTGAATTCGCCTGATTACTGGAGCAATGGCTTCTGGGTTGGGTACAAGCGAAGTTGGACGCCAGGACACGTCCCCGAAATTCGTACCTTTGACCGGAACGGGAAAGAGGTGATCGCCCGGAAGCCGTTATCCCTTCCGGATGCATACCATACGGCCGTTCACGCGATTGCGGCGGATCGTGACGGCGAAGTAGTCGTGTCTGCGGAGTTCTGGCGCAGCCAGGGCGATATGGCCCCGGTTCTTTGCCGGATGAATCGTGCGGGTGAAGTGACACTCATGGCGCGAACGGAATCGTTTCTTGGAAGGGCGCTGGCTGTGAGTCCCGATGGCGGCATCTGGTCGCTTGGTTCCCGCATCGCGCAGCCATTCGAGCCGAAGAAGGACTACGAGGTTCTGGAACGCTATGATGCCTCGGGCAATCTCAAATCGCGGGCTCTTCCTCGATCCGTTTTTGCTGTGAAATACGACCCGGCAGTTATCCACGATCTTGGTGAACCGCAGGTGGTTGCCTCCTCGACAAGGGCCGGTGTGATGAGTCCAGGTACAAAAGTGTGGGCTGAGCTCAATGCTTCCGGAGAAGTAATAGACCGCTTCACCATAGAGCCTCCCGTATCCAACGACGGTGCTCTGGCCGAACTTGGACGGCTCGTGATGTCGCAGGATAACGAGGTCTATGCCTTCTTCGCCGTTGTCCGCCGTGCCGGCAGCACACAGCCTCATTTCTACGGGCTTTACCGTCTCAACCGGTCCGCACACCGATGGGATCGGGTCAACACGACCCCCGGCCCCAATTTCGGCGGCCTTTACGGCATCGATAGAGATTCTCTGATCCGCCGGATGGGTTGCTGCACGTACGGATGGTTTCCGCTATCCCCTGTCGAATCGGCATCCCTCGGCCGCTGAGTGCGGCTACTGCCGCGGTGGATGGCCCATTTCCGGTTTCTGTATTTCACAGTCGAATCTGACATGGATTGCACTACGGGAAGGAAGGGCTCGCGGTTTCGCGGCAGGTTTTGCATTCGCCAGGCTGGCTGTTGAGTTGAGGTGGAAATGAAAATACTTATTGCAATCGATGGTTCGGAGTGTTCAAGCGACACCGTAGCCGGCGTTCTTCAGATTCCGTGGCCGCCCGATACGAAGCTGCGCGTTCTCACCGTGGCGGGACAAAAAGGTGTACCTTCCATGCTGGAGGTCATGTCGTCGGGCGGCAGCCTGTCTGCGGTGCGAGAGGATACGAAGAGCATCGCGGAGGCTATTTCGAATAGCGCCGCCGCGGAGCTTCGCTCGGCTGGACTGGCTGCCGAAACGGTAGTTCTTGAAGGCGATCCGAAAAAGCTGATTCCGGAAGAGGCCGCCGAATGGGGAGCGGATCTCGTGGTAGCCGGCTGCTACGGGCATTCGGGAGTCAAACGGCTGCTGGTTGGCAGCGTCGCGCAGGCCATCGCCGCCACCGCTCCCTGTTCCGTGCTGATCGTCCGCCGCCGGCAGGACTCGGAGTAGAGACTGCCTAAGCCATGTAGCGGAGCCGTGAGCGTTAAGTGAGCGCACCCCGGATCCCCCGGCCGGCTGTTCTCAAATTCCTTTCAAAAACTTCTCAAAAAAGTGGAAAGCTGCGTCCACTGATTCCATGGTCAACGCATGCTGTCCGGGTGGCCGATGAACGACCAGGCGATCGGATGCTCCAGCCTGCTTGTATGCCGGCATGGCAACCTCTAAGAATCGGTCGATGCCTTCGTTCGGCATTCCTATGTCGTCCGTAGGAGCCCATAACATCAGCGGGCGAGGAGCCATGGCCGCGGCGAACTCCCCATGATCGCCTTTGGTCAAGAGGTCCGGGACCCACCAATAAATTCCGTGATAGGTTCGCGCTCCGTGAGCGATGAACTTTTCGACCGACCCAATGCCGCCGCAGATCGGCGCCGCGGCCGTAATACGGTCGTCGACGAGCCACGTATAAAACGTGGTGATACCCCCGAACGAAATACCGGTCATTCCGATCCGGGAGGGGTCGACGTCTGGGCGCTGCTGCAAGTAGCTGACCGCTTGCCGGATTTCGTAGACGATCGTTCCCATCACATTGCGGCCACGCACGAGGAGTTCCTTGTTACGTGATTCTGTGTCCGGGATTCGGTTGTCCAGGCCCCGTTGCGTCATCGCCAGAGTGATGTAACCTCGACGAGCGAGTTCCCTCGCCCAGCCGTAGAGCGTCTTTCCCTTGCGGTTCGTTCCGTAGCGCGTCCACTCGCCGTACTCGTACTTCGGCGCCACATCCACATCCCGGTTCGTTGAGCTCCCGTGGAGGCACACGATGACCGGCATCCGCCCCGAGACTCTCGCGGGCCGGACGACATAGGCAGGAACCCGATCGCCTCCGATGGATGGCCACGAGACGTCCTCAATCACCAAACCGTCCTCTTCCCGCGCGCTGTGCACGGTAGGAGCGACCTCGGGGGGCTCAAGCGGTATTTTTAGCAGGTCCGCGAACACCTTCATCGAGACGTGGGCAAACGGGCTCTTTTCGGCCTTGGCGGGAGCAGGCAATCCGGCCATGGTTCCCACCAACAAAGTGGCAAGAACGGATATGAGGCTGCTGGTTTGTCTGAGTTGCATTTCTTGATCCGAGAACGTGATTGTATACCAGCCGCCCGGCTACAATGCTCGCTCGCACGTGACCCCGGCGGCACGCCGTAAACGCTGGATCGAATTCATAGGACGGGCGAAGACACAATCAGTATTCGTATGCGATGCTAGGTGCTCTCGCTGCAAACTCGCGTCTAGAAGCGCTCGAATCGATTCGCGTGCTATCGGGAGACATCGAAAAAGATGGGGCCGCATGTGTACCGGCGGTGGTCAACTGGAAACAGTCGACCTTACCTAGTGCCCTCCCGCCCCATCAGGTAGAGCAGGCGTTGACCTCGGTGGACCGGAAAACAACTTTGGCCGTCGCGACTACTCGATTCTCTTGATCCTGCATGGGAAGGCTGGCGCACTACAACATGGCGACAACTCCTCCCTGTGGATTGCAGAATGCTTGGGCGCTTATCGGTACTGATCCGTTGTCACGCCCCCGCACGATCGGCAGATCAACGGTTTGGCCGTTTTACGTCCGGGTGGATTAGTTCCGGTTTGCCCGTCGTCCGTGCAGTAAGCATTCCCAACTTCCCCAATGCCGTTTCGGCACCAGTGTCCGAGCACCATCTGCCCGAAGGTCCTGATGGCGATGCGCGTGAGAAATGGTGGCGCAAAACCATTTAACTGTTCAATCAGCAAGATAGACGGGGCACAACGGACACGCGCACCGTTCAGGGAGCGAAGAAAAGGCCGTTCACCAATGAGGAACTAGCCGCTTTCTAATTCACGCTCTCATTGAGGCCGAGAGCGTCATCGCGCCGATGCTTAAGAACGCCACTATGGAAGCTCATGATCTGGGTTGGGCCGCGATGTAGACGCGAGAGATACACCCAGCCCTCGGACTCCATGATCGACGTGTTGGCGAACCAAATCTCGTCGACCTTGGCGATATCGGGATATTCGGGCGCGAACTTTTCGATCAGATCAAGAATCTCCGTGTCGCCCATCGTGATGTGCTCGCGCTGGAGGAGCAGGATGCCCTTGTTCGCTTGTGTTCTGACCAGCTTCGGCACCTTCCGCTTGATGGCCTTCTCCACGATCTTGTCGATATTCCCGGGCTTATCACACCGCGCCAACCAGCAATAACCCACATCACCGCTGCAATCTCGGCTGTTGAACTTGACCTTCAGAGGCACCGAGCCGCCAACCATAATCGTCTGCTCAGAGTCGCCAGGGGGTATGCTCGCATGGCTCGCTCTCATCCACGCAAGGAGGGCCTCGACTGCCGCATCGCGATCTTTGATGCCAACGAGCGCGCCAACGGGAATCTTCACGTTCAAAGCGCGGCCGGGGATTATGAAGTCCGGGTTCTTCTCAATTCGTGGCTCGAACGCCTCGGTAAAGATCGTCGAGTCGTACTTCTCGCCAACGAACAGCTCGATCAGGGTATGTTCTAGGGCTAATGTCTTGCCGTCCGATCTGGTCGCGATCACCTCCACGGCGTTTTCTTGCGCTTCCTCAACCCAGTTCAGCGTCGCGTCCTTCCATGCGCCTTGCTCGTAGCCCGCGAGGAACATCTGGATCAGCGGGCGTTCGGGATAAACGCGTGCTTCGGCCATCCATTTTTCTCCTAGAAACATGGATGATACCTTAAGTCGTGGCGACTCCGTACCCGATCACGCCGCAGCTTTTGAAGCGCGGCATTGAACATGTTTGTTACGAATACGCCAACCTGATTTCCGCCGCTCATTGCGATCTCCACGGTCAAGCACCATGGCGTACGCACTGCGACGACGCCTTCCTTCTTGGCTACCGGAAGATGCGGGATTTTCTGATGAGCGACAAACGGTCATCGCGCAACGGCGTCGAGTTGCCAGACATTCTCGCCAGTGACTACCTGCCAGCCGGGTTCGCGCGGACATGGACGCTTCCAACGTGGGAAACCGAGTGGCAAGACGAGATGGACAAGCAACTCGCGCACATCACATTCCAACGTCAAAAGAAATGGGAACACTGGAAATGGGTCCCAAAGCTTGAAGCCGAAATGCGAACAGCGTGGTCTGCGTTCCTCGCAGCAATCACCGACCCAGCACACAAAACCGAGTTCACTGCCAGATCTCCCATTGTCAGGGCAAGCAGGATTTTGCGAACGTCAGCCTGTAGCCGTAATCCTCTCCACAAAGTTCGTGTTTACCTTGCGTCGCCGCCGATCATAGATCCGGAGCACACGGCATCAATGCGGCTCCGTCCGAATCACCGGCCACTCGTACAATGCGTGGCCATCGTACGGCGATCTAGAAGTCGGGCTTTGGGAAGTGTCCCATTCTGTCTGGATGGTCGGCAACTCGGTAGTTGAGCCAGATCAGGCTCGAAAAGTCGGCTTCCGAGAAGCTTCAAAGAGACTCGATCAGCACATCCCGAGACACACCCTTGTGCTGCGAGACAGCCCGCAGTATCGAGTTCAATGTTCCGATTCGGAGCGAGGCGTGTGCTGGAATCACTACGCGTTGGTGTGCCGGATCCGAGGTTTCCAGAATGATGTGGCTCCCCACCTGGTGCACGCGGGAGTACTGCCAGCGCCTGCAAAGGACATCAGCCAACTGCTGACCAGAGATGTCGCGCGGGAGTTTCACGCGACCGATAGAATCTCATCGCGGACAAGACGAAGGCGAACGCTGGCGGGCGCACTCGTGTCGAAATAGAACGCATTCACCGCTTCAAGAACATTTCGGCGGAGTTCATCCCAGGAGTCAGCCTGCGTGAAGATGCTTTCGGTCAAGCACTCAGCGCAGTAGCCACCATCCGCCTCCTGCACGACTTCAAACACCAACTCGTTCATCCCTCCATCATAACGGGAACACGGCCACTGCGCCTCACGGATTACGACCGTGAAGTCGCAGCCACGTCCCGTGGACCTTTGGGCGCAGTCTGGCACACATCATCCCTCCTTGCCACCCGCTTTCGTACGGAACAAGGCAGTGCTACTCCGGATCATGGTTCCGGGATGTGCTGCAGCGGCATGTCGCTCGCGCCTTTGTTGATCGGACATGATCCGAACAGACCACACCATGCATGATGTCGTTACGGCGCTGCCCAAGAGCCTTGAGCTGTGACAAGTAATCGCGTAGCGCTTCGTATTCACTGTCGGGAGGCCTTCGGACCTTGTAGTCTTCCAGGCTCATCGCTTCCAGGCTTAGCCGAAGCCTGCCGCCAGCTACCCCCTGGTTTTGACGAACATTCGAAATATCGAATATACTGCAAAGAGTGATTTGTCTTAGCCTCCCGCGCGCAATTTGATGGGGCCCATCAGTCAGTTCTATACGGCAAGCCTGTTTGTGTTTGCCTTTGGGGTTGCAGGCGGTCTCGCCGCTCACTGGTGGGCGCGGAGTTCGCGATGGACGCCGCTTCTCTGCTACGCCGCGTTGGCGGGCGCCCTGCTGGAAGCCTGCGCCGCCGTGGGAGGGCTGCTCAATGGCTCTGAGCTTGCGTGGCCTTATCCTTCCGGTGTTCCGTATCTGCATTACACGGTGCGTCTCGATCCCCTTGCATCGTTTTTCCTGTTGATCCTTTCCCTTCTGGCGGCGAGTGTCTCGGCGTACTCGGCCGGCTATTGGAAGCATGGTTCCACCGGAAAAAACCCAGCCTTGTCCTGTGCGCTGCTGAACCTGCTCCTGCTCAGCCTGACGCTTGTTTTCACCGCGTCCGACGTCGTCTTCTTCCTGATTGCCTGGGAAGTCATGGCCGCTGCCGCGTACTTCCTGGTGGTGACGGACCACCAGAAGGAAGAGGCGAGGAAGGGCGGGCTGCTTTACATCCTCATGTCGCGCGCGGGAACCGGAATGCTTTTCATCGGATTTCTGTTGTTCGCATCGGCCGTGGGAACGACGGACTTCCGAGCGATGCACGCCGCCGGTGAGAAATTGCCAGGGGCAGCCGGCGGGGTTGCCTTTCTGCTGCTGTTTCTCGGTTTCGGTGTGAAGGCGGGAATCATTCCGCTGCACATCTGGCTTCCCGCCGCGCACCCGGTCGCTCCCAGCAACATCTCGGCGTTGATGTCGGGGATCGTCATCAAGACCGGAATCTATGGCATGGCGCGGGTCTTCTTCGATTTCTACGGATCGGTGCCGGCGTGGGCGGGAATGCTGGTGCTGCTGGTGGGGGTAGTGTCGGCGCTATTGGGAGTCCTGTACGCGCTGATGGAGCACGACCTGAAGCGGCTGCTGGCCTATCACAGCATCGAAAACATCGGCATCATCCTGATGGGCTTCGGAGCCGCCCTGCTTTTTCGTTCCTACGGACATCCCGCCCTGGCGGCCGTCGCTCTTATCGCCGGGCTGTTCCACACGCTCAACCACGGCGTCTTTAAGTGCCTTCTATTCCTCGGCGCCGGTAGCGTGCTGCACGCCACACGCACCCGGAACATGGAAAAGATGGGCGGCCTGATACGCCGGATGCCATGGACGGCGCTGTATTTCCTGGTCGGCGCCATCGCTATTTCCGGTCTGCCGCCCCTGAACGGCTTCGTCAGTGAATGGCTTACTTACCAGTCGCTGCTGGCCGGCTTCGGTGCGACGAAAGAAATCACTCGCGTTGCGTTCCCCATTGCCGGGGCGCTGCTTGCCCTGACGGCTGCACTCGCCGCCGCCTGCTTCGTGAAAGCTTTCGGAATCGCGTTTCTGGCACTCCCGCGAAGCAGGGAAGCGGCGGAAGCACAGGAATCCGCGCCGTCGATGCGGGCCGGGATGGCGGTGCTCGCCGTTGCCTGTGTACTACTTGGCGTGGGCGCCACATGGTTTTTGCCGGTCTTTTATCCGATCACCCGGCAGGCCTTCGGCGTTGGCATGCCCGGACTTGTCGTGGGAAACGGCTTTGTTCTGACCGCGGGCGCACCGGCGAGTGGAGCGGTATCCACCTTCGTATTGGCGTTGATGCTGGTCGTGCTGGGCGGAATCCCGTTTTTCCTCTGGCTGAGGCGAGGCCGCGAAGGGAAGTGCTCCACCGGCCCCACGTGGGACTGCGGCCTTCCTGGTCTGACCGCGGAAAACGAATTCACCGCGATGGCGTTCTCCAAGCCGCTGCGAATGATCTTTGCCGCGCTGTTCCGGCCTCGCCGTGCCATACAGGCCGAATTCGACGTCTCTCCCTATTACCCGAAGGCGATCCATTTCGAATCGGAGATACAGCCCGCATTTGAGAAACATTTCTACGATCCGCTGCGGGAGGGCATTCTCCGCATGGCGAGGCGGATGCGGCCGATCCAGGCGGGAAGTTTGCACGCCTATCTCGCATACATCTTCATCACCTTAATTCTGCTGCTGCTCTTCGGGGTGCGTGGATGATCGGGCAGTTTCTGTTCGTAATCGCCCAGGCGGCGCTGGTACTGCTGTTCGCGCCCCTGATCACCGGCTTCAGCAAGACGCTCAAGGCGCGGCTTCAGACGCGTAGGGGACCGGGAATTCTGCAACCTTACCGTGACCTGCACAAGCTGCTCCGCAAAGGCATGGTGCTTCCCGAAACGGCTTCCTGGATCTTTTCGGCGACTCCTTTCGTGCTCTTTGCCGCCACGCTGCTGGCCGGGCTTCTGATTCCCACCGTTGCCGCACACGCGCCCCTGAGCCTGTTCGGAGGAATTCTTGCGGTCGTCTACCTCCTCGCTCTCGGGCGTTTTTTCCTGGCTCTGGGCGGGCTGGACGCCGGCACTCCATTCGGTGGATTAGGCAGCAGTCGCGAGATGACCATCTCCGCCATCGCCGAGCCCGCGTTGATGCTGGCCGTTTTCACGGTGGCGCTCGGAGCCGGATCGACCAATCTGAGCACCATGGCCCAAGCGGCTGTGGGACAAAGCTGGCGGTTTCTGGCGCCCTCGCAGATGCTGGCCTTCGCGGCGCTCTTCATCGTTCTGATCGCGGAGACCGGCCGCATTCCGGTCGACAACCCGGCGACGCACCTGGAGCTGACCATGATCCACGAAGCGATGATTCTCGAATACTCGGGGCCGTACCTGGCCCTGATCGAGTGGAGCGCGTCGATCAAGCAGATGATTCTGATGACCCTGCTGGTGAACGTCTTCTTCCCGTACGGCTTGAGCGCTGACGGGTCGGTCATGGGCGTCGCCGCCAGTGTCGTGCTGTTTGTCTTCAAGCTGGCTGTCCTGGCGATTGCGGTCGTGCTGGTGGAAACGGGCAACGCGAAGTTGAGATTGTTTCGCGTTCCGGAGTTATTGGCGCTCGCGTTCGTCCTGAGCGCGCTCGCATTGATCTCGACCTTCCTCTTCGGAGGCGTCACAGGTTAACCATGGACTTCTGGCAGGACACTCTATTTGGCGATCGAATGATTACTCTGATGGCGGCGCTGGTGCTGGTCCTGCAGATCACGATGGTGGCGCAGCGCTGGCTGATCACCAACATCCGCGCTTTTGCGATCCAGTCGCTGCTGCTCGCCGGCATCGCCAACACCATCGCCTACTTCAACAGCGCGCCGCACATCTATATCGCCGCCGCGCTCACCTTGCTGTTTAAGGCGATTCTGCTGCCGGTTATCCTTCAACGCCTGGTGACCCGAATGGATATACGCAGGGAAATCGAACCGTTTGTGAACGTGCCGGTTTCGGTGATCGTCTGCGGTCTGCTGACGCTGCTTGCCTATATGGTGGCGGAGCCTCTTCAGGAACAGCCCGGTATCAGAACGGCGGCCAGCCTGGGCCGGAACACGTTGCCGGTCGCCATTGCGCTCTTTCTGATCGGGTTCTTCATGATGGTCAGCCGCCGCAAAGCCCTGACGCAGGTCCTTGCTCTTCTGTCGCTCGAGAACGGGCTGTTTCTCGCGGGCATTTCCCTTACTTATGGAATGCCGCTGATCGTCGAACTGGGAATCTTCTTCGATGTTCTGGTAGCGATGCTGATCCTGGCCATTCTCGTCTATCGAATTCGCGAGACCTTCGACTCCATGGATGTCAGCCGGCTGAGCCGGTTGAGAGGTTGACAACGGCGATGACGATCCCCATCCTGTTGCTGATTCCACTGGTGGCGAGCGGATTGACAGCGCTTGCGAAAAGCCGGCGCCAGATGGAAATCCTTCATCTGCTGTCGGCTGCCGGAGGATTTGCCGCCGCCGTCTTTCTTGCCGCCGAAGTTCTCGCCCGCGGCGAAGTCCACGCCTGGAATGGCTTCGTATTTGCCGACCACCTGGGCGCGCTGGTGGTGTTGCTCACCGCCTTCGTCTATCTCGCCTGCGCGCCCTACGCCGTCGGCTATTTTCGAACAGACGAGCGGAATGAGGTGTTCGGATCGCAGGATGGCGAAGGCAGCCATCTGGCGAAGCTGCGCAAATACTACTCGTTGACTCCGCTGTTTGCTTTCTCGATGCACCTGGTGGCGGTCGCCAGTAATCTCGGCGTGATGTGGGTAGCGCTCGAAGGAACCACGCTGGCGTCGATCTTCCTGGTGACCTTCTACGGCCGCCGCACCTCGCTCGAAGCCGCCTGGAAGTACGCCATGATCGGCGGCGTTGGCCTGTCGATGGCGCTCTTCGGCACGATCCTCACCTATTACGCCGGCCGGGACGTGCTCGGCTCAGATGGCCTGGGCGGACTGAATTGGACCGTGCTGACGAAAAGCGCCGCCGGGTTTGACCATACCGTGATGCGGCTGGCCTTCATTCTGGTTCTTCTTGGCTACGGAACCAAGGCCGGGCTGGCGCCGATGCACACCTGGAAGCCGGATGCCTACAGCGAAGCGCCCGCGCCGGTTGCGGCATTGATGGCCGCGGCCGTCCTCAATTGCGCCCTTTATGCACTGGCGCGATTCTATATTCTCACCGTGCACTGTCTGGGGCCTGCCTTCCCCTCCCAACTCCTGATGTTGTTTGGCTTTCTCTCTATCGGTATCGCCGTGCCCTTCATTCTGGTGCAGCGCAGCTACCGCAGGCTGCTGGCGTATTCCAGCATCGATCATGGCGGCATCATGGTTCTCGCGCTCGGCTTCGGCGGCCTGCTGGGTACGCTCGGGATGGTGCTCCACATGACATTCCACTCGGTGGCCAAGCCGCTGTTGTTTTTCTGTGCGGGCAACGCGCAGCAGGAGACCGGGAACGATTCGCTGAAGAAGACGGCCAGCGGCCTGGTTCATGCACTGCCGGTCAGCGGCCCGATGTTCCTTCTGGGGGCGTTGGCGGTAACCGGCACACCTCCCTTCAGCCTTTTTCAGAGCGAGTTCATGATTCTGCAAGCGGGCTTTGCCGCCCAGCACGTTGGATTGTCCATCGTGTTCGTGTCGTTGCTGGTGGCCATTTTTGCCGGCTTCTTTTATCACATCGCGCAGCTTGTGCTCGGTCCTCCGGACGAATCGCGGCGGGGGGATACCTGCCGGTGGAAGACGTTCCCCGTGATGGGTCTTTCCGCTCTGACGCTGCTGCTTGGATTTTGGCTGCCTGCGCCGCTCTACTCTCTCATCGAAGGCGCGGCACGCATTCTGGCGGTGCAGCCATGACGGACGGGCGGACGAAAAAAATCGGTGAAGTCCTGGCGTCGGGCGGCGAGCTGTTCGGCCTGCCATGGCAGGACGGTGAAGGCGAAATCTACGTGGATCTGCGAGGAACGGACCCACGGCCGGCGGCCGAGTACCTTCGCTCCGCCGGCTGCCGGCATGTCGCCGTGTTTGCTGAAGACCGCACGACGGAAGAGTTCTGCGCCTATCTGTACTATGTGTTCGAGCACCTGCAAGACACCCGGTATCTGGCGCTTCGCGCCCGCATCGATCCGGACCGGCCGGAGTTTCCTTCGCTGGCCGCGGAAGTCCCGGCCCTGAACTGGCAGGAGCGCGAAATTCAGGACTGGTTTGGAATCGAGGCGCTCGGGCATCCGAATCCGCGCCGCGTGGCCCTCCACGATAATTGGCCCGATGTGCACCCCTTGCGCAAGGACTTTCCCATCGATACCGTTCTGCCTCCCTTCCAGGGAGAGCCGCACGTCTACCGGCCGACCCTCGGCGAAGGCGTTTTCCGGATTCCGGTCGGCCCGGTGCATGCGGGAATTATCGAACCGGGGCATTTCAATTTCGCGGTTGCCGGTGAGCCCATTCTCTACTTACAGCTACGCATGTTTTATGTGCACAAGGGCATAGAGAAGAGGTTCGAGCAGCTTCCGGTTCACCACGCCGTCTTCCTGGCGGAGAGCGTGTCGGGAGATTCGAGTTTTTCACACGGCACGGCTTTTTCGCAGGCGGTGGAACGAATCGCCGGGGTTCAAATTCCCGAAGCGGCCGGCCTGATGCGCGTGGTCCTTCTCGAACTGGAGCGGATTTACAACCACGTGGCCGATATCGGCGCCATCGCAACGGACGTCGGGTTTGTGATCGCCAACGCGCATGCTTCCCGTTTGCGCGAAAGCATTCTCTCGATCAACGAGGAACTCACCGGAAGCCGCCTGCTGCGTGGCGTAGTGTGTCCCGGCGGAGTTCGCAGGCCCTGGGATCGCGCGCGAGTCTCCCGCACCCTCGGCCTGCTCGCGCATTTTGAGCGGGACTTCAACGATCTTGCCGGTATCCTCGAGGCGTCGGATTCCACGAAAGACCGGTTGGAACGGACTGGGATTCTGCATCCGGAGAAGGCGCGGGATCTCGGCATCGTGGGGGTCGGAGGCAGGGCCTCGGGACAGGATCTCGATGTGCGGCGGGATCACCCTTACGCCGCATACGATTCGCTGCCGGTCGACGTGCCGGTCTATCAGGAGGGCGATGTCCTGCGGCGCATGCAGGTTCGTATCGATGAGTTGCGGCATTCGCTCCGGCTTATCCGCGAGGCGGCGGCGAGGCTGGGATTTGGTCCGCACCGCATGCCTGTGCCGCCGTTGCCGGCCGGTCGGCACGCCTTCGGCGCGGTCGAAGGCTGGCGCGGAGAGATCCTCTATTGGCTCCGGACGGGCCCCGGCAACCAGATCGCGCGATGCAAAGTCAAAGATCCCTCGTTGAACAACTGGCCCGCCTTGGTAGAGGCCGTCCAGGGCAATATCGTGCCGGATTTTCCGGTTATCAACAAGAGTTTTAATTTGTCGTATTCCGGGACGGACCGTTAAGTGAAACCGAGCCGCGGGCCTCGGAAGGTGTGAAAGATTCGGAGCCACAGATGGACACAGATAAACACAGATTGAAAACAGGAAACTTATCTGTGTTCATCCGTGTTCATCCGTGGCTGAATTCAATTTCTTCACACTTTCTTAGCAAGCGGTAGGAGCGCAAAGCCATGTTTAAGATCCTCCAGAAAACCTTCCGCACCGGGTTGGTTACAACCGGCTATCCGGACGCGCCGGCGGTGATTTCGGAACACTTCCGGGGCGCGCCGCGAATCGGCTTTGCCGACTGGCGTGATGCGCGCCCTGCCGCTTGGGCATGTCCCACCGGCGCGTTGTCCCTCATCGATTCCGGCGGCGTGCGCCAGGTGACGATGGACTACGGTCTCTGTATTTTCTGCGGCGAATGCGCCGAGGCCGATGCGACGGGAGCGATCCGGATGACCCGCGAATTCGAGTTGGCCTGCCGGCACAGACGGGACCTGGTGATTACCGCCGAGTACGATCTCGACTCCGATGGAATCCAGTGCGCCCCGGCGCGGATTCACCAGGAACGCAGAGAGGAACCGGACGAAACGGAACTGGAGCGGAGAGCACAAGACACGATTCATACCCTGCTGGGCCGCTCGCTGGCCATCCGGGAAGTGGATGCCGGCTCCTGCAACGGCTGCGAGGTGGAGATCACGGCCCTGAACAACCCCGTGTACGACCTGGAGCGGTTCGGTATCCATTTCGTGGCGTCGCCCCGCCATGCGGACATGCTCCTCGTAACCGGACCGGTAACCCGGAACATGGAACTGGCGCTGTTGAAGACTTACCGGGCGGCGCCGGAGCCGAAGGTCGTCGTCGCGGTGGGCGCCTGCGGCATCAGCGGCGGCATCTTCGGCCATAACTATGCGACGGCCGGCGCGGTTGACGAGGTTGTTCCGGTGGATGTCTATATTCCCGGCTGTCCCCCGCGGCCGCAGGCTTTGCTGTATGGAATCCTGCTCGCGGTGGGCAGAATTGCGCAGAAGGAACGAACTCGCGAATGAGCCAGGAACTGCGTCTGTTCAAAGCGGAGATATTCCAGGCCCTGGCGCATCCCACCCGGATCGCCCTCGTGGAGTCCCTGCGCCAGGGGGAAACTTCCGCCGGCCAACTCATCGAGCAACTCGGGTTAGAGCAGGCGAATGCCTCTCAGCACCTAGCTGTGCTGCGGAGCAAGCAGATTGTTACCCGCCGCAAAGAAGGCAACCAGGTATTCTATTCTCTCCGCGATCCAGCGTTGATCGAGGTTCTCGACATCCTGAAGCAATATTTCTATTCGCACCTGTCGCAGACCATGTCCATGTTGAAAGAGATCCGGAAGGAGCAAACCAGCTCGAAAAGGTGAGCCGCCTCACCCTTCGTCCCGTCTACTTCCGGCGCCGGTAAGGCGAAGACAGATAGCGGCGCGATTCCTTCCCTACTTCTGAATCCGGCGCCAGGTCTACCGCCTGCCGGTATGCCTTCATGGCCTCCTCGCGCTGTTCCAGCAGGTCGTGCGTCTGGCCCAGGCGCATCCAGGCCATGACGCCGGTGTTCAAATCCACCTCGTCCGCGTGCTCCACGGCACGGCGCAAGTCATCCAGCGCGGCCTCCAGGTCGTTGTACCAGAACAGCAGGTTGCCGCGCGCGTAATGGATTTTGCCCGGGTCCAGCCTGGCATATCCAGGCGCGCCGCTTTGGTGAAGCTTCTCGATGCGGGAAAGGACCTCGAGCGCGCTCTCTTTGTCCCCGGCGTCGCTGTACATTTGCACCAGTTCCAGGCGAAACAGGTAATTGTGCGGAAATCGCCGGATCAGGTCGCGCAATAGCGGGATGGCGGCCTCGGGATGCCGCTCGCGCCGGTAAATGGCGGCGAGCAGGACTTTCGCGTCCATGCTGTTTTGCCTGCCATGTTCGGCCACTTCCCGGAGAACCTGAATACCCCGTTCCCGGTCGCCACGATATCCGGCGATAAAACCGAGCATCTTGTAATACCACGGGAGGCTGCCCACGACGTAGTCATAAACGCCTTGAACCAGCTTCGCATCCACAAAGTCCGGATCTATGGATGCCGCCCGCGAATGGGCTTTGCGTGCCTCGGTGGCATCTTTGAGGGAATCGAGCCACGCCTTCCGGACCAGGAAGTTGTAGTTCGCCCGCAGTCCGTAGGCGACGCCGGCCGTGTAGTGCGCGTGGGCGTCTTCCGGATTCTCTTTGAGACGTGCTTCGGAAATATTCAGAGCGGTTTGAATTTCTTCGTGGAACCGG
>DASTMK010000082.1:0-16708 GCA_035714225.1 Bryobacteraceae bacterium | reverse complement strand
CCATGGCCGCGCCGCCGGACCGCTCCCGGCGATCCGGTTCGGACGATAGTGTTCTTTGGTATGGCATCGACCGGACGCAGCGCCAGAAGGCTATACCTGCGGAACAACCAAAACGGCAATT
Organism: Bryobacteraceae bacterium; assembly: GCA_035714225.1. Classification (GTDB taxonomy): domain Bacteria; phylum Acidobacteriota; class Terriglobia; order Bryobacterales; family Bryobacteraceae; genus CAADGY01. Next base: position 16,587 of record DASTMK010000082.1, on the reverse strand, counting down.
GAGCGATGTGCGGGAAGGATGGAAAGCTTTCCATCAACTGCGTGTGCAGATGCTGGAATACGCGAGGACTACTCAGGACGATCTGCGGAGTCACGTTGTGCAAAGAGAAAGGTGCGACGCATATCAGTGGTTCCTTTTGATTTCCACGCACGCGCAGCGGCATACTCTGCAAATCCGGGAGATCAAAACGCACCCGGGTTTTCCGGACCGGTAAGCCATCGGCCGGCCGGCTCAGGCGCTGGTCAACTCTTCCAGAAGCTGGCGGGCTTTGCGCGCTTCGGCGGTGATCTTGGCGGCTGAATCGCCACGGTCGAGGCACTCGACGATCAGCGGACCACGCGTGAAGCCTCCCTGCCTGGCGCGCTTGAGCACCTCGCGGAAGTTAACCAGGCCGGTGCCGGGCGTGACCATGACTTCTTTGGGGGCCTTGTAATCCTTGATGCTCATGCCCATAATCAGCCCGTGCGCGTCGGGCACATCCTCCACCGGATCGATTTTGCCCTCGGAGTAGAAGAAGATATTGCCCGGATCGTACCACATGCCGAAATTTTTCTTGCCCACCATCTCGACGATCTTGCGGCACTGCGCGGCGGTAGCGTTGCTGCCTCCGTGCGGCTTGACGCTAATACTGATTTTGTTGGACGCGGCGTAGTCGCAGCATTCGGCCACAACCTTGTAGTAAGCCTCGACCAGCGCGTCCTTGCCCGTGCCGCTGACCAGCATGCGCGGGCTTCGCGCGGCGGCGCAATTGTCGATCAGCCGTTTCAATCCTGCGACGCCGGCCTCAATCGATTTTTCAACCGCGAAGTTGCCCACATAAATGGAAGACAGTTCCATGCCGCGGCGGCGCACCTCCTCCCCCATGGAGGCGGCCTCCTCGGGCGTGGTGTCGGTCGTCACGATGACCCACGATTTACCTTTGTGAGTCATCAGGCCGGCGTACTTGTAGCCGGCTTCGGCCATGCCGTCCAGCGCAACTTTATAGTCGAACTGGTCCCATGGGCGGGTGTAACAGCCGATCTGAAAGCCGGCCGGATTTTCCGGAGCTCCGCTCAGAACCGGAATACGTGCGAGTGCCAGCGTGCCGGTCGCGGCAGCCGAGCCGAGAAAGCGCCGCCGGCTCACACCGGATGAAACCTGTTCGCTGATTTGTGTGGACATACGATTAACGACTATACAACGTCCGGAGGTGCGGCGAGGGAGTTTCCTGTTGACAGTTCAGGCCGGGAGTCAATATGCTGATCCGTCACGGAAAGGTGAACCGCGATGCAGCCGGGTATAGAGAGCAGCTTAAAAATACGGGAGATGACGGACCGGGACCGCTCGGAGGTGTCGGAGCTGATTTACATCTCCATCAACCACTGGTACCAGATGCATGGGCGGCCTCCCATTTTTCACGGCGATCCGCAAGCGACGGAGGTCTTCTATGATGTGTATGCGATGCTGGATCCGGGTTGCGCCGTGGTGGCTGAAAACACGCGTACGGGAAGGCTGATGGCAAGCTGCTTCTTCCATCCGCGGGAGCGTCACGTATCGTTGGGCATCATGAACGTTCACCCGAATTATTTCGGGCAGGGGGCAGGGAAAGCGCTTCTTCGATTCATCATCGATTACACGGAACAGCACGGCTTTCCCGCGCTGCGCCTGACCCAGAGCGCGCTCAATCTCGATTCGTTCTCGCTCTACAACACCGCGGGCTTCGTCCCCCGGTGCACGTTTCAGGACATGTTCCTCACCGTCCCTAAAACAGGAATGAAGTTCCGCGTAGCGGAGCTCGATCGGGTTAGAGAGGCTACTCTGGCGGATGTGCCCGCCATGATATCGCTCGAATTGGAAGTCAGCGGTATCATGCGTGAGCGGGATTACTGCTATTGCATCGAAAACCACCAGGGTATCTGGCATGTTTCGGTTTACGAGAGCAACGATGGCGGGATCGGCGGATTCATGATCTCCTGCGTGCATCCCGCCATGAACATGCTTGGACCTTGTGTGGCACGCGGCGAGCAGGAAGCGGCTGCCCTGATTCTGCGGGAACTCGACCATTACAAGGGCCGGACACCACTGTTTCTACTGCCGGTAGAAAAGGCTGCGCTCGTGCGGCTCGCCTACGATTGGGGCGCGCGCAATTGCGAACTGCATCTCTGCCAGGTTCGCGGTGAGTTTCAGCCGTTCCGTGGTATCAGTATGCCGTCGTTTCTGCCTGAGTCGGGATGATGTCCGGGTTCCCGGCGCTAGAATGTTCCCAGGAGAGCGGGCTACGGGAAACATCTTCATCAGCTACCGGCGTGCCGACTCGGCGGCGTATGCCGGACGAATCTGCGATCACCTTTCGGCTGTCTTCGGCGCTGACCGCGTTTTCATGGATGTTGACGACGTCGCGCCCGGACAGGAGTTCGCCAAGGTGATCGGCAATACCATCGCGGCCTGCGATGTCGTGCTGGTTGTCATTGGTCCGGGATGGCTCGAAATGCTTCGGGAACGCTCGGACGTGCAGCAGCAGGATTACGTGCGCTACGAGATCGAAGCTGCGCTCGCCCGAGGTATAGCCATCGTTCCCGTCCTGGTTGGCGGCGCGGGAATGCCGCAAGCTGCCGGCCTTCCGGACCGGTTGGCGCCGCTCGCGCTTTACCAGGCAGCGGAACTGCGGGACAGCACGTTCCGGGAAGATTGCATGCGCCTGGCGAATTCGCTCGGCGTGCAGCCTGGTCCGGACAACTCGCGCGTCAAACATCAAACCAGACGCGGGAAGACGCTCGTTTTTGGAGGCGTGGCCGCGCTCTTCGTTCTGATCGTGTTGGCGGGCTGGATGGCCATCGGCCCGCGAAGCGAAGGCCGGGCTCGCAGGGCGGAAATCAATGCGCTTTTAGCCACCGCCCGGGTGCAGGCCGATCGGACGGAATATGAGTCTGCCTTCCATACCTGCCGGAATCTCCTGAAAATCGATCCGTCGAATCCGGGCGCGCTTGATCTCCAGGCTGACATGGCGATGCGATGGCTCCAAAATTTCAGCGTGGTGGTGAATGAAGGCTCCAAGGCGGAAGACATTGCCGGGCCGCGTCTGGCGGAGATCCTGCTGGTGCTCGATGCCGCACTGGCGCGAACGAAGTTGCAAGGACAGAGGGCAGCGGACGTCCTGGCTCATCTCGGGTGGGCACATTGGCTGAACCAGCACCTGGCTTACAAAGAGTTTGGAACCGCAGCGGAGCGGGATCTGCGTCACGCTCTGAAGATCGACCCATCGAACGTTTTCGCGCATGCGATGCTTGGCAACTGGATCATTCAGACGAACGGTGATGTGAGCGAGGCGCTCCATCATTTCGATCTGGCCATTCAGACCAACAAAGAAAGGCCGCTGGTCCGCCGGCTGCAACTCGGCGCTATGGCGTACAATTCTCACCCGGATCTTCGATCGGCGCTGATAAGAGTGGCGGATGAAATGAGAAGGAACGGCGAATCCCTGAGCGATCGCGACAGACGCCGCATCCTCACAGCCTACAGCCCGACCGTAAACACGGTTGAGGAACTGAATCAATCTCTCGCGGCTGTTCCGCCGAAAAACGCCTGGGAGACCTACCTCTGGCTGGATGATGGGCAGAATCAAGGGAATGAGCGGCAGACCCGCCGTGAATTCATCCACGCCAGTATCCTGGAAATCGGCGGTCAGCGTGCAGATGCGCTGGCAGCGTTTGAGAAGTTGCGGCAGGACTTGAAAGACCGCGGATATGACGGACGCATTGTGCGCCACGTTTCCGAAGCGGTAAAGCGCCTCTCCAAATAAGATCGAGCGGAACGTGTCCGCTCCTGCCCTCAAAGGGACAGCGATGCCCGAAAACGGACATCGCGTGTTCGCTTACATACGCGAAAACCCTGTTTTGAGCTGTCATGCAGTGGCAAGGGAATTGCACTACTGCAGTTGAGCAAGCAGCGGAGGCGCGTAGAGACCAGTTTGACACCTCAATGGCCCACTGGACGCACACCTCTGTCAAACCACTTCTGAACACGCCTGACTGCCTACCTTACGGGTTTCTTTCGTGAACCTCCGCCGCTCGCGCAAACCGCGGTTAACCAAACAAATCACGAGGAGACAAGAGTGTACAAGGTTGATTTCGATAACAGAATCGTCATAACGGGGTTTGGCGCCGTCGCCCAATCCGTCTTGCCGATTCTGCTGAAACACCTTCGAATCTCCCCGCGAAACATTACGGTTGTCGATTTCAACTACCGCGGCCAGGCATTTGAACCGTGGCAGGCGCGTGGAGTGCGATTCATTCAGGAGCGCGTCACACCGGACAATCTCCACCGTCTTCTTTCGTCGAATGTGGGCCGGGGCGGCCTGATTATCGACCTCGCGTGGAGCATCGACTTTTTCGATATCGCCCAATGGGCGCACGACAACGAAGTACTGTATGTGAATGCTTCCCTCGAATCCTGGGATGCCACACCGGATTTGCGCGGCGCTTCTCTATTCGACAGGTCGCTGTACCGGCGCTATGTACGGGTTCTTGAAATGGCCGGGCGTTGGAGTAATGGCACAACCGCCGTAATTGACCAGGGGGCGAATCCGGGCCTGATCTCCGCGTTCGTGAAGAAAGGATTGCTCGACATCGCCAGCCGGGCGGTTCGTGAGAACGCCCTGTCTGACGCTCAGCGGTACGAGCTCGAATGGTTGCTGGAACGAAGGGATTTTGCGCGTCTCGCAAGAGAACTTGGCGTGAAAGTGATCCACTGTAGTGAGCGGGACACCCAAAGATCCGCTCATCCGAAATCGGCCGGCGAGTTTGTGAGTACGTGGAGCGTTGAAGGGATGTGGGAAGAGTGTGTAGCACCATGTGAGCTGGGCTGGGGAACTCATGAAAAATCGCTGCCGGCAAATGCACTGGTTCCCGATATCGGACCCGCCAACCAGGTGATTCTGCCACGATTCGGCATGGACACGTTCATTCGATCGTGGGTTCCGGAGCGCGAGATACTCGGCATGGCGATCGCTCATGGCGAATGTTTCAGCCTTTCGCATGCGCTGACCGTCAGGGACGCTACGGGCCGCCTCTACCGCCCGACCGTTGCCTATGCTTATGTGCCGTGTCCCGCTTCGCTTCAGTCCCTTGAAGAACTGCGAAGCCGCAATTACGAGCTACACCCTGTCCGAAGGATTCTGACCGAAGACATCATGGAAGGAACGGACACCATGGGCGCATTGATTATGGGACACCGCTATCAATCCTGGTGGACGGGGAGCAGCCTTTCGATTGAAAGAGCCAGGCAATCGGTTCCCGACGGAAATGCCACTACTTTGCAGGTAGCGGCGGGGATTGTACCGGCGGTCTTGTGGGCGATGCAAAATCCTCGCAAAGGGCTCCGTTTCTCCGAAGATCTACCGCATGAGGAGATCCTTCGTACTGCCGCGCCATACATCGGCAGCATCCGGTCGGACGCTGTTGCATGGCGTCCGGCCCCGGAATCGAACGATCCCTGGCAATTCGGCCATTTCGTCCACTCGCTTGGGGCCGAGGTTGCGCAACCAGCCGGAGTGTTTTCCGCGGCGGCGGGTGGGCAATACAGTGCGCTCGCGCGCGGGTGACTAGCGGAAATTGTTGGTACGGAAATTGCACCGTTAAAAGCGCAGCAAATCCAAAGAGGAGAATAGTATGTCAACGAACCTTCTGGATAAACGGCAAGTAGAATCCTCGGTGGAGCAAGCCATGCCACCACCGGCCGTGAAGACGGCCGGAACAGACGAACCTGGCAGCCCGCTGTTTCGGGGCCTGGCCGACTTGCGTGCCGAATACCGGTCCGAAAACAGGCGCGAACGGATGCTGCAAATCGGCGGGGCGCTGATTGGCACGGCGATCCTCTTCGCCGTTCTCTACGTGTCGATGATGTGGATGGAGTAAGCTGAATGCCGGCAGGAAGTAGAGCACTGCTTCTCGTTGTTTGCAACTTGCAGGCGGCCGGGCGCAATCCGGCTGCCTGCGTTGTGGACTTCTGACGGGATCGCGGACGCTCCCCGCCGGGCCGGAGTGCGAGTACACTGGAACACGGCGGATTACATATGACAGAGTTCAAGCACATCCTTTTTCCAGTGGACTTCTCTGCTGCCTGTATCGAGGCGGCTCCTCACGTACTCAAAATGGCGCGGCTTTTTAACTCCCGCCTGACCGCACTGCATGTTCTGAACATCGTCCGAAGCGGGTACACCGATCTGGACGCTTCCCTGGTCTGGCTGCCGGAAGAGATCGCGGAGATGAAGTCATCGGGGCAGGAGCACTTGAATCATTTCGTAAGGGAGCATCTCAACTACGAAACGGTCAGCTCTGTGGTGGAGGATGGAGAACCGGCCTCGGTAATCACCTCTTTTGTGGAGCGTGAGAAGGTGGAACTGGTGATGTTGCCCACAAGGGGAACAGGGCGGTTCCGCCGTTACATGCTGGGCTCGGTTACCGCCAAGGTCTTGTATGATTGTCCTTGCCCTGTCTGGACGAGCGCTCATACAGAACAAGACGGTGAACAGAAAGCGCCGGCATCTCCGGTGCTCTTGTGTGCCACGAACCTGGAGCCGGCAAGCGCCGAGTTGCTGCGATGGGCTTCACAGTTGGCGGCGGGACTCTCCGCCGTGTTGCAGGTTATTCATGTTGTGCCGGCGGTGGAAGAGGAGTCCAGGAACCCCGGCGCCATTGCGGTCCGCGACTACCTGTTTGAGAAGGCTCGCGAGAAGTGGAATCGTGTACGCGAAGAGGCAGGCATCGACGTAGACCTGTGTCTTGCAGGTGGTGACATTGCGCGGCGAGTGGCCGCGGAGGCAGCCCGCCACAAGGCCTGTGCCACAGCGATTGCACGCGGGCGTTTGAATAAGCCTTTCGGAGGATTAAGGACGCAAGCCTACTCCATCGTCCGGGAGTCGCCGTGTCCCGTGATAGCGATGTAGCAGGGAGGATGATTCGTGATGAACCTGAAACATATTCTTATACCTGTCGACTTTTCACTCCCGGTGCTCGCGGCAGCCGCCGATGCACGGAAACTCGCGAGTCAGCCCGGTACCCGAATTACGCTGCTCCATGTAGGGCAGGGTAATGGCGTAACAGTCGGCCCAGCATCGAAGGAGGGCTGGATCGCAGGCGCCACTGGCGGCGACGCCGTACGTGTTGTGCAAGGCCTCGAATCGATTCTGACGGGACTAAGCGTGCAACAACACGTGCTGCAGGGCGATCCCGCTGAAAAGATCGTCGAGTATGCCCGCGAGGCGGGAGTGGATGTCATCATCATGCCTACTCGCGGCGTCGGCACCGTGCGCCGGTTTCTGCTGGGCAGCGTGACGGCGAAAGTACTTCATGACGTCGATTGCCCGGTGTGGACCGTTGTTCATGACATGAAAATCGAGGACGACGCAACCTCGCCAGCCGTGCGCCGGGTAGCCTGCGCAATCGATCTCGGTCCGGAGAGCGAACGAATTCTCCGCTGGGCGAGCGATTTCGCCGGCCAGTTTGAAGCAGCCCTGACAGTCATCCACGCAAGTCCGCAGCTAGAGCCGATTCTCGGCGTGGTCCACGATCCCGAATGGCGCGCCAGCGTGGGCGCCGTCCTGCGGGAGCGAATCGGGAAGCTGAATACCGATACCGGTGTGAGTGCGGAAGTGAAACTGGTAGGCGGAGAACCGGGAAAGGCTGTCAGCGCCGCGGCCGGTGAACTCAAGGCCGATGTTTTAGTGATCGGCCGTCCGGCCGCTAACCGTTTTCTCGGCCGCTTGCGCACCAACGCCTACGCCATTATTCAGCATTCTCCGTGCGCCGTAGTGAGCGTATAGAACTATTGCAGGGCGGATTGAACGAGCCACGCCACTCCGCCCGCGGTAAAGATCCCGGCGAATGCCACCAGCAAGCCGCGTGCAAACCGCCGCGTACCAGCTATGACCGCGATGACGCTCTTGGTGATTGCATTGGCAGCCAGCGCGAGCAACACGGTACCGGAAGCAACTCCGATCGAAATGCCGGCTTGTTCGTAGAGTTCCGCAACCGCTAACAAAACGGCGTCCGCATCCGCCAGTCCGCTCAGCAGTCCGACCCACTGGATCGATCCGGTTCCGAACGCTTCGAGTGCCGCCCTGCTGAGAAAGAGTACCGCTGTCAGGAGAGCGCCAAAAGTCAGGGCCGGCCCCAGGCTGAACGGGTTGTTGATGAAAGTAGGAGGCGTGACGCGGCCGTTCCGTCCATGTGCCCGTACCAGCGAAAATATACCGCCGGCTGCGGTCATCGCGAGCAGCGGCCACACGCAGGCCTGCGCCACCTGGTGATTGATGATGTAGAGCAGCACAAGAATTCTTGGAAATTGCAGCGTGTTCGAAATGATGGCCGCGCCTTCCTCGTGTCCGGACTCATCGGACGCGGTGCCGCTCATTCGCGCAAAAGCCACCGTCGCGGCGGTGGAGGACGCGATTCCCCCCAGCACTCCGGCCAGGTTGGCTCCGGCGCGCTCACCCGCGAACTTCCGGAGGAAGTATCCGAAATACGAAATGGAACAGACCAGAATCACAAATAGCCAGACCTTCCGTGCATGGAAAAAGCCGTAAGGCCCCATCGGCTCTTCCGGAAGCACCGGGTAGATAATGAACACCAGCGCGAGAAAGCGGATCGTATCCCGGAACTCCGTCTCGGTGATCGTTCTCCGGACGAAGTTGTGCAGAGTTACTTTCGCATCCAACAGGAAGAGTACGGCGATCGTCAGGGAAACGGCGACCAGCGTTCCATGCTGCAACCGCGGCGTGGCGGTCAGGTAACCGAGGAAGAACGTCGTTACCGCCGCCACTTCCGTAGTGACGCCGGAACGCTCCTTCACCTGGTAGTGATAGACCGCTAACAGTACGGCCAGTGCAACCAGCGCGCAGACGGCAAGTGCATCGCTTCCCAGTAAAGCGGAAAGTGCGCCAACAAGAGCAATGAGCGTGAAGTCCCGTATGCCGGGCTGTTTTTCCGATTCTCCGCGCGACGCTTCCCGCTGCGCTCCAATCAGGAAGCCGATCAGCAGCGCTTCACCAGCGCCGAGCAAAGCCTGGTGCAATTCCATTTGAGTCTCGAAGAACCTGTTTCAATACCAGAGTACTGTCAGAGCGGATTTATCGCAGGCAGTCCGCCAGAGACGCGCAACGGAGGGAAGCGCGCAACGCCTGCGGGACTTCTCCGTAGACGCGGAGACTGCCGGCCAGCAGGGCCGCCACTTCCGGAATATCGGTATAGCGGAGAACTCCGAGATAGTGCGGACCCTGTATATGCGAGGCTGTGGGGGAGTGCAGGACTACCTGCTGTACCTTGCCATCCAGCAGAGCCGCATACATGCCGTTCACTCCCGCTTCCGCTTTTCCGGTAATCGTTACGTTGGCGGAATCGACCTGTGGCAGTGTGCGGAGCAACTCCAACGATCGCAGGATTTCGTAGACCTGCATGGATTCGAGCGTCGTACCCGCTACCATGGCCTGCCGCTTCATATGGTGGAGAAGATCGTTGTCGCTGAAGCTGCGAAGATTCTGTTCCAGCACGCGGCTTCCTGTGTCTAGAGTCTCGACGATCAACACGGCGCGGCGGCCCCACTGATTGCGCTCGAGCGGCTGCTCGTTGCCCCACACCGGAATGCCTTTGCGATGGTCTACAACCAGGAGGCCCGGCAGCTTACCGGCTGGCGTGGAGCCCGCGGGGACCGAGAAAACACCTTTCACTCGCAGTCCTTCGAATGAAGTGAAGCTGACTTTTCGAATTGTGCGGCCTTGGATGGTGGTCTCCGCTTCCCACTGCGGTTCGAGCGCCGCCGGCTGTTCCGGGAAATAGCGGAAGACTTCTTCACGCAACGCGCCGGTCAACTCCTTCCTTCGTTGTTCTCTGGCTTTGCCCGTAAGCGTCTGCTGGAAAGCGGTTCTCGGAGGGATGAGTTCTTCGTCGATGCGCGTCAGCTTTTCATCCAGCGGCAACCCGTTGCGGTGGCAGACCAACTGTTCGGCGGGCGGTATGTCGATGGGGCCTTCGGCGGCCACAGGCGTTTCCTTGCCAAGAAACTCTTTCAGAAAAAATGAATAGACCGGCAACCGGATCGCTTCCGTATCGGCATGACCTCCGGGCGCGATGGCGGTGCGCAGCGCGCCGTCCGCTTTGTAAAGATGGTAGACCTCTCTGGTCTTTTCCACCATCTCGTTGAACGCGTCCATGGGAAATCCGCGATCCGAATCGGCGTTGCATTGCAGTTGCGCGCGCGGAGCAATTAAAGCTCCTACCTCCGAATAGAGCATGCCATGGCTGTTCACCGGATACTGGCAATCGCAGTGCGCCGCGGTGAGCCGCTGCCGAACCCAGCCGGTGGTGGACAGCGTGCCCGACACCGGAGCGGAAGCCTTGATTCGCTCATCGAGGGCGGCCAGAAAAAACGTTGTCATTCCGCCGCCCGATCGGCCGGTCGCGCCGATACGATTACGGTCGAGATCGGGCCGGGACGCCAGGTAGTCCACCGCGCGGCGGGCATTCAGCAGCTCCACCGCCAGCGGGGAAAAGCCCCGGCTGTACCAGTGGAACCAGGCGTTTGAATAAACGCCGTGGTGTGTGAACTCCACTTCGCCCATCTCGATGTTGTCCATCACCAGCGTGGCGATTCCGTTTGCCGCGAACCACGCGCCGTGCCGGGCGTAGTAGCTCTTGTTGGCATGGCCGCACTGATAGAGCACAACGGGAAAGGGCTTGCGTCCGTTGCGCGGCAGGTACAGGTTGGCGGTGAGAAACAACTTGGGCGCGGTCTCAATAACGACATTCTCAAGCGTGTAGCCCGGCCGGTCTTCTTTGTAAGTGATGGTGGCCGGCGGCGGCGTATCGGGCCAGCGGAAATCATGCCACAGCATCTTTTCGAGCGTGGCCCGAAGCTTCGGCTTGCGCTGCTCCCATTGTTCGACTGTAGTAATGCCGCGGAAGATCTGATCGAATCGCCGGCCGATCACCCGTTCGAAATGAGCCTGTAAGGCTTCGAATTCTTTGTTGGGAGCGGGTGTGCGGGGTTGCTGCGCAAACGCGCTAAAAGAGATACTCACCAGAAAAAGTGGGACCAGGATTCGCATAGTTATTCTCGTGCCCAGACGTACCTATGGGCAGCAATAGTAGCACAAAGCCCATCACCGCCATGGCGATTACCGGCGGCAGATTCAAAATGGGGTCGAAGCCAACGGGAACTCCCGGAGTGAGCAGCGCCGCCAGCACGGACAAATTTCATGGTGACTCATCTGCTCGACGTATGCCACCCATACAAGCTCCCGTTCTATTACTGCCGGCAGGGCCCGGATGTTAACAGGCGAAGCACCTCTTGTCCGCCGATGTATAATCCCCTGCATGCCGTTGTCTTTCATTCTGGGGCTGCTATTGCTGCAAGCCGGTAATCTGCAGGAGCGGTTTGAGCAGCTCATGCGCGACATCCTGATCTTTGACGCCCACATTGACACGCCGAGATACACCGTCGATGAAGGTTATCGCTGGGCCGAAGAACACTCCTATTACGAAACCGATATCCCGCGGATGAAGCGCGGGCGCGTGGGTGCGATCCTGTTCGGGGTTTACGTGGAGCCGCAGGAATATCCTCAGCAGCTTTGGCTGCCGCGCGCGCTCCAATGCATCGACGCATTTCACGAAGAGGCGCGCCGCAATGCCGCCGATGTCGAGGTCGCTTACACCGCCGGCGATATTGTCCGCATTCGGAAAGAGGGCAAGATTGCGGTGATGGTGAGTCTGGAGGGCGGCCACCTCATCCTGGACAGCTTGCCTTTGCTGCGCCTCTATCACCGGCTCGGCGTTCGTTACATGACGCTCGCCCACTTCAGAACGAACAACTGGGCCGATGCCGCCACGGACGTTCCCGTTCATAACGGGCTGTCGGCGTTTGGCCGCGATGTCGTGCGGGAAATGAACCGTCTTGGAATGATGGTGGATGTTTCGCACATCTCGGACAAGGCCGTGCTGGACGCGGTCGAAGTCAGCCGCTCACCTGTTATCGCGTCCCATTCCTCCGTGAAAGCGCTGTGCGATATTTCACGAAATATGAACGACGATATCATTCGCGCCATTGCCCGGCGGGGAGGCGTCGTGTGCATCAATTTCCATGCGGGGTACCTGGATAAGCAGGCCTACGATGTTTACATCGGCAACCGCCCGGAGCGGGTGCGCGAAGTCAAGGAAGCGCTGGCATTGCACTCGTCCAACCCGAAGCGTTGGGAGTTGGCGCGGGCGGTTCTTCAGCGCTATTACAAACTGATGCCGCCGGTGGAAGTGAAGCAGTTGCTCCGGCACATCGATCATGTCGCAAAGGTGGCGGGTGTGGATCACGTCGGACTCGGGTCCGATTTCGACGGCATCTCCGGTATGGTCCCGCGCGGCCTGGAAGACGTTTCAAAGTATCCGGTCTTAGTGAGGGGGCTTCTCGAAATGGGTTATTCAGATAACGACATTCGCAAAATCATGGGTGAAAACCTGCTTCGTGTGATGCGGGCGAACGAAGAGGGGGCAGGGAAGTGAGGCGCCGCGAATTCTTGGGAACGGCGCTTGCCGCGGCAGCGCCGGTACAGGGAGCCTCGCGGAAAAAAATCGCCGCGCTTTCCACGACTTATCACGTCCGCTCGCATTCGGATAATTTCATTACGCGTTTTCTCGAAGGGTATTGGATCGGCGAAAAGTACTACGAGCCGCCGCATCCGATTGTGTCGCTTTATATGGACCAGATCCATCCGGCCGATATCGGGCGCCGGCTCTCGACCGCGTACGGCTTCCCTGTCAAACCCTCGATACGGGAGTCTCTCACGCTCGGCACCGGCAAGCTTGCCGTCGATGGGGTGCTACTGGTCGCGGAGCACGGAAACTATCCGCACAACGAGAAGAACCAGCACCTCTATCCACGCTTTGAATTCTTCGAGCAGGTGGTCCAGGTATTTCGTGAATCCGGCCGCAGTTGCCCGGTCTTTGTCGACAAGCACCTCTCCTACGACTGGAAGAAGGCCCGGCGCATGTACGACTGGTCCCGCGAATTGAAGTTCCCCCTGATGGCCGGCTCGTCGGTGTCCGTGACGTTCCGCCGGCCGGAACTGGACCCGCCACTGGGAGCGCCCATGGAAACCGCGCTTTCGGTCGGATCCGGTTGGGTTGGTGACGGCGGCATCTTTCACAATCTCGAAGCGCTCCAGGCATTCGTGGAACGGCGCCAGGGCGGCGAGGTGGGCGTGCGCGCCATCCAGCATCTTGCCGGAGATGCGGTCTGGAAAGCCGCGGAGGACGGGGCGTGGTCGAAGCAGCTAATGTATGCCGCGCTGAAACGCGGTCTCAAGGTGAGGCCCGGACGGCCAGAGGAAGTGAAGGACCCGGTCTTGTGCCTGGTGGAGTACCGGGATGGATTTCGAGCGGGCGTCATCATGCTTCCCGGTCTGGTGAGCGAGTATCTTGTCGCCGTCAAGCTGAAAAACCGGCCTGAGCCGGATGCGGCGCTCTGTTACATTCCAATCGAAAATTCGAATAACTTCAGCCCGCTTGTACACGCTATCTCCCATATGTTTGAAACGGGCGAGCGGCTTATTCCTGTCGAGCGGACACTACTTACCACGGGCGCCCTGGCGGCCTTGATGGAATCCGCATATCAAGGTCACAAGAAGATGGAAACACCCGAGCTGTCCATTGCTTACAAAGCGTCCCGGCAGTCTTACTTTGCTCATGGAGTAGGTTCGTAAATGCCGATCGAAAACCTGATAGATCCAAAGGTGCAGCCGGAGCGTATCGCCACGGGGTTCCGGTTTACGGAAGGGCCGGTGTTCAGCCGGAGGGGATACCTGCTGTTTACCGATATTCCGAACAACCGGATTCTGAAATGGGAAGAAGGTGAACTTACCACCTTCCGCGAGAACAGTAACGGCGCCAACGGACTTACGTTCGATCACCAGGGACGCCTGCTGGTATGCGAAGTGGGCAAGGTGACCCGTACCGAAAAAGACGGCAGCGTTACCGTGCTGGCGTCCGAGGGCATCGAACGGGCAAACGACCTGGTTTACGCCATCGACGGCAGTATCTACTTCACCGATCCGGCGAAATCCCGCATTTACCAGATCCAGCGTGGCGGAAAAGCGCGGGTCGCCGCCGAGGATTGCACCGGGCCGAACGGGGTGGCGTTGAGCCCGAACCAGCAGAAACTCTACGCGGCGGATTCCAAGCAACGCGTGCTGCGCGTCTATGACATCGCACCCGACGGCGCCCTCAGTAAAGGACGCGTTTTTGCCGAGTGCCGCGGCGACGGGCTCAAAACAGACGAGGCGGGTAACGTATGGGTTGCGTCGGAAGGCGGTCTGTGGGTCTTCGATCCATCCGGCACGCGTCTCGGCGTCGTGAGCACACCGGAGCAGCCGAGTAACTGCAATTGGGGTAGCGGCTTTCGTGGGCTATATATTACAGCCCGGACGTCGGTTTATTTTATTCGCACGAAGGTTCCAGGAACACGCACGTATTAAACGCGTCGCCTTACACCTTATACCGGTCGTAATCGAACGGCTCGTTTACCAGGTGATACTCCGGCTCGCCTTGTTTCTGTAAGTAATACGTCTTCAGCGGTGTTCTCTCGAAATCCGTGAGCTTTCGCGGAACGGCCTCGCCATCAATCCATTCGTAGACCGGAATCTCCCAGGGATTGAACGTATCGCTGAGGCCGCGTTCTTTGGCGATGCGGTAGAGATTGATGTTGCCGGGTTCATGCCCACCCAGGTAGAGACCGATGATGTCCAGCCGGAACTTGTCTTTACTGAACATCACCAGGTTCGTCAGATAGTCGTTGCCGATTCCGAATCCGTTTCCGTCACGCCCGTAGATACCCTCAATCATCGCGAGCCCGGTCTTTAATACGCTCTGGTTGTCGCACGTCTTGTGCGCCCAGATCTCCTGGTGCATGGGACTCAGCGTCGCGGCGCTGTCGTAACGCGCGTAGTTCATGCGCTTATGGCTTTCAAATAGCTTGTTGATGACCGGCTCGACACGCGGATGAATATTGGGCTTCATGAAATCCGGTACACCGGTCACCATTTTCCAGCCGGGGCAAAACCGGACGTAGGGAAGCACGACCAGGCCCTGCTCGTTCTTCACGGATTGCGTCAGGCACATGCCGTGCGCTTTCCACTTGGCGATATTCAGCAACCAGGTATCCGGCTCGTTCACCGGGGCATAATGCGGGATGCTCGTATAGACGACGCCATCGGGCACCTTGCTCCAGGTCATCTCGTAACCATCGCGGAAATTCCGCACGCGCCGCTCCGGTTCGTTCATCTCGATGCCCTGCCGCTCGTTGATATCGACGAAACCACGGAAGTTCCAGGCGGGAAAATTATTCGCTTCAACGAAGTGAAACTTTTTGAGCCCCAGTTCCTTGAGACCCATGACCATGCCTTCATAAAACTGGGGATCGGTGCCCGTCCCCCAGTTCTCCACGTGAGGCCGGTTTCTGCTGCGCACGCTACAGACGTTCGGCTTCAGAACGATGCGATGGCTGACAGGAATGCCCTGCTGCTGCAGGGGAACGAAAATCTCGCGCGCCAGGGCCAGCCCTTCACGGAGCTTTGATTCCTCGTGCATCTTGTGGGGAACTTTTGTGCGGCGTATGAATACAGCCTTGGGATTCCGCTCAATAAACGGATGAAGGCCGAAGTGCGACTGCGGCATGCGTGCAGGCGCTCCCAACCCTTCCATACCGGCGGCCGCTCCGGCGGTCGCCATTGCACCTGCTCGGATAAAATCACGGCGATTCAACATCCTTCCCTCCATCTCCGGTCAACCACGATAGTTGTCATCCAGTTTAATCGAAATCAGCCCCCGCCGAACACAACCACCCCGGCTCTTTTCAGTTCGGGCACGAATACTTCCGTTGTGCTTCCCCTTTTCACTACCGGAAGAGTTAAGGGCTGCGCGTCGGGGCGCAGCAATTGGGCTTTCGAAAAATGGCCTTGCACACGCGCCTGCAGCTCCGTATCGATCGGCGCACCGTAATTGATGAGCGGCAGCAACCGCTCGCCCTTTCGCGGGGATGCGGTTGCCAGCGCAATTACAGATGACGCGTTCCAAAGCCGCACCGCACGCTGTTTGTGACTGATGATGTCAATCACGTCGAGGGCAAATTCACTGGGGTCCACAATGGAGCGTTTATAGGCGACCACCTGCCCTTTGCCAAAATCGTAGAACTCCCGGTCGGGCTCGCTACGCACCGGCTTCAACTCCGGCCGCTGCCACCACGCCCGCGAAGGCAGGCCGGCGGCAACAACTGTACTCCCGGCTTCCGCATGGGCAAGAATCCGGCCGGTTATCTCTGGTGAGGGCGGACGCAAGTTCGCGGCGACCACTGCCAGCGTTGCACGAGCATCCGGCGCCGGAGGATCTGAAGCGGACGCGAGAAAGGGGGAAACATTGCGGCGATACAGCAGATTGGCGATTTCCGCCGTAGCTGCGCCCGGCTCCACCAGCGCCGTCACGATCGGGATGGCCGGTTGGCGGAACAGGCCGATGTGCTCGCGCAGCCAGTGCGCCGTTCGTCCCAGGTTCTCCCACGCCGATGTTGCTTTGGGAT
>DASTMK010000081.1:0-8452 GCA_035714225.1 Bryobacteraceae bacterium | reverse complement strand
TCAGGCGCAGCTAACCGGTTTCAATCGTTCCAGCCCGTTCGGAGACGACTACTCCGGGCAGAACTTTGTGGAAGAAGTAGACTGGACAAATTCCCACGCCGATCCCATCCTGAGCAAACTCGTTCCACCGATTGATGGATTGAAACCGGCGGACATCCACGATACCTATGACGAGATTCGGGGCGCCGGGAGGCGCCACGAGGCAGTGGACATGATGGCGCCGCGTGGTACACCCGTACGCGCCGCAACATCCGGGAAGATCGCGAAACTGTTTGTCAGCAAGCCGGGAGGCCTGACGATTTATCAGTTCGATCGCACGGAGAAATATTGCTTCTACTATGCACACCTGGCGGCTTATGCCGCCGATCTTGCGGAAGGCCGGGAGGTGCAGGCGGGCGATCTGATCGGATACGTCGGGTCCTCCGGCAATGCGCAGGAAGACAGCCCTCATCTTCACTTTGCCGTTTTTGAGCTGGGCCCCGATAAGAAATGGTGGGAAGGCGCCCCCATCAATCCTTACAAGTATCTGCTGCACGCAGCCGGACAGTAGCCTCCTACTTTTTCAGCAGGAAGTGGCCTACGAACATGGAATCGATTCCCGACGAATAGAAGCTGCGAACTGCGTCGCGGGGCGTGCAGACCAGCGGATCGCCGAACAGGTTGAAAGACGTGTTATAGAGCACCGGTAACCCGGTCTGTTTTCCCGCTGCGTGCAGCAGCCGCCAGTACAGTGGATTGTCGTGCTGTGTCACTGTCTGAACCCTTACGTATCCGGGGCCCATAATGGCGGACTCGAAGGTTTTCCTATGAGCGGTGTGGACGCGGCCGACCGAGGCGAGAAAGCGGGCATTAGTGCCCACTTCGAAATACTCGGACGCCAATTCGGCAGGTACCGAAGCCGCAAACTTCCGGAACGGCTCACGGTGCTTGATAAACAGGTTGAGATTTTCCGTGGAGTATGGATTCAGCGGTGATGCGAGGATGCTCCGGTTGCCCAGCGCGCGCGGGCCGAATTCCATTCGTCCATGCATCCAGGCCACGATGTTTTGATCCTGGATTTCTTCTACCGCACGATCGATGAGTTCTTCAATGGTCAACAGGTAGCGGAAATGCAGCTTGCAATTCTCCAGCACCTGTTTGATCTCTTCGGCGTCAAATGCCGGTCCGAGACAGAAGTTCCCTAACGATCCTCTCTTCTTCTGCCGGAATATGCTGTGCCAGGCGTGGAACACGGCGCCGATGGCCGTTCCCGCGTTGCTGCCCGCCGGCTGCACAAAAACGTTCTTCCATTGCGGCGAATTCTCGAGCGCGGCGACGAGCAGCGCGTTCGTGCTCACTCCGCCTCCCAGGCACAAATTCTCGCCGCTGCCGGCCATCGCTAATACAGCCTTTTCCGTGGCCCGCTGCACACCGGCCGCAATCGAGGCCCGCATAGCCTGTGGAATCTCGCTCCCGTCCGGGAGGCCGAGGCGTTCGTAAAACTCCGAACTGAATCCGCCCGCCGTCATTCGTTCGCCATGGAAGTAAGTGCGATCGAAGCGGGGCCAATCCGTGGAGTTCAAGCCCAGAATGTCCGTGAAGACGCCCACCATGCGGTTGTCACCGGAAGCGGACAGCCACTGCACTTTATGCTCTTCCGCGTTGGGTTCAAAGCCGAGCAGGCTGGTGACCCGAGTATAAAGCTCGCCAAGAGAATCCGGGTAATACAGTTCGCGGTCCGGAACAAGGCTGGTACCCTCGGCGATCCACCGCGCACCGCAGCGAAAATCGCCCGAGCGATCGAGCGTCAGCACGATCGCATTTTCGAATGGCGACGGATAATAGGCCGAAGCGGCGTGTGCCCGGTGATGATCCACTACCACGATCTGGCTGTGCGGAAAGCGCGATCGCAGTTCCAGATGGACGGCCGATTCCGGACCGGCCGCGATAGGCCGCACCACCGCGACACAATCGATTTGATCGTCGCGAACGCCGGCGATCCGCTGGCAAGCCGAGATTGCCTCGTCGGGCAGGTGCCCCGGCCGGGTCCGGCGCGCAACTTTGTTCTGTTCGACGGCGGCGGCGAGGTCACCGTCCACGAGGATAGCGGCGGCGGCATCATGCAGTATGCCGCCAATCCCAAGTATGGTCATTGATTTAGTTCATGCCTTCGCCAGACGGCGAAGCGACTCGAAGCATCAATTGATCAGTGTAGCGCACGGCCCTGCCGGGCTTAATAATAGGGAGATCATGCCGATACCGGTCAAGCGCTTCCCGAATCCTCTTCTCTGCCTCATCCTGGTATGCGCGCCGCTGCTGGCTGCGTCCGAAGACACGCTCTTCCGGCAGGCGCGGGAGAATGCCGCTCGCTTCGATGAAATGGCCGGCGCCATGCAACGAGTTTTGAAAGCCTGGCTGGGTGTGGCCGATCCCACAACGCTGCTTCTACCGGACCGCATTCCGGGAGGCTTACGCGGCCTGAAAGCCGGCGACACGTCGCGCATCTATACGCCTCATAATTCCGGTGCGGACCTGTACCCGTATCTGATTCTCACCGCGCACCTCACCGACCCGGATCTGTATCACGGGCGGATGATGGAGATGCTCCGGAACGAGATTCGCTACACGACGCGCGTCGATTCCGTTCCGGGAAATCTGCCGCTTCCCCCTGGCGAACTCGGACCGCCCAGCCTCTTTGGCGCGGGCGAGTATGCCAAGGATGGCTTACTGGCGGTGACCGAACTGCTTGGGCGCACGCCCTGGTACTACCGCATGGTGGATATGGTGGCGGATGCGATGAAGCGCGCGCCGGTGAAATCGAAATTCGGCAACCTGCCCGCGGCCGACGCCGAATTGAATGGCGATTTCCTCCAGGCGCTGGTACGGCTGTCTACCATGACCGGCGACAGGCGCTTTCTCGAATGGACCCGCCGCATCGCCGACGCCTATATCGAAGAAGTACTGCCGGGGTCTCACGGTGTTCCTTCCTCCAAGTGGGACTTCGACACCCATCGGGGCGATGGGACGCTGCGCCTCCGCGATCACGGCAATGAAACTGTCGTGGGGTTGACGCTGGCCTACGCCCTGGAACAGTATCTGGATTCACCGCGCGCTCCACGTTACCGCCAGGCGGTCGGACGCATGCTGGACCGCGTGCTCGAATCCGCGAATCCGGATGGCATGCTGTACAACTCCGTGGATGCGGCGACTTTGAAGCCCTCCGGCCCGGGACTCTCCGACAACTGGGGCTACGTCTATGGCGCGGTGTACACGTTCTACCAGGCGACGGGCGAAGAGAAGTACCGCGATGCCGTGCGCCACGTTTTGAAAGCGCTGCCCAAGTACCGCAATTACGATTGGGAGAGCGGATCGTTCGATGGTTATGCCGATTCGATTGAAAGCGCCATTTACCTTGTGAACCGAGAGCCGGTTCCCGAAGCATTGGATTGGGTGGAGTCGGAAATCCGGGTGATGGCCGCCATGCAGAAGCCCTCCGGCTTTCTCGAAAACTGGTACGGCGAGGGGAACTTCAACCGCACCCTGCTGCTCTACATTCTTTATAAAAGCCAGGGCTGCCGTCCGGAGCACTGGACCGCCGGGCGCGGCGTGGGCGCCGTCCGCGACGGTGAGAAGTTGTATCTGCATGTGCAGTCCAAGGGCGTTGTGAAGTTCGACTTCGCGCGGCACAGGCGAGTACTCAATTTCGACCAAAACTATGTTCGCCTGAACGAATTTCCGGAGTGGTACACCGTCGATGAAAACACGCTGTACAGCCTTGCCCGGCGAGGAGCAGATCAAGGACAGATCCGCCTCGGGTCGGAACTGATTGCGGGCATCCCGCTCGAAGCCGGCGACTGGATCATTGAGCCGGGACGCGGCACGAGATAAGCCCGGCTACCGCTGTGGAGCCTTCCCAATCGTTTGCATCAGCTCTCGAATAGCCGCGAAGATCGTTTCCTCCACCTCCTCGCCCAGAGGACCAGGGAGCGACCCCATCAGGATTGCATCGCGGGCTTCGTAGCCTCCTTCTTTAAGGATTCGCGCCGATGGGATGTAGCATTGTATTTCGTTGGAATACCCAGCCACAATCATCCCTTCCGCGCCGTATTCCCTCTTCACGCGCAGACTGTACTCGGCCACCACTTCCCCGTTCATGGCCAGCAGGGTCAGGTCCTTTCCGAACTGAATGGCCTGCAGAGTGTACGGCAGCCGTGGCAGCGGCGGCTGCCCCGATTGATACAGCTTCAGCATCCGTTCGGCGTGGTTGCGGAGCAGTGCATCATCCTCCTTTGCCTGCTGCTCGAATTTCTCCAATGAAAACGGCGCGAAGGGTAGTTCGGTGGTGAGCATGGCGCTCTTGAGCGGACCGCGCACGGGTTTCATTCGAGCTGCCACGATGCGGTCGACTTCGCCGGCCAGTTCCTCACCGTACTTCTCGGCCAGTTCCATCTTGCCCCGCGGGTAGGTGGTCTGATCTCCGCCGGCGAGTTGCATGAACAGGGCCGTGACACCGGGATGGGTCTTTTCCAGCGCGGCCTGAGCGATGCCAGGGTAGTCGCCGCTGACCACGTAGAACGCCGGCGTCAGCGCGGAAGCATGACAGGAAAGACCGAACAGCACACCGCGCAGCTTGCCATCGGCGCTGGATACCCGCAACACGGGAACGGTCCGGTCCACGGGCCCATCAGGGTCCATTCCGAAGCGCCAGCCTCCGCCGGGAACGCGTTCACGACGGTTATGGGAAAATCCTACCGGTCCGGCGCCGTACGAGACCTGCGCGGGCTGAAGGTCGCTGACGGCAGCGGCAGCCGCCTCCGCCATGGAGTCCATGACCTTATTCCGGTAACCCTCAATGCGGCCTATCATCGTGCGGTCTGAGTTCGAGGGCCAGCTCAACGCGGGGCCCGAGTGGGTATGGGAAAAGTTAATCAGCAGGTGTGACCGGTCAATGGCGTGCCGGCGCATCACCCTGGCAGCTACCATATCCGTCATCGCCTTCGGCATTGTTACCAAATCCACGGTGATAACGATCAGCTTCCGGCCACTGTTATCTTCGAGTGCAAGCGCCTTCGTTCACAGATCGTGGGCGATGCTTTCAGCCGGGTGCGTGCGAGCCGCGAAACCAGCCAGCCATATCGGCATCGGCGGGGTAATCTGGCGCCGCCCGAATCCAGCTTTGAAATCGGCCCCGCAGAGAGTTGCAGCGGCCAAAACAGCAATAAGAAGAGCGTGGCATTTCATAGACATCCTCCCCGCAATACCTGATTCTATTCTTGGCCTGCGCCAATTGTCGCGAAATAGCATGGAGGACTGGCACATGCCATCCGGTTGCGCGGCTCGCCCTTGCACTTCTCTTCTCGCGCCGTGGCGCCTCGGATGAATTCGGCCGATAATGGTAAGGCCTTCAGACTGCATCCGGGCTGCGCCTGCACCCGCGATTCTCGGCGTGGCCGCAGCGCCACATCCTGCCCGACGAGAGGATGATCCGATGCGCATTCAGCCGGGCGCGAAGCTTGGCCACTATGAATTTGAGGCCGTAATCGGTGTTGGAGGGATGGGCGAAGTCTACCGGGCCAGGGACATCCGGCTGGGCCGCTATGTCGCTGTTAAGCTGCTCGCGGGACACCTTGTGCAAGACGTCTCCTTTCGGGCGCGACTGCGACAGGAAGCCGCAGCCGCCGCTCGCTTGAACCATCCCAATGTAGTGGCAGTCTACGATGCCGGTGAGGATTACATCGTCTCCGAATTTGTGGAGGGCGTCACTCTCCGCAAGCTTGAGAAGCCAACGATTCGTCAGGCCCTCGAGATTGTAGCCCAGGTTGCTTCCGGACTCGCGGCCGCGCATGCGATGGGCATTGTGCACCGTGACATCAAGCCGGAGAACATCATGATCACCGCGCAGGGGACGGTCAAGATTTTGGATTTCGGTCTTGCCAAACCTGTAGCAGACTCAGTGGGACCGGCGAAGCCAGGACTTGCTCTGACCGAGCCCGGCATGGTCATGGGCACGGTGTCCTATATGTCACCCGAACAGGTTCGGGGTGCGCAGGTGGATCATCGCTCCGATATTTTCAGCCTTGGCCTGGTGCTGCATGAGATGCTCACCGGAAAAAAGGTTTTCGAACGTGAGTCCGCCGCGGAGATCATGAGTGCGATTCTGAAAGAAGATCCCCCGCCCCTGCCTTCGGCTTTACCTGCGGCGCTTGCGTTCATCGTATCCCGCTGCCTGGAGAAAAACCCCGAATCGCGTTTCCAATCCGCTCATGATTTGGGAGTCAGCTTGCAGGCGCTCGCTACGGTGTCACAACCCACGGCCGCGCTGCCGAATCCATCATCGCCGCGAAGGCGGAAAGGTCCTTTCCCTTGGGTTTTGGCGGTAGCCCTTGTTTTTATTGCGCTTGCTGCCGGCTGGGTCGCCGGCCGCTTGCTGAGTCGCGGCGGAAGCGTGGCGTTTCGCCAAGTCACTTTTCAGCGTGGCTTCGTATCGTCGGCGCGGTTTAGTCCCGGCTCGGCTGTGATTGTCTACAGCGCCGCTTGGAACGGTGAGGCGGGAGATCTCTTTCTATCCGCCCGCGGCTCTCCCGAAGCTCGCAGCATCGGTTTGCGCAATGCGCACCTTTTTTCCATTTCGGCAAATAACGAGGTAGCGGTGGCTCTGAACTGCCGCTATGTCGGTGACAACAGTCAGGCCGGAACGCTGGGTGTGGTGCCCCTTTACGGCGGCGCCCCGCGAATTGTCATGCCGGATGTCTCCGAAGCGGACTGGGACCCCTCCGGCAAACAATTAGCACTGGTGCGGTCGGTCAGAGGAGTGCGTCGGCTCGAGTATCCGGCCGGCAAGGTCCTCTACCAGACAGCCGGTTGGCTGGGCGACCTCCGGTTCTCTCCCCGCGGCGATCGGATCGCCTTCTCCGATCACCCGACCCGGGACGACGACCGGGGCCGGATTGTCACTGTCGATCTGCACGGCAATGCCCAGGAACTATCGGGCGAATGGGAATCCATTGAGGGGCTGGTTTGGACAAAGGACGCTTCGGAAGTCTGGTACGCCGCCTCGGATAGCGGCTACGCCGATACCCTGTATGCATCCGCACCGGGCCGGAGCCCACGCTTTGTGTTTCAGTTCCCAGTGAGTGTCAAGCTGCTGGATCTGGGTTCTGACGGCGTTCTGCTCTTCACGACGTTCGATGACGACCGATATGAAACCTGGGCTAGCCTTCCGGGCGTCTCCGCCGATCAGTCGCTGGACTGGCTGGGTTCCAGTTTTCCCGGCGACCTCTCGCAAGATGGCAAGCTTCTGCTGTTTTCGCAGTATGGCCAGGCGGGCGGCCGCTCATACGGCCTCTATCTTCGGAACCTTGGTGAGTCGGCGCCCGTCCGCCTGGGCGAAGGCGATGCCATGTCCCTTTCACCCGACGGGCGGTACGCGCTAGCGCTGCAGTACACCGAGCCGCAGAGGCTTGCGTTGTTTGACTTCCAGTCGCCTGAGCCGCAGCTTATGCTACCCGCTGGCTTGAACTATCAAACTGCCGCTCAGTGGTTTCCGGATTCGCGACGTATCATTTTCGAAGCTAATGAGGCAGGGCGGCCGTCGCGCATCTGGATGCAGGACGTCCCGGCAGGCAAGCCCCAGCCCATCACTCCGGAGGGCGTTTCACTGGAAGGAAGTGGTCTCAGTCCAGATGGGACCAAGGTGGCTGCCCGCTCTCCCGAAGGTTTGCTACGGCTGTATCCAATTGGCGGCGGTGGCGCCGCGGAGATCCGGGGACCTCTTCCGGATGACCGGCTGGTACGTTGGAGTCCGAGCGGGCAAGAACTCATTGTAATGTCGTCTGTCGAGGGTGCGGCCCAATTGAACCAGATCGATCTTGCTACGGGCAAACGGACGCCCGGCAAGCGCATCGCGAGCCTGGATCCTGTCGGGGTCACACAAGTGACGCAGGTACGGCTTTCGGCTGACGGTCAGGCAATCGTTTACGGCCAGAACCGTCGAGTGCGCACCTTGAGAACGGCCGTCGGCCTCAAGTAAGGGCAGAAGATACTTGACAAATCACCTATCTGCCTTTTGTATGGAGCGATTACTTATTTCACCGATCCGCATTTTCTACGTGCCGGTGTTAAAGCCGCGACAGGCGGATGCGGTTTACAGCACAGCGAAAAAACAGGGTAGAGCAAAGGAGCTGAAGTTGTGGGCTCGATTTGACACCCGTGTTATTTCGTACCTATAATCCCTTTAATCTTATTGAAATGTGTTCCATGCAAGTGGAACAATTTGTTGGCACGTAAGTGCCGGTAACGGGGTTAGCGCAATCGATTTTTCGAAATAGGAGAGGAAGCATGTCAAGAAAAGCGGTCTTGGCGCTTGCAGCCATGCTGTGTCTCATGGTTGCCGGCATCGCGCCGGCACAAGAAACCAGAGGTTCCATCATCGGACGGGTGGTGGACGCCAGTGGCGCTATCATACCTGGTGTCA
>DASTMK010000080.1:0-7407 GCA_035714225.1 Bryobacteraceae bacterium | reverse complement strand
CTTGCCAAATTCATTCATAGTGAACACCCGCAGACCATAGCCCTGATTCTTTCGCATCTCAATCCATCCCAGGCGGCCGGCCTGTTGTTCTCCTTGCCCGGTGAAATGCGGGCCGACGTGGCTTTGAGAATGGCCAACCTGGATCAGATCTCACCGGAGATCATCTCCAAAATCGCAGCTATTATCGGACAGAAGCTGAAGGCGATCGGCGAGTTGAGCCGCGAGGCTTACGGCGGCGTGCGCGCGGTTGCCGAGATGTTCAACCGCCTGGATTCCACGACCAGCAAGGAAATCCTGGAAACGATCGAACAGGAAAACCCCACACTGGTAGAAACCATCCGGCACCTGATGTTCGTGTTCGAAGATCTGCTGCTCATCGATCAGGCGGGTATTAAAGAGCTGCTATCCAAAGTCGACCGGAAGCTGCTCACGATTGCACTCAAAGGTACAAGTGATCAACTGCGGAATCATTTCATGGAATGCATGTCGTCACGAGGATCGGAAATGTTGCGGGAAGATATGGAGGCGCTCGGTCCCATAAAAATCAAAGAGGTCGAAGCCGCTCAACAGCAGATCATTTCGATTGTCCGGCAACTGGAAAGTGAAGGGGTTATCAACATGAAAGGAACTGTCGGCGAACAGTACGTGCTGTGAAATCGACATCTAAGGTGCTTTCCGGGGATGCCGCCACAGCGCTCCCCTCCATCGCCTGGCAGAACATCGGATCCCAGCAGCCGGCCGGTTACGGCGTGAGCGCCGGGGGGCCGGTTCGAGACGAGGACGCCGCTACCTATCAGGCGCGAATCCGGGAGTTGGAACAGGGGGCCGCGCAAAAGATTCAACAGGCATATCGTGAGGGTGAAGCCGCGGGAGCGCAGCAGGCCGCGGCGCGGGTCCAGCCGCTGCTGGAGAAATTGGCGCGGACCATAGCGGAGGTTTCCGGCTTCAAGGCGCAATTCCGGAAAGAGGCGGAGCAGGACCTTGTGAAGCTGGCGGTTTCCATTGCGCGGCGGGTTCTGCACCGGGAGTTGACGGTAGACCCCGAAGCGCTCGTAGGGATTGTGCGGGTAGCTCTGGACAGGATGGATACGCGCGACTGCCGCCGTGTCCGGGTCAGCCCCGCCGACGCGGACGCGATCAGGGCCGCGTTGAACCGGCTTGGACTGACTGTAAACATCGAAGTGGCACCCGACTCCCGCCTGGAGCGGGGGGCCGTCGTGTTCGATACCTCCCGTGGACAACTGGATGGCTCCATTGAAACGCAGCTTCAGGAAATCGAACGCGGATTCACCGACCTGGTGCGAAGATCATGACCCATCAATCCTGGAACGTCGAGCCTTATCTGGATCGTCTGGGGCGCATCAACACGCTTCGTTCAAGCGGAACCGTTACCGAACTGACGGGCCTGCTGGTTGAATCCGACGGACCCGCCGCCGCGATTGGAGATTTCTGTGAAGTCCGGACTTCAACCGGTAACTCCATTCGCACGCAGGTGATCGGATTCCGGAATGGCCGTGTTCTTTCGATGCCACTCGATGAGACGGGTGGGCTTCAACTCGGAGACACCGTCGTCGCCCGTGCGGATGAAGCGCGTGTGGAGGTGGGCAAAGGCCTGTTGGGGCGGGTGATCGACGGCTTCGGGAAGCCTTTGGATAGTGGTCCGGCGATCGCTGCGGAGGATCTTTATTCCCTCTACCGTGATGCGCCTGGCCCGCTGGAGCGGGAACACATCACCGAGCCGCTGGTAACCGGCATTCGCGTGATCGATAGCCTGCTGACATGTGGAAAAGGGCAGAGAATCGGAATTTTTGGCGGCAGCGGCGTCGGAAAAAGCACCCTCCTCGGCACCATGGCGCGCAATCACTCGGCCGATGTCAGCGTCATCGCATTGATCGGCGAGAGAAATCGCGAAGTGCGCGGGTTCCTCGAGCACGAGCTCGGCCCGGAAGGCTTGAAGCGTTCCGTTGTAGTTGCCGCTACCAGCGACCGTCCCGCGCCACTGCGGCTGAGGGCCTGTTTCGTTGCACTCGCCGTCGCGGAGTACTTCCGCGATCAGGGAGCTAGCGTATTGCTGGTGATGGATTCTGTCACCCGGCTGGCGATGGCGCAGCGCGAGATCGGGCTGGCCGCGGGAGAGCCGCCCAGCCAAAAGGGTTACACCCCGTCCGTCTTTAACCTTTTGCCAAGGGTGTGTGAGAGAGCTGGGAATTTTTCCACGGGATCGATCACCGGCTTCTTCACGGTGCTGGTCGAAGGCGACGACTTCAATGAGCCGATCTGCGATGCCGTGCGCGGCATCCTCGACGGGCATATCATCCTTTCGAGAGACCTCGGCGCGGCGGGACATTATCCTGCCATCGACGTACTGAACTCCGTGAGCAGGCTTGCTTCAAGCCTCTCCACGCCCGAGCAGAAAGCGGCGGCACAGAAAATTCGGGAAGCGCTTTCCGCTTACCGGCGGGCCGAGGATCTGATCAATCTGGGAGCATATACCGCGGGCTCCAACCCCAAGCTTGACACCGTGATCCGGGCCCGGGAGCGTATGATGGATTTTCTCCGGCAGGATTCGGGCGTACACTCATCCCGGGATCAGACCATTGAACAGATGCAATCTGTCGCATCGCTACTCTGAGCATGAAACGATTCGAATTCCGGTTGGAACGTGTGCGCGAGTTCAGGAGCGGGCAGGTCAGCCTCGAAGAGTCGAAATTGCACGCGCTCCTGTCCGAAGTACAGGCTTTGGAGGCGGCGCGTGCCGAACTGGACCGGCAGCGGTTGTCAGAGGCCCGCGCGCTGGTCTCTCTCGGTCGTGTGGAGGCTGCCGAGTTGACGGCGCTTGAAACCTACCGGATGGCGGCAGTTCGCCGCGCCCATGACCTGGACCGCCGCGCGGCCGTTTGCCGGCAGCACGCCGAGAACCAGCGTGTGCGTGTTCTGGAAGCGCGCCGCAAGATGAAACTCCTTGACAGGTTGAAAGAAAAGGCGCTGGCGAAATGGTGCATCCAGGAGAACGCCGAAATCGAGAATCTCGCCGCCGAAGCCTATTTAGCCAAGTACGTCAGGGAGCGGTAGTGCTCAACTGTTGAATCGAGTTCCGGACACATTCGTCGAATGCGCTCAAAGCAGCGGCTAGCGCGCCGGCTTGCGATTGGGCCTGCTCCCAGTTCTTGGACTCCACTGCCTCCCGCACCCCGGGCAGCGTCTTTGCACCGTATCCGGTATAGAGGCCGGGAGCAGAATAGAGATGCTTGTACCATGGCCGGCCGGGCAGCCCGCCTTCCGTTGTGAGCGCCCGCTCCATGCCGAGCAGTGTGCGATTCAGATTGAGCAGTGTGGCGGATTCCGGAGGCCTATTCTCCAGAGCCATCCGGAGCGCCTGTTCGTACCGGGCTCCGTTATTTTCGAGCGAAGTTAGCGCGGAGAGAACGCCGCTCAAATCCACTTTGTGGTCCGTCTGTTTAGTGAGGTCATTTACGTTCCGGCGGACAGCTTGCGCCAGGGAAGAAGGATCGAGCGGCAACACATCGGCATCGGCGAGCCGAAGGATGGCTGTTCCCATCAGTTGTGCGAGCGCCTTGCCGAACAGGAAATCCGGATCGCCGAACCTCTTGTACCAGTCGAAGGAATCGTAAATCGAGTGATAGATTCCACCGGAGTCCGCGCCGGAAAACCCGAGATTTAAGCTTGCGATGCCGGCGTGATGGACAAACGCAACATAGTCGGATCCGGCTCCGAGCGGGCCCAGGCGGAAATCGGTATCGCGATCCCCACTCCGTTGACGATTCGACAGAAGACGGTCCAGAACGCTTACACCGCCTTCCGGATACTCAATGTCGCGGATCACCTCGCGCACAAAGCTTTCGAGCACAGGCGATCCACCAGCGCGGAATTCGCCCCGTCCGTTCGAGTCTGAATTGATGTAGACTGCGGCCTTGTTCTTCAGCTCCTCCAGG
The DNA here is from genome assembly GCA_035714225.1 of Bryobacteraceae bacterium. GTDB lineage: Bacteria > Acidobacteriota > Terriglobia > Bryobacterales > Bryobacteraceae > CAADGY01. Next base: position 3,454 of record DASTMK010000080.1, on the reverse strand, counting down.
TGTTTTTCCACCCATTCGGTAGAACCCACAAGGCCGAACTCTTCCGCATCCCAAAGAGCGAGCTTAATGGTGCGTTTGGGCTGCCATCCCTGGCTGCGAAGCTGGGCCAACGCCCGGGCGGTTTCGAGCAGTGCGGCCGCTCCGCTCGAAGGATCCTGTGCACCGTTCACCCAGGCGTCGTGATGATTGCCGTAGATGATCCACTGGTCTCGAAACTCGCTTCCGGGAATCGTCGCGATCACGTTGTATAGGGGCCGTGTCGACCAGTCCGACTCCACTTTGAGGCGTACGGTTGCAGGCCCCGGGCCGAGGTGATACGTCAGGGGCAGAGCACCGCGCCATGCCTCCGGAACCACAGCACCCTCGAGATTCTCAAGCAAGGGCTGGGCATCGCGATAGGAGATCGGCAGCACCGGGATCTTCATAATCGTGGTTGCTTCCTCGCGGCGCAGCCTTCGCGATCCGGGCTCTGAAGCCCAACCCGGCGAGAGCGGATCGCCCACGGAGACCGGCATATCCATCACACTCCCGCGCTGTACTCCATCGGGAGGCCGGAAGGCGCCTTTCGGATACGCATCGCCTTGGAAGTAGCCGTCGTCCCGCGGATCCGAATAAATGAGGCAGCCGGCCGCTCCGCGTTCCTGGGCCACTTTGGCCTTCGTGCCCCGCCAGCTCTTGCCGTATCGCGCGATGACGATCTTTCCCTTCACGTTGACGCCCTGTTTATCGAGGTATGCGTAATCCTCCGGAATGCCGTAATTCACATAAACAACGGGCGCGGTAACGTCGCCGGAGCCGGAGTAAGCATTGTAGGTGGGCAACTGGTTCGAATCCGACGAATCCCCATCCTGCGGAATAGCAGGCTCCCGTAGTCTGGCGGTGTAGCGCGCCGGTGAAACCATCTCCAGGTGGCGCGATGTGGGATAGGGCAACAGCGCTTCAAATACTTCGACTTTTGCGTCGAGGCCCCACTCCTGCATCAGGCCGAGTATGTACTCCGCCATCCGTTTAGAAGCAGGAGACCCGGCGTGGTGCGGCTCCGAGGAGATTTTCCGGATGTAGGCCTCCACGCGCGCCGGTTCGGGAATGCTCCGGAGCCGGCGTTCCCACTCCACCAGCTTTTCTGTGCTGCCCGAAAACCCGCGGAACGTCGGCTGCGCCGAAAGGGGTAGAAGAATGAGTGCCGTTATCAGTATCTTTCGCATGTGTCCACAGTGCTTCATCTAAGTATCACCTCTTGGCGCTTTGAATTGTCTTCCGGTGCGATGGGCAGGTAACTCGAAGGGGATATGCCATGCTCGCCACGCTCACCAGAGTACTTCTCCGATAGTACTGTCAGCGCCAGGGGCATTATGATGGGCGCAATCATAAAGTAATACCTGGTCTCGTTCATATGCGCACATAGCGCATGAACAATCAAAAATAAAGGAATAAATAATAAACAATTACGTATTTTAATTGGCTGGACTTTTGCATATTTTATACTAAAATACCACAATACATTATAAAATAATAGGAAATTGATTATTGGCAACGGTGTTGTCAGATTATGAACCACTCGATATGTCAATGGATTCTCCAACTCCGCGCCGACGTGTGGGGCAAAACCAAGAGACAAGCGAAGACCGATGAATACGGCAGTTGTTACTATGCCAAGAATTATAGTCCAAATAAATAGATCTTTCCTGGTATCGTATTTAAATCTAGCAATAAAATAGAGTGGAACTAATAAGGCGGCAGTTTCGCGCAGAAAACTTGCAACCAGTATAAGCAGGACCAACAGCAGGCGTCTGTTTCTCAAGATAAGATGGAGCCCGGCTGTGAAAACTGGAAGCTCCCACCACCCCCAGGGCTGAAAAGAGAGAAACAGGTAGGTGAAGCCAACGAGACCGGAAAGGTAGAGGCAACCCAGGAGCGCCACAAGATCGGGCACATATTTTCTAAAGTGGAAGAATGAAAGGATTAAGCCCAACGCGAGGCTGACAAATAGTTGAACTTCGTACAGCCCGGCGGTGACAGTGCGGACACGTAATTCAAAGAGCTTGGACGCTGTCTGCGATATCCATTCGATAACATACGGGAGCAAGACACGGTATCGGTAAGGAGATTTAGCCGTGCCGTCAACAATGCTTAGATGAGATTCATAGCGCGAGTCGGCATAGCGCAGTGCCACAGAGTGCAAATGATCGAACGTAAGACAAACAGCTATCGCGCAAAGTAAGATTGAAAATACTAACTCGGGCCTTGCAAGTGCTTTCCTTATCTCAACCCGGAGCATATTCGGACCTATCCTCCGATTGATGCCTATTTATATCGGTGCCATCTCGATGGGCTCATCTAAGAGCTACTTGGCGGCTCATTTGATCGAGCGCCCTGGATCGAAGCTTCAAAAAGCAAAGTCGAGTATCTGGTTGAAGGCGTGGGAGATCGGCGCGATAGACCTTGCCTTTGTAGTGGCGTCCGATCATGGCGTCACACATGAATGCTACCAGTGCGAGACAGCATAGGGAATTATACGTGAGATAATAATAGATGTAAAGACCTTATTAGTACATTTAGTTCTGGTACGTGCGTCCGTCCTGCGTCGCCGCATCCGCAACCTGAAAACATTCTTCGAGTCACGCGCTTCGGCGATTTACGCCACAGGATTTAAAGGCCGGCGGCGTTGCCTGGAGCAGGGGCCGAGTTCAGGAACTATAGAAACTCACCGGTGTCGCGTGTCAGGCCCGCAAACGAGGCAATCGTTTTCCCACCGGCGTCGAGGATAGCATAATACGGGATTGCAACCGTCGAGAATTGGGATTCCTGTAGTTTCTGATTCGCTTCGGACTCGGCGTCGGTCCCATCGGTATAGAGTTCTACAAGAACGAAATCCTTCAGGCGGGAGGCGATCTGCGGCCGGGTGAACATGTTCGCCTTCATCCAATGGCAATTGGTGCAGGCATAGCCGGTGAAATTCACGAAGACCGGTTTGTTCTCGCTTCTGGCGCGATCCAGAGCCTCACGGTACTGATTTTTCATCCATGCCAGATCCTGCGCCGCACCCGGTGCAACCAGCCCGCTGCCGGCGGATGGAGGCGGAACATACGCGTCCAGTTCACCCAGCCGCGCACCGAATATACCGGGAATGAGGCTGATCGCGAAGATCAGCAGCGCTGCGGCCGTCAACAGACGTCCGACCCCCAAAGAATCCTCCGGACGCACCCCCTCCATTCGCAAAAGGCCCAACAGGTACAAGCCCGCCAGTGCGAACAGGACGACCCACGCGCTCAGGAAACGCTCGCGCGTAAGCAGGTTCCATTGCAGCACCTGATCGACGTTGCTGATGTACTTGAGCATCGCGGCGAGAATGATAAATCCCAGAACAACCTTCACGCGCGCGAGCCATCCTCCGCTCTTGGGCATTCTCTGCAACAAGGCGGGAAACAGCGCTAGAAAAAAGAACGGCGATGCG
>DASTMK010000079.1:0-17041 GCA_035714225.1 Bryobacteraceae bacterium | reverse complement strand
GGCAGGCAAGACCTTCACGATCACAGAGCGGTTCCAGACCGAATTTCGAGCCGAGGCGTTCAACGTCACCAACACTCCGCCTCTCGGAAATCCAAACGGTAGCTTTGGGAATGCCGCTTTCGGCTCCATCACCACAGCTCTGGATCCGCGGGTCTTTGAGTTCGTTCTGAAGCTACACTTTTAACGTGAGGTTGTTATGTATCCAAGACACCTGTTCCTGTCCTTTCTTTTGATCTGTGGCGGCCTGGTAGCCCAGGAGGCGCCTCCGTCGATTCAAGTTACCGGAGCGGTCAAGCAGCCGCTCACCTTGACCGCGGAGGATCTCGCGAAGATGCCGCGAGCGTCGGTGAAGACAGCCGGCCAGGGCGTGGAGACCGTGTATGAAGGCGTCTGGGTCCATGAAATCCTGAAGCGAGCGGGGGCGCCACAAGGTCAGGCGCTGCGCGGAAAAGCATTAGCCGGTTACGTGCTCGCGGAGGCACAGGACGGATATCAAGTGGTATTCTCGCTCGGTGAGCTGGACCCGGCTTTTGTCGACAACGAAATCCTGCTAGCCGATACTGCTAACGGGAAGCCCTTGTTCGGCGCGCAAGGACGCTTTCGGCTGATCGTGCCCAAGGACAAACCGGGAGCGCGCTCCGTGCGGATGTTGACGAAACTCGAAATCGTACAGCTAAGGAAATAGTGTTGCCTAAATCGACTATTGAGAACCGGCTTGCTCAGATTCGCAAAAGCCGGGGGATTGGGGCCTCGGATCTGGCCCGGCGCGTGAATGTCAGCCGCCAGACGATCTATGCGATTGAATGCGGTACCTACGTGCCAAACACCGAGGTCGCGCTGCGGATGGCCCGTGAATTGGAGGTTACCGTTGACGAGTTGTTCTCGCTGAGTCCCACCGCGCCGAATGCACCGGAATCGATGAGCGCGGAAGTGCTCAGCGCGTCGAAGCTGGCGAAGGGACAACCGGTGCGAATCTGCCAGATCGGGTCGCGGTGGGTAGGGGTCCCCGTACCCAGTACTCCTTACTTCATGCCGGAGGCGGACGGCATCATCCAGCGAACCGGCCGGACCAGCGGGCGCGCGGACCTCATGGTTTTCGGGAAGGACGAAGCGGCGCAGAAACGGCTCCTGCTTGCGGGTTGCGATCCCGCCACGAGCCTGCTCTCAAACATGGTGGAACGAATCAGCGGTGTGGAGATCGTATCGGCCGCTGCATCGAGCAAGTTGGCTCTGACGTGGTTGAAAGAAGGGAAAGTCCACGTTGCCGGCTCGCATCTCGAAGACCCGAAGTCCGGCGAGTTCAATTTGCCCTACGTGCGCGAGAAGTTCACCGGCGAAGACATTCTGGTGGTGACTTTCGCGAGATGGGAGGAAGGTTTTGTGGTCTCTTCCGGCAATCCGAAGGGCATTCGAAAGGCGCAGGACCTGGCACGGAAAGGCGTCCGTTTCGTGAACCGGGAAGCGGGATCGGGAAGCCGCGCATTGCTCGACAAGCTTCTGAGCGATGCCGGAGTTCCCTCATCCAAAGTGCAAGGCTACGATCGTATTGCGTTCGGACATTTGCCCGCTGCGTTTCACGTTCTGTCGGGAGAAGCGGATGCCTGCCTCGCAACCCGGTCTGCGGCCCAGACATTCGGCCTGGACTTCGTGCCTCTTCATAGCGCGCGATATGACCTCGTCATGCGCAAACGGACCGGCGATCTGCCGAGTGTGAAGGCGTTTCTCGACGTCTTGCAGCGGACCACTCTGCGGAGGAAGCTGGAGGTGCTCGCCGGTTACGATACGTCGCAAACCGGTGCGCAGTTGACGGTATGACCGGCCGGGCAGTATCCTTCGCGCTGTTGGCTGCGATCTCTCTATCCGCGGCCGGATGGGAATGGACGGTTCCCGCGGGTTTCCCGAAGCCCCGCGTTCCCGCGGACAACCCGATGACCGCGGCGAAGGTGGAACTTGGCCGCCACCTCTTTTATGACAAACGGATGTCGGTGAACGGGAAGCAGTCGTGCGCGAGCTGCCACAAGCAGGAACTCGCTTTCACGGACGGACGGTCTCACGCCGAAGGTACTACCGGGCAATTGCATCCGCGCAGCAGCATGAGCCTGGTCAACGTGGCCTATGCACCGGCGCTGACATGGGCGCATCCGGCGTTGGACTCCCTCGAAGAACAGGCGCTGGTCCCGATGCTTGGCGAGGATCCGGTTGAACTTGGTTTGCGGGGGCGCGAACAGCAGTTCGTCGACGCGATGAAGCAGGACCCCGTGTATCGGAGGCTTCTTCCGCAAGCCTTCCCCGGGGAGCGCGAGGTCACGCTCCAAACGGTCACCAAGGCACTGGCGGCCTTTCAACGGTCGATTGTTTCGATGCGCTCTCCTTATGACCGGTACCGTTGGGGAGGCGAACCGGATGCAATCTCAGATTCCGCCAAGCGAGGTGAGCTTCTGTTTTCCTCGAGCGAACGCGCAGGCTGCTTTCAATGCCACGGCGGCTGGAACTTCAGTTCCGTCCGGTTCGATGGCCCTGGCGAGGCAATAGACCGGAATGGCTTTTTCTTCAATACGGGCGTATCAACCTACGAGCCTCCAAATCGGGGAATCCATGAGCACACGCACCGGCCGGAAGACGTCGGCAAGTTTCGCGCGCCGGCGTTGAGGAACATCGCCGTGACCGCTCCGTACATGCACGAGGGCAGCCTGCCTACGCTGGAGGCTGTTATTGATCACTACGCCGCGGGCGGACGGATGGAACACGCCAACAAGACACCGATCCTGCGCCGGTTCCATTTGACGGACGACGAAAAGCGCGATCTGATCGAATTCCTGAAGACGTTGACCGACGAAGAACTCCTGCGCGATCCCCGCTGGAGCGATCCGTGGCCGCGAAGCGGGAAGCGTTAGCTCTTTTCGAGCATTACCTCGGTCGACTTGATGACTACGGTTACGCGGTCGCCCTTCTTGAGTCCGAGTTGCTCGGCGCTGCGCCTGGTAATGACGCTCTCGATTTGGTTCTTGCCGACGCGGACGACCACGTGCGCCATGATGTCTCCGAGCTTGACCTCTACCACTTTGCCTTCCAGTTGGTTTCGCGCCGATATGGGCATGACCTAAGCATGCCACGATCGAGTCCGTGAATCCACCGGATGCGTGCTCATTTCTTCTTGCGCACGCAACCGGGGTAGAGCTTCTTCAGCTTTTCGACCTTGGGATCCGACACATTCACAATGTAGGGGTTGGACGGGTTCTTGCCGGCGTAGTCCTGATGGTATTTTTCGGCGGTGTAGAATTTGTCGAGCGGAACAACCTGTGTAACGATCGGTCTCCCCAGGACCTTGGCTGCGTCGATCTGCTTAATATACGCTTCGGCAACGCGCTTCTGCTCGTCATCCGCGTAAAATATCGCACTGCGATACTGCGGACCCACGTCCGGTCCCTGCCGGTTCAGTGTAGTCGGGTCGTGGGCGACGCTAAAAAAGATCTGGAGCAACTGGCCGTATGAGGTTTTGGCCGGATCGAAGGTGATCAGAACCGCTTCGGCGTGATCCGTCCGGCCGGTGGAAACAATGTCGTATTTCGCTGTTTCCCTGGTGCCGCCGGAGTAGCCGGAAATCACATCTTCTACGCCTTCGATTATTTCGAACACGGCTTCGGTGCACCAGAAGCAGCCGCCTGCGAGCACCGCCGTCTGCTTGCCGGGGCGCGGCTTGACATCGATGGCCGGTTCCGGGAACGCCGCCGCCGTCAAGCCTGATGCCGCGCCCAGCAGCAGTACTGCAAAGTTTCGTATGTCCGATCTCGTGAAATGCATTCCGATTCCCCTCGTGCTCTTTCAGTTTCGCACTCGTGACGGCAAGGAGTTGCGATAGCCTGAGGGCATGCAGGGCATCCAGGACGTCCGCTACGCGTTGCGCCTTTTTCGTAAGAATCCGGGCTTCACGGCGATTGCCGTCCTGTCGCTCGCGCTGGGCATTGGAGCCAACACCGCAATTTTCAGCCTGATCGATGCTGTTCTTCTGCGCCCGCTGCCGGTTCCCGATCCGGACCGGCTGGTCGCGATCTATCACCGCGACCTCGGGCGCGGCGGCTTGTCCTCGAGTTCGTATCCCGACTACGAGTTCTACCGTGATCAAAACCGCGTGTTCTCCGGAATGCTCGCTTATCTGCGCGTGCCCATGAATCTCACCGCGGGAGACGCAAGCGAGCGCCTGTCAGGAGAACTGGTCAGCCCGGATTATTTCTCGACTCTGGGCATCCAGGCCCAGCGCGGCCGGGTAATTCAAGCGTCCGATGTGAGCGCCAAGGGCCGGAATGCCGTTGCGGTGATCAGTCATAATTTCTGGCAGCGCCATTTTGCAGGCGCCGAGCCGGCAATCGGCAGTACTCTCACCATCGCGCGCCACCCCTTCACCGTGATCGGCGTGATGCCGGAGAGCTTTCGCGGCCTGGTTCTCGACTGGAGCAAGCCTCCGGATGTGTGGATTCCCGCCACCATGTACGCGGAGGCTGTCCCGCCTCTGGAACCCGCTCCGGTCCTCACGGGGTGGGGCTTTCACTCGTTTCTGGTGATGGCGCGACTGAAGCCGGGCGTAAGCCTCGAACAAGCTCAGGCCGCGCTCAGCGTCCTTTCTGGTCAGGCCGCGAGCCAGCGGTCTCAGGTTTTCCGGGATATGCGATTCACCGCCGAGGTCTATCCCGCCCAGCGCGCACGGTTCTGGCCATCGTACCGTGGGCCTATTATTCAGTTCCTCACGATGCTCGGAGCGGTTGTCGGACTGGTTCTGCTCGCCGCCTGTTTCAACCTCGCAAACCTGTCGCTTGCTCGTGCTTTTGAGCGGCGCCAGGAGATCGCGGTTCGCCTCTCGATCGGTGCCGGGCGCGGTGCGCTGATCCGCCAAATGCTCATCGAAAGCCTTCTGCTTGCTATTTTCGGCGGGGTGGCTGGCTTGTTGATGGCCGAGTTGATCATGCGATTCCTGCAAGGGTTCCCGACTCCTTTTCGCATCCCGATCGCCTTCGACGCAGTTCTCGACTGGCGGGTGCTGCTGTTTACCTTCGCCCTGTCGTTGCTCACCGGAATCGCGTTTGGATTGGCGCCGGCGCTCAGGGGCACACGGACCGATCTATCGGTAGCGCTCAAGGGTGCTGGAGATGGCCGATCGTCACGAGGCGGCGAGAGATTGCGTGGCATCCTGGTCTGTGCACAGGTGGCGCTTTGTGTGCTGCTGCTGGCCGGCGCAGGTCTGATGGTGCGGACGTTGCGCAATGCTATTGCGTCGGATGTGACCGCCGATCCTTCGAACGTGTTGCTGGTTTCCTTCGATCTGGCTTCGGCAGGTTATGACAACACTCGCGCCGGTGCCTTCTACAGCGCGTTGCAGGACCGTGTGGAGGCGCTACCCGGTGTCCGTAGAGCATCCCTGGTGCAGACCGTTCCGCTGGGTGGCTACCGGGGCGGCTCCGATGTTCTGATCCGCGGCGTGAATGATGCGGCCGAGCAACGCCTGCAGGTGGACTTCAACGTCGTCTCGCATGGCTATTTCGAGACCGTCGGGCTTCCCCTGGTGCAAGGGCGTTTCTTCACGCGGAGGGATCGCGGTGGAGCTCCGCGGGTCGCGGTGGTGAACGAGGTTTGGGCGCAGCGGTTTTGGCCTGGGGAAAACGCGATCGGCCGGTCTTTCCGGCTCACCGAGCCCGGTAGTCCTGTGGTGGAAGTCGTGGGCGTGGTGCGCGACGGCAGTTTTCGCAACTTGCGCGAGCCGGTCCGTGCCTGCTTTTACGTGCCCCTCGCGCAGCATCCCGGGAGAGGAATGAACTTGCAAGTCAGGACAGCAGGCGATGCGCTGGCGTTTGTGGGTGCGGTTAAGCAGGAGATTCGCGCGCTCGATCAGAACATTATTCCAGGCGATTTCCTGACACTGGAATCGCATCGCAACGCCAGTCTTTCTCAGGAGCGTTTGTCCGCATCTCTGCTGAGCGGACTTGGGGTGTTGGCCCTGGTGCTGGCCGCGATTGGCATCTATGGAGTGTTGTCGTTCACGGTGGCGCAGCGGAACCGCGAGATCGGTATCCGCATCGCTCTCGGAGCGCAGACCGCACAAGTGGTGAGAACGGTTCTTGGCGAATCGCTCCGCATGGTTGTGCTGGGCTTGGCCCTGGGAGTCGTTGGCGCGCTCTGGCTCACTCGCTTCATTCGAAGCCTGCTGATTGGAGTAGACCCGGCGGACCCGTTGACGTTCGGCGCGATCGTGATCCTGCTGGGGACTGTGGCGGCAGTAGCGGCGTTCATCCCCGCGCGCCGCGCAGCCCGGGTCGATCCAATGGTGGCGCTGCGCCAGCAGTGATCACTTGTTGCCGGATACCAGATAGGTCCGTAGCGAAATGGGAGAGAGGTCGAACTCCACTCGAATTGGAGGCCGCGGCCGGGCAGCAATCAGCTTCAGTCCCTCGGTCTGATCCCAATTACGATAGGACAGCAGGCTCACAAACTTCCGCACCGGTTGAAAACCACTCGCAGTCGGGAGGGAGCTTTCGACCGATCCGGGAGAGATGATCCAATTCGTCCGCCTTCGAAGGTTGCTGGCCATGAGTGCGGCGCGGGGTGATGGCGAGTAGCAGGTAAATGACACTTCCCCATTCGGTCCGAGTGAGTCGTGGCAGGCTCCGACTCCCGGCGCCACCACTGTGGATCTCTTCGGAAGCGGCAGCACGACCGGGCTGTCAAACACTTGGAGATCGAAAGACCCGGACAGTGAGACCGGTTGTCCCACGGTTCGCTCGAACTGGTAACCTTCGGCAGTGAAGGATAGCCAGGCGCGTCCGCTTTCAGCACTGTGCAGTATCCCTTGTAGGGCAAATAGGAAACGGTTTCCTGGCGCTATAACCACTACATGGAGGTATCGATCCAATACGATGCCAGCCGGTGCCCCGTTCAGCCGGACGGGAATGTCGACCGTCTTCATGTCCGGGTCGCCGCCTGGTTTCATGCTGCTACGCCTGCTTGGGTCGGAATCAAGCGAAAGGCGAACCGTCCCGGTGCGGATCGGTTGCGATTGCCGGCCGTACGCCGTGCCATACACGCTGCACAAAGCCACGGCCAGTGTGATTGCCGCCGCGAGTACGCCTGCGACAGCCGTTCTTCGCTTGGTGTATTGCAGGACCACGATGACCGCAACGCCCGCAACCAGTAACAGTGCCTGCACGATGGTTGCGCCGCGGCCGGGAAGCTGCAAGAGAAATAGCGGACGCCCTGCGATGAACTGGAAGGCCATATCCGCAATCCAAAGAGCTAAGCCGCCCAATAGCAAAACCACCAGCGTTCCGCCGAGCGTTCGGGTGATTACGGCAAGACCGGCCGCCGGAAGAATGTAGAACGCCGTGAAAAAGACCTGTTTCCAAAGCAGCGCCCCAATATGATTTTGCGGGGGAATTCCAAGCGCAGCGTATACGCAGATATGGTGCGCCAGGAGAGGCAAGTTGATGAATACGGCCATGAACAGGACTTTTGCCGCTATCAATTCTGTTCGCGAATACGGCCGGGTCAGCCAGTATTGGCGATCGCCGGGAAGCTTCTCTTCGTGTATAACCGAGATCACAATCAAGCCGCATGTCAACGGCAGGGCGAATGAAAACAGTAAGTCGTAGTAAGACGCTTTATCACCGCGATAAGTCGGATCGAGCCAGGCCACAAGCGCCATCAACATGGCCAATACGGCGATCTGTAGCCAAAGGTGACGGGCGTCTTTCCGGAAGATCGCAAATATTCTGTACATGGTTCCTCACTGCGGGTCGGTAGCGCGCGGCGCGGCATAGTCCCGCAGCCGCACGCCGGAGATCTGAAAGCTACGGTCGAGGCGCTCTGAAGCACGCCATGTTTCCAGGGTGAATCGTGGTTCGGCACCGCGGAATGCGAGGACGGCGCGCACGCGCCGCCATACCGGCTGGTCGATAGAAAGCACGCCGTCTGAGTGGGTAGTTAGCAGGGCATGGGAGTCTTCAACTCCGGGAGGTGACGTAACCCTCATATAAGCCCGCTCCGGGCCGGGCTTGGGCCAGGCGCAGGACATTTCCGCGTTGCGAACATCGCGGGCGGCGCGGATAGAGCGCGAGAATTCCGGCACCGGCCTCGCGTCGCAGATTCCATCCAGGGGCAGCCGCTCCGTCCGGCCAAAGCCCGGCATGCTTCCCGTACGGCGATCGCTTAGCAGCAGGAGGGCAATCGAAACGTTGATTTGTACAGGGACGTCTTTTATGGTCTCGTAGATTGCGCGATCGATATCCAGGTATTGCCAGGCCGGACCATCCGCCCGAATGAAACGCACATCGGCCAATCGGTCCATGCCAATCACCGCTCCTTCCCGCCGCCATCCCGAAGTCCACAATGTTCCGCTGCTCCCCGCCAGCGTCACCTCAACTCGCTGGCTCACCATCGCGCTACCGCTGGGAATCCCGCTCACACGAACCGGAAGATAAATCCCCCTGTAACCAGGGGCAACGACCATTGGCGCGTCCGCGTACTGCATTCGCGCCCGAGGTGTGGAATCGAACGAAAGCCTAACTGGAAGCGATTCTGGTGCGCTAGAGGATAAGCGCCAGGCGCCGTGCCAGGCGTTCCCAAACGGGGCAACGGCGGCGATCAGCACCGCTAGCGACAGGATGACGCGGGAAGCAAACGTTCTCCGCAACCAGTACTGCAATAACAGAACAAGAGCGCCGGCAGCGGCGAGCGACAGGTAAACGGTTGCTGAGCGAATCCAGGAGATCGCTCCCCAATCGCCTCCGTAATCCACACCGAGCGCGATGGCTACTCCTCCTAATGCCGATATTGCGAGCAGGCCCCACAGGAACTGAGTGAGAGTTGCGGTAACAGCCGCGAGAGAGCCGGCGAACAATCCAACCGCACCCATAAACGCCAAGGAGTTGGAAAGGATTGCCGGAGCATGACGGAGCGGTGGGATGCCATTTACCCACAGGACCGCCATCTTTATTGTGATTAGCGGCAAAACGGCGAATGTAATTCCAAACAGGACTTTGGCCGCCAGCAGCCGCCGCCAATCGTACGGGCGCGTGAGCCAATACTGCCGGTCACCAGGCAAGTGCTCTTGGTGAATCAGAGAAGCGCCGATGTAGACCCAACATGCGATCCACAGCATATAGGCCAGATTTGATACAAAACCGCCGGCGTCCGGACGATCCACGTACGCGATGAGTACAGTGAACGCCAGCGCGCCGGCCAGTTGCAGACGCAGCCGCAGTATATCTTTCCGGAAGATTGCCAATACCTGTTTCACCCGGCGCTCCTCACGCGGCAGTCGGACGGCCCGCCTTCGCCAACGTGACGAAGATGGACCGCAGCGGCATTCCGTTCACGCCTATCTCGCGAACATCAGGAAACACATGACGCACCGTTTCGGGAGTTCGCTCTTCGCTGAATCGCGCATCGACGAATCGGATCATTGAGCCCGCGGCCTCCACTCCGAGCCAGTTCGCCGGCCACTCCTCCGGCATTACGGGAGCCGAAGGGAAGGTCAGTACGATTTCCCGAAATCGCTGGCGGAGTGTGTCGAGGTCTTCGGAGAATTGCAGCCGCCCGTGCTCCAGGTATCCGATATGGCTCGCGAACGTCTCAATTTCCGCCAGATCGTGCGAAGAGATGAGAATTGTGGAGTTCTCCGCACGAGGCAGAAATCCGGCGATCAACTCGTCGCGAACCAATGCATCGAGGCCGGTGAACGGCTCGTCCAGGATCATCAGTTTTGGACGGTACGCGAGCGATGAGGCAAGCGCGGCCTTGATGCACATCCCCCGCGAGAGGTGGCGCAGCTTGCGGTTCAGCGGGAGTTGGAACTGGCGCGCCAGTTCTTCTGCCAGATCGCAGTCCCAGGTGGGATAGAAAGGGCGCCAATACTTCAGAAAGTATCCGACAGTCATCCAGTCGGGTATCTCCTGATTTTCGGAAACGTAACCGATCTGCGCGAACTCGCGCGGTGAAAGACGATGCGAGTCGACGCCGAACACCTCCGACCATCCGGCCGAGGGGCGCAGGATATTCATCAGCAGCTTGATGGCAGTGGTTTTTCCGGCTCCGCTCGGGCCGACCAGTCCATAGATGCTGCCTTCCGGCACATTCAGGCAGAGGTCCTCCAGAACTGTGGTGCCGCGGAACTGCTTCCAGATGCTGTAGGTGCGAATGGGAAAGTTCATAGACTTCGTCTGGCTCCTCTGCCGGCTGATGCATTGCCGCCTTTCGCCCCACCGTCCAGCCGTTCCCAATGACGGGCAAGCGCTTTGGATACGTCCGCAAGGTGCAACCCCAGCTTTTTTGCCTCCACCACGAGTTGCTCCAACTGATCTTCCAGCAAGGCCGACCGTTCCGCCGCAGTGGAGGCCGGTGGCCGTGCCACCACCGTGCCGGAGCCTGGCATCACTTCCAGCAGGCCGTCGTTCACAAGGGCGGCAACAACTTTGTGCGCGGTGTTGGGGTTGATTTTCAGTTCCGCGCTAAGGGTGCGAACCGAGGGAAACGGATCTCCGGGCCGCAGGAGCCCCGAAACGAGTGCCCTTTTGGCGGCGTAAACCACCTGATCGTAGAGCGGCATTCCCGGCCGGAACTCAACCCGGAAAGGTATCACAGGTGTATTATTACAGATAGTACAGTAGCTGGCAAGCGCTACCGTCTGCTATGTCCGTTGATCTCCCGTTAAGCTCAACTGGATCGGCTTGGCATCGGAAGGAGGACATACCCTGACTATCGGCAAACAAAACTCTCGTTTGCTGCCCCACTGCACGCTATGCCAGCGCAAAAATTTTGTCGACTGCGGCCGAGAGGTTCTTCAACTGATCTGGATCGTTGGGGTCGTGGCCGATCTCCGCACAAGCATAGCCCCGGTATCCCACTTTGACGAGAGCCGCCATAACCTGTTCCCAATCTACATCGCCTTCGAGCAATCCGCTCGGCTGTCTCTGTTCGGCTCTGGGGGATACCTTCCGATCTTTCAGGTGTACGCGCCTGATGCGATCGCGGAGAGTCAGAATCCAGTCCTGCGGATACCCGAAGTACATGACGTTGCCGATGTCGAAATGCGCTCCCACCCATGGGCTCCGGAACTGATCCACAAATGCACGCATCTCCAGCGGGCTGACAAGGAATCGGTTGGAAACGTTCTCCAAGGTGAGGTGAACCCTCGCCTTCTCCGCAAAGGGGATGGCCTTCGGGAACTCGGCGGAAATGCGATCCCAGGTGACCTGATACCCAACCTGAAATTTCGCCCCTGAGCCAACCCTGCCCGGCACAACCAGCAGTGCATCGCAACTCAGATAGCCGGCAAACTCTATAGCCTTACGGATGGCTTCGATGCCGCGGCTGCGAACGGCCGGGTCCGGATCGTTCAACGGTGTGGAACCGAGTGGCGACACCCAAAGACTGGCAATTGCGACACCCGCCTTATGCGCCGCGTCGCCCAGGCGCTTGACCTCATCCGGCGATGAGTTCAGGGTGATTTCGCCGCTGAGCGGGAACTCAATCGCGTCGAATCCGGCGTTCTTCGCCCGGCGGCACCGCTCGGCGTTAGGCATATTGCGCGGGAAGATTCCCGCGCACACGCCTTTCACGAACCGCGCCGGAGACGACGGCGGTGCTGCGCCCCAGCCAGGAACCATCGCTAACGGCGCTACGGCCACGAACTGCCGGCGATCAAAGAGAGCAGCATCAGACTTCAACTCCAAGCTCCTTCCAGGTGACCACCTTCTTGCGGCGGTATGCCTCACGGCCAAGAATCGCGGTGAGCGCGGCTGTGGCACCGACCACGATATCGACTTCCGGTTTGCGCCCGGTGCGGATGCAATCGTAGAAGATGCCGATGTGCCTGGCCTCGCGGTTGCCACGGAAAGGCTCGGCGAGCACCTGCGGTTTGGCACCGCGCGCCCGCGGATAGTAGGTGGCGGCCTCCAGGTCGACGGCGCCCTCCGTGCCGTAAACGAAAGTCTGCTGCCCGCCGGACGGCAATCCGGCCGGATGAAAGGCCACCTGCGTGAAAGACAGCTCGACGGCGTTGGCATATTCGTAACTCAGCGTGTAACCGTCGGTGGTGGTTCTGCCGGGAGGCTGGTTCACCCACAGCAACGTGCCGCCGAAACCGGCGGCCCGCTCAGGACGGCTGTTCACAGCCCAGTTGCAGACGTCAAGATTATGAACCGCGTTCTCGACGATGACGTCGCCGGAACGCTTCGCATCAAAGATCCAGTCCGCCGAAGGCCCGTCGTGCGCGAAGTCTCCAGCGGAATGCCGCTGGGCCTTCATCATGACCGGCCTGCCGAGAATGCCCTCGTGGATGCGGGCGACACCCTTTTGCAGCCGCTCGTCGGAACGGCGCTGGTGGCCCACCATGAAGACGGTTGTCGAGGATCGCGCCACCTGCAGCAGATCGTTAATGGACTCCGGCGTGACGCCGAGCGGTTTTTCGCAGTACACATGTTTACCGGCGCGCAGCGCGGCCATCGCCATCTCCACGTGCAGGTCGCAGGGAGCGGCGATGAAGACGGCCTCGACGTCTTTCCTTTCGAGCAGCTTGCGGTAATCGGTGAACGTCGCCGGCTTGTCCCGGGCGGCGGTTGTAGCGGCGGTGTCCAGGCGGTCCGGCTTGATGTCGCAGACGGCCGCCACCCTGGCCCGCGGCTCCTGGAGAACCGTCTTGAGCAGGTAAGAACCACGGTTTCCGGTGCCGATCATTGCGGTGCCGTGCGCATCTTCGGCGGCCACAGCGCGCCCGCGGGCGAGCAATGACGTGAACGAGGCAAAAACGAAATCTCTTCTGGATGAATCGTGCATGGTCAGCGCCTCCTCAGATCCCGTACCCAGATGTCCTTGAACCGCATCCTCCCTTCGCCCCCGGAGTGGAGTTGCAGCGCAATCACCCCGTCGGTCGTGGCCGGCGAAGGGTACGTAAAATCTATCATCCGAACTCCGTTCAACCAGGTGCGGTAGCGGTTGCCCTCCACCTGGATCAGCAGATCATTCCAGTCGTACGGCCGGATGACGGTTTCCAACTCGGGAGCCGGCCAGACGATCCATCCTTTGCCGTCGCCATACAGGCCGGCGGTGTGCCGCCCGATGCGCCGGTCGATTTCGATCTGCCGCCCGCCAATGTGTTTAGCGGTGTCGCCGTCGAACGTGGTATGGATATAGACTCCGCTGTTGCCGTCGGCCTCGCACTTGAACCGCAGGAACAGGTGGAAATCCTGGTAGTGGCGTTCCGTCGCAATGTAGCCGTATTCCTTTGTAATTCCCTCGCCATAAATGGTGCCGTCTTCGACGACCCACTTTTCATTCCCCTGCTTCTTCCAGCCGGCGAGATCCTTACCATTGAAGAGTTGCACCCATTCGGGAGCCAGTACCTGTGGCGCGGCACGTTGTTGTCCCGGCGTCACGGCGGCCGCCGCCAGCAGGGAGGAAATAAGGATTGTCGCAATTCGCATGAGGGTCTCTTACCACATCAGTTTCAGCGCAAACTGAATTTCGCGCGCCGCCCCGGCGCTGCGAATAGTGCCGAACGCGGACGAATTGACGGTGGTATTCGGCTGCGCGAAGTTCACCTGGTTCAGAAGGTTGAAGAACTCTCCCCGGAACTGCAATCGCGTGCGCTCCCGCAGCGGAAAATCCCTCATGACAGCGACGTCGGTGTTGGCGGATGCCGGACCGCTAAGAATATTCCGGCCGGCGTTGCCGTAGATTCCACGGGGAACCTGCCCGGTTGGAACAAAGACCTCTGTGTTAAAGAACCTGGCAATCATATCGGCACGGCTCGCGTGGTCACGCTGAAGCGGACCGGCATCCGGCTTGAACTGCGCATTCTGGCTATTGCCCGTGCCATCGAGAGCGACGTCGTCGCCCATGGAAAAGCTCATGGGGGCGCCACTGCTGAAGGTGTGCAGCCCGGAGACCGTCCAATCGCCGAGAATCGCTCGCGCTAAAACGTGGGAAAAGCGGAAGGAGGGCGACCAGAGCCAGGATGCGATCACGGCATGGCGCTGATCGAAATCGGAGCGTCCGCGGTTGTCGCGAATATTGAACGGATTCCGCAACAGGTTCGAGAAGACGTTGCTGGACATGGTGTCGATCGACTTCGATAACACGTAGGATGCGTTGATCGAGAATCCCCGACTGAAACGTTTGATCGCCTGCACCTGCCAACTGTGATACCAACTGCGGAAATCGCTGCCGATCAGGTCGCTCTGAGGACTCAGGACGCCCGGCGCGATAATCACCCGCTGGTTGACGTTCTGGAGCGACGGGGCGGCGCCCGTCAGCGGATCGTTCTTAAATGCTGCCGGATTGAAATTCCGCGCGCCCTCGATCTTGATCCCGGCCTTGCCGACATAAGAGGTTTCCAGCATCACGCTCCCGGTGAGCTGTCGCTGGATGGTGACATTCCAGGATTGCACGTAGGCGGTGCGAAGCGTGTCGGAGATGCCGCGATACCGGATCGGGAGCGGGAAACGCGCGAAGTCCTCGCCACCGGGCACAACCGGCGGCGGCGTGAGGCCGAGCGAACCATAAGGGTCGTCCACACGGCCGTCAAAGATTTGCGAACTGCCGGCCCATGGCGCGTTCTCCTGCGCCACTGCATCGGCCTTGATGTGATCGTAGAATACGCCGTATGCGCCCCTGACGCTGGTCTTCCCATCGCCGAACAGATCCCAGGCAAACGCCAAGCGCGGCGCAAAGTTGTTGAGGTCGTTGTGGACGATCCCCCTGCTCACGCCGGGATCGCCGGGGTATACGATCCCCGGAGGCGCGTCGGGGAAGCGCTCGGAGCGCTGTCCGCTGAAGACACCTTCGATGCTGACGAGACGGTCGTACCGGTCCACCCAAGGCAGAAAGGGCTCGTAGCGGACACCGTACGTCAGGGTGAACCGGGGGTGTATCTTGAACTCGTCCTGGAAGAAGAAGTTCGGCGCAGTCATGAAATCGTCGTTCTCCCGTACGCCGAAACCGTGGCTCAGTGTGCGAAAGGCGCCCAGCAAAAAGTCGGCGATCTCGTCGCCGCTGCGTGATCCGTTGAAGCTGAAGCCCGGTGGACCGAGGAAGATCTGTCGGAAATGCATGCGCAGCAGTTCGCCACCGAATTTGACATTGTGCCGGCCTTTGATCCAACTTACTGTGTCGCGGAATTGCCAGTTATTGCTGGTGAAGACAACCTTGCCCGCGCTGCCGAAACTGAACAAGCTGCCGACGCTCAGCGAAAGCGCTCCGCCGGCGGGGTACTTGAACATATTGATACCCAGATCCCGAGGTTCGATGGTCGGCGATGCGCCGCTTTCGGAGGTGCTCCTCAGGAAAGATACCTTGAATTCGTTCAGAAGAGTAGGGCTGACCGTATAGGTGTCGCTAAACACCGCCAGGTGCGTGTCGGTAACATCTTTGCTCGATTGGAAGCCGGGTATGTTACCGGCGGCCAACGTCGGACGGTCGCGCAGGTTGTGGTCGCGGAAATAGTTCGTAAACAGGGTGTTCTTCGAGCTCTGGAGCCAGTCCGTCCGCACCATGAACAGGTCCGCGTTGATCGGGCTGGGAGACAGGGTTGTCACCGTTCCCGTGGGCGATTCGGGCACAAGCGGAAGAAAGTGTTTCGAGATCGCCGGGCTGATGCACCCCGGGCGGATGATGTTGCTCTGGACGCAGGGAAGCCCGGCAGGGTCTGTGAAAGGCGCTCCGGTCAGCGGGTCGATCGGGTTCCGGAGAACCTTGCTCGAGGCGCTGAAATCGCCGCTGCGCTGGGCGGTGCTGGGCACGATCGCCTGGGCGCTGACCGCCTCCGGCCGGTCCCTCAGGCCCTGATAGGTGCCGAACACGAACACCTTGTTGCGCACGACCGGCCCTCCGGCGGCTCCGCCAAACTGGTTCTGCACCCGCGCAGGCCTACGCGCCGCGAAGAAATTCCGAGCGTTCAGATTGTCGTTGCGCAGGAACTCCCACAACGCCCCGTGGAATGCATTCGTTCCGGCTTTGGAAACCACATTGACCTGCGATCCCGCATTCCGCCCATATTCGGCGGAAAAGCTGTTAGTAAGGATGCGAAATTCCTGAAGCGCATCGGGCGGCGGGTAGTTGAGCCCCGTGTTTCGCGACGGATTGATGAAATTGGCGCCGTTCAGCGTAAACACGTTCATGGTGGACGCGCTGCCGTTGACGTTCATCAGCGCCCCGTCGCGCGCATTGTTGAGGCTCTGCGGCGCCTTGACGTTCTGGACTCCCGGCACGGTCCTCGCCAGCGCGATAATGTTCCTGCCGTTGAGCGGCAGATCCACGACGCGGCGATCGTCCACGAGTCCGGATATGGTGCCCGACGTAGTATCCACAAGGGGAGCTTCGCCGCTGACCTCTACTGTTTCCGACACTGCGCCCAACTGAAGCCTGATGTCCGCCCGCACGTTCTGGCTAACCGTGAGAGTGACCCCGCTGCGAACGAAGCGTTGGAAACCGGCAGGCTGCGCTGAGAGGTTGTAAGTGCCCGGCGGCAGCGCGTTGAAGATATAGAATCCCTCGGTATTCGACTCGACCGTTCGCGAGACATTCTGCTGCACCAGGACTGCCGTTACCTGGGTCTGAACTACTGCTCCTGCCGGATCGGTGATATAGCCGCTAATAGTTCCCGTAGTCTGGCCTGTTGAAACAACCGGGACACAAACTGCTGCTGTGACGAAGAGAATCAAGACTCGGCGTGCGATCATCTTCCCCCCCATCCACCCGGAGGTGCAGGGTTGGCTACGTTTCCGGGAGGTTCATTATGCCAAGGATTTCCACTTGCGGTTTCCCAACGCGGCGATTCTACATCCCACCGCGCACCGAGTCAACCAGTGCTCCAGGCCTGTGTCGTTAGTATGTGATCTGTCCGGTCCAATTCACACATGAGCTGTCCGTTCGAGCTGAGCGGCGGTAGACGCTGGAGCGGTGAAAACGAGCCAGCGATACTCGGCCGCGGAAGTGGAGCGGATGATGAAACTACAAGACGTGCTGTTGAAGGCGATGGCCAAGAGGATCACCTGGTGGGAGG
>DASTMK010000078.1:0-2675 GCA_035714225.1 Bryobacteraceae bacterium | reverse complement strand
GCTCACGAACACGCTTGTCGTCTACCAACAGGCCCGCGCTGCTCCCGCGAGTGTCTACCTGGATGTTCTCCGAAACGACGGTGACGCTCTCTGCCAATTCACCAAGTGAAAGCTGCACGTCGGACCGCAGATTCTGCAATGCCTGGAGCTCCAGGTTCGAGACCACGGCGGCCTTGAATCCCGGATGACGCACCGTCAGGCGGTAGCGGCCGGGCGCCAATTGGCCCGCAACATAGTCACCCGCGGTACCCGAAGTGAGGACCCGTTGCTGATTGGTGGTTTCGTTCTGCACCGTAATGGAAGCGCCGGCCACGGCAGTGGCGCTTGGATCGGTGACAACCCCAAAAATCTGACCGGACGGAGTCTGGGCTCGCGTGGTGTATAGCGGATCGGACGCTGCCAGCAGCACAGACAAAGACAAGACACGTACGACATGAAATGTGGACACAATTCCCCCTTTCGCACCAAGGTGCGCAATTTAATCGAGCTTTGTTTTTAGTGATTTAGCTGCCCACCGAGAATTAGCGACAACAACAGCCGGGGAGCGGTTTTTGAATAGTATATATTATTGATAGAGAATAGGGTGTTATAGAGGGAATGTCAAGGGGAAAGTTGATGGCTTTTAGAGATTCAGGTGCATCCGCAGTGCACTTTCGCTATTCCGATGATTTTCCCCCGCCGTTCCGAGTAGCATAGAAGAGGGAGAATGAAGCGCGAATCACAGAAACGGGTACCGGCGTCCGTAAACGGACCGTCGAGCGCTCGCGCTTCCAACCTCTCGCGTGGGGTGATGCGCTGAAACTACTGCGTCAAGTCCTGCGGTCAGAATGCCTGCTGGCATGTCTGATTGCCATCCCGCTCACCGGGGTTGCGTATCAACCGGATGATGCAGGACCGCGCCTCAGCGCCGCCCATACGCCCTTCAGTGCAACGGACGCTCGCCAGCGTGAACAAGCGCTTCTGAATCTGCACGACTGCGCCGGGAATCTCCGGACGTCGTTTCAGGCATCTGCCGCGTTGGCGTTCGCGCGAATCGGCGTGCCTCGATTGCACGCCGGTGTCATCATTTTCTTCAGCGATTCCGGACCTCGGCAATCCGGCGCAACATGCTCTGCGCTTGGCCGGGCCCCTCCCCACATTGCCTGACTCCACAACGAGCGGTAGTGTGCCCTGCGGACTTGCGCCGTGGGAATTTGAATTTCTGAATTGGGAGAAGGAATATGCCAAAGAAACTGCGTTGGAAGTGGCTTGCAATTGTCGCCGTCGTGGCGCTATGTGTGACTGGGGTAACCGGCCTGCCGACCTCATTCGAGGAACTGGCTAAGAATTGGAGAGAGAACATCCGGCTTGGGCTGGACTTGAAAGGCGGCAGCCATATCGTCCTGCAAATCCAGGTGCAGGATGCCTTCAAGGCCGAGGCCGATCGCCTCATCGAGCAGGTGAAAGACTTGCTCTCGAAAAACAATATCCAGTACAGCTCCATCGATCGCAACGACCCCGACTCGGTCGAGACTGCCGCTACGATCCAGGTGAGCATCAAAGGTGTGCCTGCCGACAGAGCAGCAGATGTTCGGCGATTGATTAACGATACGGCGGGCCAGCAGTGGGTCCTGGCCTCTGAGGGCCCTACCGGCTACCGTCTGAATCTCCGCCCGGAAGCAGCGGTTAATTTGCGAAACGACACTCTGGGCCAGACCATGAACACTCTTGAAAAGCGAGTCAACGGTCTGGGTGTTGCCGAGGCGAGTATTCAACGGCGAGGCGGAACCGAAGGTGAAGCGGAAATTGTGGTTCAGTTGCCGGGTGTCGACGACCCGGCGCGTGTCAAATCGATCCTCCAGACTTCGGCGCTGCTGGAACTGGCCGAAGTGATTGGCGGTCCGTATCCGTCAAGAGAGGAGGCGCTCAGCCAGAACGGCGGCATCTTGCCTTTGAACAGCCGCCTGGTTCCGGAGTCTTTGCGAGGAGGCTCGAGAGCGGGATGGTATATTCTGGCTCGTTCTGCTGTAGTTACGGGCCGCGACCTTCGAAATGCGCAGGCGCAGCAGAACGCCACCAATCGAACCTGGGAAACCAGTTTCGTTCTGACTCAGGACGCCGCGCGCCGGTTCGAGCGATTCACGGGAGCTCACATTGGCGACCGGCTCGCCATCGTGCTGGACAACGCGGTTCTGAGCGCACCGACGATCGAGGCCAAAATCAGTGACAACGGTGTGATCACGAATCTGGGCTCGCAGGAGGATGCTTCGGATCTCGCCCTTAACCTGCGATCCGGGTCTCTACCGGCTGGCGTCAGGATCGGGGAAGAACGAACCGTGGGTGCTTCGCTGGGTGCGGATTCGATCCGGCGAGGCGTTACGGCCGGACTGGTCGGCCTGGCGCTGGTGATCGCATCGATGATCGGATACTACCGTGGCGCGGGCTGGAACGCTGTGTTGGCGCTATTGCTGAACACCATCATGACCGTCGCCGCGCTGAGCTACATCGATGCAACCTGGACGTTGCCCGGAATCGCGGGCCTGGTCTTGTCTATCGGCATGGCGGTCGATTCCAATGTGCTGATCTTCGAGCGCATTAAGGAGGAGATGCGCGCCGGCAAGGCCGTGCCCGCGGCGATCGCGGCGGGCTTCGACCGCGCTTTAGTGACCATCATCGATACGCACGTGACCACCGTT
>DASTMK010000077.1:0-13363 GCA_035714225.1 Bryobacteraceae bacterium | reverse complement strand
GTTCCGATCACCACCAGGGCGCCAATCACGTTGTACCAGAGGAATGAGACCTGGGTAAGTTGGCTCGCGCCGAGGATGGCTGCTTCGCCTGCCAGAACCCCGACGAATGCCGCCGTTCCGCGCACCCGCGGGAAAAAGAATGCGAGCGCGAACACCCCGAGCATGCCGCCGTAGAAGTACGATCCGATCTTGTTCACCATGACGATCAGCGAGACCGGCCCCGCGCCGAGTTGAGCCGTAACGATGGCGTAGGTGCACCAGAACGCGGTAAATGCGCGGGAAGCAAACAGGTAATGCGCGTCGGTGGCATCTCGTTTTATGTGCCTGCGGTAGATATCGACCACACTGACCGTCGCGAGCGAGTTCACTTCGGCGGAGATTGTCGACATGGCTGCCGCGAAGATCGCCGCCATAATGAGACCCACCACGCCCACCGGAAGGTACCGGGTGACGAAACTGAGGAAGATGTAGTTCGTATCGGTCGTCCCGGTCTCTTTCCTGACGTTCTCCATCCGGACGTTGGCGGCGCGATACTCGGTGAGCGCGGCTTCGTCCTTCGTTTTTACGTACCGGCTCGCCGCGGCGCGGCGTTCGGCGTAGGCGGCATCGTAACGGCGGGTGAGGTCCGCGTGCCCGGGTTGCGATTCGAGCCGTTGCAACTCGACCGGATTGAAAATGATGGGGGGCTTCTCGAACGAGTAGAAGACAAACACCATCGCACCGGTGAGCAGAATAAGAAACTGCATCGGAATCTTGGCAACCGCGTTGAACAGAAGGCTGAGGCGGCTCTGTTCGATGGATTTGCCGGTGAGATATCGCTGCACCTGCGATTGATCGGTACCGAAGTAGGCCAGTGCGAGGAACATGCCTCCCAGCAGCCCGGTCCAGATGTTGAATTCATCCTGCCAGTCGAAGCTTAAAACCACGGGGTTCAACCGTCCGGCCGCGCCTGCGAGCGCGAAGGCATCCATTACAGAGGTATCGCCGGGGAGCAGTGCAATCGCCATGCCGAGCGAGATGAAAACACCGGCGAACATGATGAGCATTTGCTGAAAGTCCGTCCACGTAACGGCCTGAATACCACCCGCGACCGTGTAAATCAGCACGAGGCTTCCCATCAGGAGTGTCGTCGCCCGGTCCGGAATGCCGAGAATGGCCGTCAACACGATTGCTGGCGCATACAGCGCCACGCCGCAGGCAAGTCCGCGCTGTAGCAGGAAGATCGCGCTGACAAGAGCGCGGGTCTTCGCATCGAAGCGCCGTTCGAGGAACTCGTAGGCGGTATAGACGCCCGACCGATGGAACAGAGGGACAGCGGTCGCCGAAAGGATCACCATTGCCAGCGGCAGGCCGAAATACATCTGCACAAATCGCATGCCGTCGACGTACGCCTGCGCGGTGCCCGAGATAAACGTGATGGCGCTCGCCTGCGTGGCCATAATGGAGAGCGCCATCGCGTACCAGGGCATCGTCTTCCCGGCCAGCAGGAACTTGTTGACGGTGTTCGAGCCGCGGCTGCGCCACAACCCGTAGAAAACGATGAATACTACCGACAGAAAGAGAACAACCCAGTCGAGCGATCTCATTGGTTGAACGCGCGAGTGAACAGATAGAACGCGAAGATCAACATGGCAAGCCACAGCAGGACGGCTGCGTACACGCGGCGCCAGGTGCCGAGGAAAGGCGGCGGCTCATCTGTGGGTCTGGTCATATAATGTTTTTCCGGCGCTCAGCAGGTTCGAAAAAATGCGAAAAGCTCCCGGCACACCGGCGGGAAGCTGCCGGAACCAGGAATACGCGGTGAACACGTATGCCCCCTTGCCGAGTGGCGTGTAGAGTGTACCACCTTCGAGAGGTTCTTCCCCCGGATCGTGTGAACTGAACAGCGTTTTATAACGAGGGTCCCATTTCGTCGCGAAGTACAATCCGCGCTCCTGAACCCAGTTGTTGAAGTCTTCCGTGGTGATCCGGTTGGGTTTGGCGAGCAGCACGCTTTCAGGGTCCGGAAATGCGACCGGTGCGTCTTCCACACTCACCCGCGCCCAGCCGATCGTCATGGGATATGGTGCCAGAGCGAATCCACTGGGCCGCCTTCGTTCGCTCTCCAGCTTGTTATATTGCACCACCAGCGTGCCCCCCTCTTCGACGTAACGGAGAAGCCGGGCGCGGTTGGCATCGAGGTCGGGACGCACATCATAAGCACGCACCCCGGTAACGATGGCGTCAAAACGGCCCAGATCTCCGGCTGTCAGGTCCTGGGGCGTAAGCAGCGTCACTTCATAGCCCACCGCGGCGAGCGCCTCGGCCACTTCATCCCCCGCTCCTTCGATGTAGCCGATGCGTTTCGACAGCATGCGGATATCCGCGCGCACCAGGGACAACGTCGACGGAGGAAACAGCGCCTGCGGCGGGATATGCGGATAGTCGATCGTCTTCCCACCCTGAGATACAGTGCGACCATCCGTGGTGTGAGCCGCAGCAATCGCTTCCGCGCGAGCATCGCCGGCCGGAGGGGTAATCGTGAATCGCAAGACGGTGGATTCGCCCGGCTCACCGATCCTGTAATCCGCCTGTGCCGGCTCTGCCCGCCACCCGGACGGAAACGTCCATTCGATCCGGCCCGATGAGTTCGAGGCATTGGCCCTCACCCGGACCTCGGTAGCGCGTGGCTGTGCATCGGGAAACACCAGCGGAACCGCAGACACCTGCACGGCAACCGGCGGGACAATAGCCAAAGGCCGAATTACTTCGCCACGGAGAGAATCCACATATCGATAGTGGACCGGGCGAGTAATCTCGATCACTTCCTGCTCGGCGCGCAGCCGGAAGCGGGCACCGAGCGCCGGAGGGTTCTCCGGAACTCCGATGAGCTTCTGATCCGGGACGGAATAGAGCGCGCCCTGGACGGGTTTGGCCAGCCAGTACGGCTGCGAATAGGCCTGCTGCGCGGGCACCTGGAATTGAATATTGCGCACGTGCGGCTGGTTGTATTCAAGCTTTACGCTCTCACCCGGCGCGGATTGGCCTTCGACCGACATCGCCTCGACCGAAATCTCCGCGCGGGACCGATTGATCGCTGTCAGAGCGATTTTCAGATCGGAACCCGGCACTGCTTCGTAACGGTCGGCGGCCGCATCCAGCCACAAACCGGCACAGAGCGCGATGGCTTCGTCGATTTCCTGGAGCTTATATTTCGCGAGAGGCTCCTGTATCGCGCGCACCATCCGCCGTGCTTCGAGAAGGAGCGGCACGGTGCGCTCAGGGTGTTCCGGTTGAAACGCCTGTGCGGCCCGGGTAAGCAATTCGCCGGCCGCGGCGCCTCCCGGAATCCGGCCCCAGCTCGTGTCTACGCCGTCAAACGGATCCTTGGCTGCCTGCTCGCCCGCAACCAGTGTCAGGTAGTTCTTCACCGGCCCGCGCCTTTGGGCGGCGCCGAAGCCCTGGCTCTTGTGCATGCTCCGGCTCAACCCGGCGATCTCGCTATAGGAGCGGCCCAGCACGGGATTGTATTCGCCGGTATCAATCTCGATGGCCGTGCGGAGCCCGGCTGCTTCTTTTTCCTGCTCCCGCGTAAAAGAAAACACGTTGAATAGAACACGTTTCGCTTTCCACGGCTGAACCCATTTGAGCTGTTCCGGGAATTTCGCGGGATCGGCCGCGGCGAAAAACGCCTCTTTGCCCAGCATGGCCGAGCATTGATGATGCCCATGTCCATCGCGCGAAGTACCGGAAAAGCGCAGAATAATGACATCGGGCCGGAAGCGCCGAATGTTCCATACGACGTCGGAGAGCACCTCCTGATGTCCCCACTTCGCAAGCGTCTCCTCGGCCGTTTTCGAAAATCCGAAATCGATGGCGCGCGTAAACAACTGGCTTGCGCCGTCGATGCGCCGCGCCGCCAGCAGTTCCTGTGTGCGTATGACACCCAACTCGGGCCCCTGTTCGGGACCGACCAGATTCTGGCCGCCTTCACCTCGCGTCAGCGACAGATAAGCCGTCCGCGCGTTGCGGCCCCTGGCGAAATAGGCAAGCAGGGCGGTATTCTCGTCGTCCGGGTGCGCCGCAATCATCAACACGCTGCCGGTGGTCGTCAGCGCAGCGAGGGCCTGTTGGATTTGCGCTGTTCCGGAGAGTTCCCATTGCCCTTGCAAACCGGGTACCGGAATAAGCAGCAGAGCGAAGACCAGGACAATGAAAAATAGTAAGCGCATGTGCTGTTAGTGGAACGCGCCAGCCGTCTTTTTATATTAGGGGATGTTCAGGCGTTGCCGCGCCCGAACATCGATTGAGGCGGGCCAGCTCCGACAGGTCCAGGCGCCCAGTGTAGATTGCCATCCCCAGGGCCGCGTGTACACCCATATCGTTCAATGCGCGGATCTCCTCCAGGGTCGTGATGCCACCGGCGGCCGTGATCTCTGAAGAAGTAGCCCGGCGAAGACGACGGAACCAGTCGAGATCCGTGCCCTGCATCATCCCTTCCTTGTCGACATACGTGCAAAGGAATCCGCCGGCGAAGGGTTCCAGGTCCCGCAACACGTCCTCCGCGGTGACATCGATGGATTCCCTCCAACCTTTCACGACGATACGGCCGTCTTTGGAATCGAGAGCGATGAGGATTGGCTCCCGTCCGACGGCCCGCACCAACTCCTGGAGGAACTCGTGGTGTATGCCGTTTGCTTGAAATGCGGCGGTCCCGACAATTATCTTGCTCGCGCCCTGCTCCAGAAGCTTCTTCGCCCGCTCGACGGTTCTCACTCCGCCGCCGACACGCGTTACCGCTTTTGAAGCCAGCAACTGCACGAGTTCGTCATTGGAACCCCTGCCGATAGCGGCATCCAGATCGATCACCTGAATTTCCGGAAACTGTGCAAACCGGGAGAGCATCTCCAGCGGAGCGTCTCCCTCTAGCGCCTTTTCCCGGCCCTGAATCAGTTGGACGACCTTACCATCCATCAGATCGATACAAGGAATAATCAAGTTAGCCGCCTGACCGGTATATTATTGGACTCGAGATACTTTTTCAGATCGCCAACGGTATAAGTTCCATAGTGAAAGATGGAGGCGGCCAGTGCGGCGTCGGCGCATCCTTCCGTCAGCACTTTGAGGAAATCTTCCGGCTTGCCGGCGCCTCCTGAAGCAATAACCGGGATGTTAGTAGCCTCCGAAACCGTGCGAGTAAGATCACAATCGAATCCCTGCTGGACACCATCGGTGTCCATGGACGTTAGCAGGATCTCCCCCGCACCCAGGCTCTCCGCGCGCTGTGCCCACTCGACGGCGTCCACCCCCTCGTCGTCCCGGCCGCCCCGTGTGTAGACGTTCCAGGCGCATTCGGACCGCCGCTTGGCGTCGATGGCCAGGACGACGGCTTGCGATCCGAATTCCTGGCTCAGCTCGGCGATCAGTTCAGGACGCCGGACCGCGGCAGTGTTCACGCTCACTTTGTCCGCACCGGACATCAGAATTTTCCGGGCGTCCGCCACCGTTCGAATGCCGCCGCCGACGGTCAGGGGAATGAAAACTTTTCGCGCTGTCCGCGCCACCACGTCGGCCATGGTATCCCGCGCGTCGCTCGAAGCGGTGATGTCGAGAAATACCAGTTCGTCGGCGCCTTGATCGTTATAGCGTTCAGCTAGTTCGACCGGGTCTCCGGCATCACGCAGGTTCACGAAGTTGATGCCCTTCACCACGCGCCCGCCGGTCACATCCAAACAAGGAATTATGCGTTTCGCCAACATCTATTCGAACTCCACGAAGTTATGAACGATTTCAATTCCGGCCGGCCCGGATTTCTCGGGATGAAACTGAACGCCGAAGATATGTCCGGCTTCGAGCAGCGCCGTATAACGCACTTTGTAAGTACACGTAGCCGCAGTAACTTCCACTTCCGGCACATAGTAACTATGTGCGAAGTAAACGTACGGTGCGGCCCGGAGATTGCGCAGAAGACGCGGCTGGCCCTTCGGTTCCAGGCGGTTCCAACCCATATGGGGAATACGAACCCCGGCGGGAAACCGGCGGACCGTTCCCTCAAAGAGATTGAGGCCGTTTACATCCGGAGCTTCCTCGCTCGACGAAAACAGCGCCTGAAGACCAAGACAGATGCCCAGGAACGGCACGCCCACGCGAATACGGCCGGCAAGCGCTTCCCGCACTTTCAGGCCGTCCAGCGCACGCATCATCTGGCCGAAGTGGCCCACGCCGGGCAGGATGATCTTCGACGCCCGCTGCAATCCGGAAGCATCTCTGACGAGTTCGTAGGACGCTCCGATTTCCTCGAGCGTGTTCTGTACGGATCTCAGGTTTCCCGCGCCGTAATCGAGAATCGCGATCACAGCAGCCCCTTCGTGGATGGGAGTTGATCCCGAAGCCGCGCATCCTTGGAACAGGCGTACCGCAAAGCGCGTGCAAAACACTTGAAGACGGCTTCGATCTTGTGATGATTCGACCGGCCGTACAGCACTTTCACATGCAAGTTGGCGCCGGCATGGTTGACGAAGCCTCCGAAGAAGTCTTCCACCAGCTCCGTTTGCAGATCCCCGACCAACCGGACCTTCACCAGGTCCTTGTACACCAGCGCGGGGCGCCCGCCCAGGTCCAGCGCGACCACTGCCAGCGTCTCATCCATGGGAAGTACGAAATACCCCGCCCTGTTAATACCCTTCCGGTCGCCGAGCGCTTTCGAAAACAATTGCCCGAGAACGATGCCGGCATCCTCCACGGTGTGATGCTGGTCGACGTCCAGATCGCCGTCACAAGCGAGAGTCAGGTCGAACCCGCCGTGCTTGGCAAACAGTTCCAGCATGTGATCGAGAAACCGGATACCGGTCGACACCTGGTAACGCCCGCGGCCGTCAACCTTGAGGGAGCCGCGGATGCGCGTCTCTTTCGTGTTCCGCTCGATCGTAGCGGCTCTCATACCAGCACCGTTTCAAGCGTATTGATATCGTCGAGCACCGCCACCGCATTTTCCTGGGCCAGCAACGCAGCCAGTTCTTCCCGCCTGGGGCTCGCCGGAGCGGCGATGCCGATGAACTTCACGTTTGCGGCTCGCGCCGAGCGCGCATCGTCCACCGTGTCGCCGACATACCACAGGCAGCAACCTGGAAACTCTCCGGCAATCTGTAAAAGGCCATCCGGCGCGGGCTTGCCGTTGGCTACGTCATCCGAGCAGATGATGCGGGCGAATCGCAACTCGGAGGCGAATCTGCGAAGAGTAATGCCGGCCTCGCACTGGAGCCGTCCGGTGAAAATTGCCAGCCGGTACCGTTCCGCCAGGCTTTCGAGCAGGCCAGGACGCGGGATCCAGCGCTCGCGCGCGATGAGTCCGTCCGTGCCGTTGCCAAGAAAGATCTTGTTAAAGTGCTCGACCACCGTTTCGTAGTCGACCGGGACGCCAAGGTCCGCCGCGATCTTTTGCGAAAGCGCCCAGTCGTTATTCCATCCGCCCGCGTTCTTGTAGTCCTGCACCATTTCGGCGCTGATCTGTTTTCCCGTAAAATGGCGCACGGTTTCAACGATGGCCCCGCGGTAGGACTCGGAAACGTCCACCAGTACGCCATCCATATCGAAAACGACCATCTGGTCCGGCTTCACCATACCTCCTCGAGGGCGTCCAAAAACTTCCGGACCTGCTCTTTTGTACCCACCGTCACGCGGACACAGCCGGGCAGCTCATAACTGCGGTCCCGCACGAGCAAATCCTGAGCCCGCAGCTTGTCGCGGATCTCGACGGCGCGGTCTCCCGCGCGAAACAGCACGAAATTCGCCTGGCTGCGGTAGTATGCTATTCCCATCCGTTCGAATCCCTTGTAGAGGATGTCCCGGGCTTCGATCACCTGCTTCACATAATTTCGAACGTACTGTGTGTCCTGAATCGCGGCGCGCGCGCCGAGCGTAGCCAGCGTGTTGACGCTGTATGGCGACTGCGCCTTGTGCAGGAAGCCGGTATTAGCAGGCTGCGAAAACAGACACCCCATTCGCATCGCCGCCATCCCGTACACCTTCGAAAACGTACGGCTCACAAACAGGTTCGTGTATTCGCGTATCAGCGGCAACGCGGTAATACCGCAAAACTCGTAGTAAGCTTCATCGATCAGCACCGCCGCATGCGGCGCGGCAGCCAGAATCCGGATGATACCGGCGAGATCGATTCCCGTGCCGGTCGGATTGTTCGGATTGGCAATGAGGATGGCCTTCGTACGCGGCTGTACCTGAGCCAGCAGTTCCTTCAAAGGAAAACTCAGGTCTTCGTGACGGTAATCGACTTCCCGTATCGACGCGCCGGCGACCTCGGCATAGAAGCGGTACATAGCGTAGGAAGGCCGGAGGAGCAGCACCTCGTCCGCATCGTCCACGTACGTGTTCACCAGCACCTGGATCGCCTCGTCTGTGCCGTTGGTGAACAGCAGTTCGTCCGGCTGAACACCGAAGAAGGCGGAGATCTCGGACTTCGCTTCCGCGTATTCGGGATAGACGGACAACCCGCCGGCGGTGAGTTGCTCCTTGAGGAAGCTTACGACATGCGGCGAGGCGCCCACGGTGTTCTCGTTGAAATCGAGTCTCACTTTTCCGGCACGGCCGCCTGTCGGGGGCACATAGGCCGCCATCTTCAACACGGCGTCGCGAGGTTTCAACTTAATCAAGCCGCACCTCCACCGAGCGCGCATGCGCCTCCAGACCCTCGGCCCTTGCCAGCGTGGTGACTGCGGGAGCAAGGCACGCCAGTGCGCTCAACGAAAGCTCCTGAACCGAAATCACTTTCACAAAATCGGCGGCGGAAAGGCCGCCGCGCCCTCTTGCGGCGCCCGAAGTGGGCAACACATGATTCGGTCCCGAGGCGTAGTCGCCGGCCGCTTCCGGACTGCCCGGTCCCACGAAGACACTACCGGCATGCCGCACACGGCTGAGCAGTTTTGAATTTGGAATGCTCAGATGCTCCGGTGCGAACCGGTTCGCGATGTCAATCGCTTCTTCGGTGGAGCGGACCAGTATGATCGCGCTGTTCCGGTCGATCGACTTACGAGCGACGGCGGCGGTCGGCAGGTCCGCGAGCCGGGTTTCGATCTCCTGCGCTACGGCGGTGGCGAGACGTCGCGAAGGGGTCAGGAGAATAGCGGAAGCTTCGACATCATGCTCCGCCTGTGCAAGCATGTCCGCCGCGATCCACGCCGGCGTCCCCTCTTCGGCGACAATCAATATCTCCGTCGGACCCGCGATGAAATCGATTCCCACTTCGCCCGCGAGCAGCTTCTTTGCCGCCGCGACGTAGATATTACCAGGCCCGACAATACGATCCGCCTTGGGCACCGTACGAGTGCCGTAAGCGAACGCGGCAATCGCATGGGCTCCGCCGATCTGAAATACTTTCGTGATCTTCAACAGAGCAGCCGTGCCGAAAATCTCGTCCACCGCGCGAGGGGTTGCGACGCAGATGTTCTCCACGCCTGCCACCTGGGCGGGAATGGCCGTCATCATCAGGGTGGAGGGCAGCGGGTAGCGCCCAGCGGGAATATAGGCTGCAACGGTGTCCAGCGGGCGCACAATTTGTCCTACGCGCAGGCCGCGATCAAGCACAGTGGAGCGGGCTTCCGGCATTTGCAGCTTCGCGAATGCCCGGATGTTCCGGGAAGCGGTTCTGACGGCTGCCCGGAAACTCGGGCTCAGGCGATCGCGTGCCGCGCTCAACTCCTTCTCCGGAATTAACACGCTGCGCCGGTCGAAACCATCAAACTTCCGGGCGTATTCGAGAACCGCCTTGTCTCCGCGTTTGCGGACTGCCTCCAGAATAGGACGCACCACTGCTTCGGCCTCGGCGAATCGCGCGGCCTTTCTGGCGAGAATTCTGCTTACCTGACTCGAATCAACAATGCGGATCATGTCACATCACGATCTTATTGAGTGGATACTCGACAATGCCTTGCGCGCCGGCTTCCTTCAGCCGCGGGATGATATTGCGGACTGTGGATTCGTCGAGAATGGTATTGACGGCCACCCACTCTTCATCGCTCAGGTGTGAGATGGTGGGATTTTTCAGGGCGGGCAGAACACCTAAAACCGCGCTCAGGTCCTGCTTGCGAACATTCAACATCAGGCCGACTTTCCCGAGCGCGTTGATGGCACCCTCGAGAAGCATCCTGATATCCTCCAGCTTGCGCCGCTTCCATTCATCCTGCATCGCGCCGGTATTGGCGATGAACTGTGTGTTCGATTCCAGCACCGTGTCGATGATGCGGAGTTTGTTGGCCCGCAGCGACGAGCCGGTCTCGGTCACCTCCACGATGGCGTCTGCCAGGACGGGTGGTTTCACTTCCGTAGCTCCCCAACTGAATTCCACCTTGGCTGTTACACCGTGCCTGGAAAGATAGCGCCGGGTGGCGCCTACTAACTCTGTGGCAATCACTTTACCTTGCAGGTCCTTCACCGAAAGAAAGGGAGACGAATCGGGAACGGCCAACACCCAACGCACTTTTCCGAAGCTCTGTTTGGCGTAAATGAGGTCGGCTATGGTAACTACGTGGGCGTCGTTCTCCTCTACCCAGTCACGCCCGGTAAGTCCGGCATCGAGTATGCCGTCCTCCACATACCGCGCCATTTCCTGCGCGCGTATCAACATGCATTCAATTTCCGGGTCGTCGATAGCCGGGAAATACGAACGTCCGTTCACCGTGATACTGAAACCGGCCCGGCGGAAGAGTTCCACTGTCGCGGTTTCGAGGCTGCCTTTTGGAATGCCGAGCTTCAGGATCACTTCTCGCTCCCGTATACGGCCTCGGGCTGGTATACCTGCGGTTCGGTCTCCACCCATCGGCCGTCTTCCAGCCTGCGATAAAAGCAACTGTGATATCCGTTGTGACAGACGCCGGGTCCCAGGGGTTCTACTGCGATCAGCAACGCGTCGGAATCGCAGTCCGTCGAGATCCCTTTCACCAACAGCCGGTGTCCGGAGGTCTCGCCCTTCAACCACAGCTTGCGCCGGGAGCGGCTGTAGAACGTGGCAAAGCCGGTCTCGACGGTCTTACGAAAAGCCTCTTCATTCATAAATCCCACCATCAGGACGCGCCCGGAGGCATGGTCTTGTATGACGGCGGTGATCAGTCCATCCAATTTTGAGAAGTTCAGATCCATGTGAACCAGCTAACAAAAAAGCCCGCCTGAATTGCGGCGGGCTCCCAACTCGATTTTTAGATCTCCGTTCAGCCCGATAGCGAGACAACCGTATGATGGCGATGGTGGGGATGTCGGGCGTACCGGCAGTAGTACATGAACCCATCAGTATACCAGATCAGAGAAATAACCGGGTGCAATTCTGAACTGTTACCCTGAAAAGGAGAGGGATGCCGGTATGGTGACGTGTCCAAAATGCGGTTCCAGCGACATTCGCCGCTCGCGCACCCGCGATTTCCTTTCTCACGTTATGCGAGTGATTTCCTACGTGCCGTTTCGATGCCGGAACTGCCAGTCGCGTTTTTTTCGGAAAGAACGGGGGAGGCGCACGCAGGCATCGGCTTTGCGGTCGCGTTAGCCGGTGGAGGTAAGAGAGAGTTAGAAACTATCGTGTCCATCCTAAGGTTTTTCGGATTAACAAGTAGCACACAGCAGGATTCGTCGCAGGCTGACGCCATCCGGAAGATCGCCCGGGCTCTGGATCAGATCGATCAGGAACGGGCGAGGTACATCGCCGCTTTTGCCTACATACTCAGCCGAGTGGCGCACGCAGACATGAACGTCAGCCCGGAAGAAACCGCCCAAATGGAACGCCTGGTAATGGAGAAGAGTGGCTTGCCGGAGGACCAGGCCGTTATGGTGGTCCAGATCGCCAGGCACCAGAACCTGCTTTTCGGTGCGACCGAGGATTTTCTGGTAACCCGCGAGTTCAGAGAAATAGCGTCGCGCGAAGAACGCCTGGCGCTGCTCGACTGCCTGTTTGCCGTCGCTGCGGCCGAACACCATATTTCGCTGGCCGAAGAGAATGAGATCCGCCGCATCTCCGATCAGCTTCTGCTGGAGCATCGCGATTATATCGCCGTAAAATCCCGTTATCGCGATCACCTCGCAGTATTGAAACCAGCCAGCAAGCGGGCTACGCGCTCTCCTTCCGGATAACTTCCAGGAAGGGCACCTCACGCGGTGGCCGGTCCGTGCGCGCGGCGATGGCGGCCAGACGGCCCGCGGCTTCTCCCATTGGAACGGCATGCCCGGTCATGCGATAGCTGGCGTGGGCGAAGAAATCGCCGCTGATGCAGCGTCCGGCCATCACGAGTCCGTCCACATCCCTGGCAATCAGAGACCGCAACGGCACGTCGTAGGGTTTCGTCTTCACGCCGGCATCGGTCGTTTTCTTATTAGTGGACGGATCGATGGAATGAATATCCACTCCGACATTCACCCGGCACACCGCGTCTTCAAAACGCGCGCCCCGCATCAGATCGTCTTTGTTCAACGAATACAGGCCATGAATGCGGCGTCCCTCCCGAACGCCGATCTGCGCCCCGGTTGCTACCAGCCGCACGTTTTTCCACACGCCGCCATGCGCTCTCAATGCATCCACCACCTGGTTGACTTCCGCGCGCGCGTGGATTGTCGCCTTGGTTACATGCTCCGCGTTCAGCCCGAAGTAGTCGTACTCGTGATTGACCATGAACGCGATCAGGTCATTGCGGATGGGAAATAGAGCCGGCCCGGTATAGGAAGGCTCCACTCCGGCCCGGCGCAGTTCCGCCACAATATTCACTTTGGACTCGTTGGGCGAGACACCTTTTGCGTAGCTGGACTTGCCATCGCCCCGCATCAGCCGGCGCGCGTGCAGTTCCCGGTAGTCGATACCGGTCAGGATGGCCATCAGCGTCATTGGCTGCATCTTGCCGGATTGCGGATGCCCCAGATCGAACTTACATCCGGCGAAGGCAGCAAGATCGCCGTCACCGGTGGTATCGACGAAGGTCTTGGCCCGCCACGCCTGCCGTCCCGACTTGTTTTCCGTAACGATTGTAGTGACCCGGTTCCCGTCCTTGGCTGCCGCTACAACCCTTGTATGCAGCAGAATCTTGACACCGGCTTCCGCGGTCATGCGGTCCAGCAGCAATTTCATTGCTTCGGTGTCGTAGCGCGGTCCGTCGATCTGCGCACCCATTTTTTTCAAACCGGCCAGAATCTCATCCATGATGCCGCCCTTGTCGAGGCAATCGATGATGTTCGAAAGCAGACCGGCAGTCCAGATGCCGCCCAGGCACCCGTGCACGTCAAAAAGCCGCGTTCGCGCTCCGGTGCGGGCCGCGCTGATGGCTGCTGCAACTCCGGCGGGGCCGGCACCGCAGACGATCACGTCGGCGGTATCCTCGATGGGGATTTCCCGCGCAGGTTC
>DASTMK010000076.1:0-8936 GCA_035714225.1 Bryobacteraceae bacterium | reverse complement strand
GTCGTAGTTCAGCACCCATTCCTGCCAGAAAATATCCGCGGCGTCGAAATAGAGCATCAGCCTGGTCCAGGCGGAGATCGCGCCCGCGCCGGGGTCCGGCGGCGTAGGGTCGAACGTCGTCCAACCCTGTCCGGGGAGATAGGCCTCCACCCAGCTATGCGCGTCCGACGCCCGGATGACGTACCAGCCGCTGATGGGGTTGTACAGGCCGCTCTGAAATCCCGTCACGACCCGCGCGGGAATCTTCAGGGTGCGAAGTATTACGGCCATGGAGGAAGCGAAGTATTCGCAATGCCCTTTGCGGCGGCGGAAGAGAAAGTCGGAAATGGGATCCGCCAGCTCTTTCTCCGGCAACTCCATTGTGTAGCCGTACTGCGTCCGGAGCTCATTTTCAATCGCGCGGGCACGTTCTCCGTCGCTGCGCAGCCCCGAAGCGATCTTCGCGGCGTACTGCGAAATTCTCGCGTCGGGGCCAGGAAGCGAAGTATAGAGGTTCCGCGCGGCCGGGGTGAGAGGAGCGGCGGGTTCTGGTGTAGGCCCGCTGCCGAGAAAGCTGTGTCCGATATAGCGCATTCCGTCACCCGCTCCGTATCCCAACTGGTAGCTGTCGGTTGGTGTGCGAATGACGGTTCTCGCCTGAACCTGCAAAAACTCCGGGGTCCCCGCCAGAAACAGGGTATCGGAGGCAATGGATTTGAGGATGACGTTATAACTGATGCGCGGACCGATACGCCATCTCTGCGGGTTCTGAACCAGCGTCGCGATCCCTTTCTCGACTTTCACAATCTCACCGCCGCCGTTGTTGCTGTTGTACCAGCGCTTGCCGTCGAACTCCGCCAGCGCGGCGCCGCGCCACTTCAGATACAACTGGCTGCGGTTGCCCTCGATGCGCACGTGCATCACCGGTGTGCTCTGTCGCTTGATCTCGCCGATTTCCCCGAGCGTCACTTCATTCGAAAACCCGGGCAGCCGGTATTTTTGCGAAGCGAAATGCTGGAACGCCGCGCGCGCCGTTCGGGGCAGCAGGAAAAAGAGGCCGGCCGTCATGCCAAGGATGCCCATCGCGATCACCAGGCTCAGCGCGGTGAGGCGTATGTGAATCGAACGCAGACCGGCGCGCGAAGTGGCTACGCGCTTCCCCGTGGAACGGCGTATCTCCGAACTGGTAAACGTGGCGACGCCGAATACCAGGAAAAAGGCCAGGAAGACGAAAAAACTGAGGCTGGTCGATAGAACCGACGCTGCCAGCAGCTCCAGAAAAGCCACGATTTTGACGAAGACATAATCGCGCGTGGTCCTGGCCGTCAGCACCTTCACTACCAGCAGGAAGAAGACCAGGTGTACCGTCGCCGCAAGAAACTCTCTGGAGAGAAAAAAGTAGTCGAGCGGATAGAACGCGATATAGCAGAGCGTGGCAACCGTTACGGCAGTGTCCGATATGCGAAGCCGGAGAACGCCAGCGGCCATCAAAGCGCGCAGAACGATAGCGATCCCGGTGGCCGCGAGAGTGGGTACGTCCAGAGCGCCGGAACCCGCGACGGCAAGGTATCCGCTCGTAAGCAACCCAAGCAGTGAAAATTCGAACAGCCTTTCCACCGCTGCCGGGCGAACAGACGCATCGCGAGGGCCTGACGTATCCGAGCCCATTTCTTCCAGTTTATCTAATGCCGGAGCGTGAAATCGCCGATGAGATTCTTGGAATGCTTGGACGGGAACCGGATAGCGACGCTATCCTGCAGCAGTTCAACAAGCTCATCCAGGAGTTACTGCGTGGCAATATGAAGCGCAACAGTTTCCGGCGGTGGGAGATCGACCTGCTCCTGGACATTGGCGATTGCAATCTTCAAGGCAGTCAGAGGCGGAACCTTCTTCAGCGCTATCAGAAGGCCGTCCAGCGCGACATGGAGAAAGGTGCCTCCACTCCGTTCAAACTCTCGGAATACCTGGAGATGCTACGTGCCCGGAGAGATGCGCGCGAAGAACGGCGGCCGGAAAACGGTGCCGGCTGAACGGAACCACGGTCTCCAAAGCCTTGTCTGCTATCCTGAATTTGTATCAACAAACGATAGGAGCTAGCGATGGGATGTGGCGGCGGATTTCCTCCACCGATGGATGCTGAGAAGCCCGGCGGGCGTAAAATTTTCTGCGTGAAGTTCCAGCGCGAAATGGCGGGCTTGGATGAGCCGCCGTTTGACAACGAGCTGGGACAGCGGATTTACGAAAACGTCTCCAAGGAAGCGTGGCGGCTTTGGGTTGAGCAAATGAAGATGATCATGAACGAATACCGCCTCAACCTCGGGAACCCGGATGCGCAGGAATTCCTGATGAAGCAGATGGAAGAATACTTCTGGGGAGCCGGTGCGGCGTTCCCGCCCGATTACGTGCCGCCGCGGTCCA
The DNA here is from genome assembly GCA_035714225.1 of Bryobacteraceae bacterium. Classification (GTDB taxonomy): domain Bacteria; phylum Acidobacteriota; class Terriglobia; order Bryobacterales; family Bryobacteraceae; genus CAADGY01. The sequence continues at coordinate 6,539 of DASTMK010000076.1, read as the reverse complement.
AAGCATAAACGGCCCCTCGCGCCGTTCCTGGTTCGGTTTCACTCATTGCGCAGGGCGGTCATCGGGTCGACGCGAGCCGCGCGTCGTGCCGGAAAGAACGCTGCAATTGCTCCTGCGGCAATCAATGCGAGCGAGACGGCCGCGAATGTCGCGGGATCGCCTGCCTGCACCCCATATAACACGCTCGCGAGCGACCGGCTGAGCGCCAATGCGCCCGCGAGGCCCAAAGCGAGTCCAGCCGTCAGCGGAGCGCCGGCCTGACACGCTACGAGCCGGAGCACGTCTGCGGGACGCGCGCCCATCGCCATGCGAATGCCGATCTCCGGAGTGCGCTGTACAACGAACTGCCCGAGCATGCCGTACAGTCCGATTGCCGCCAGCAGCACGGCAAACAGGGAGAACGCGCTGAGAAGCGCCGCGCGGAATCGCGGGTACGCGAGCACTCTATCAAGCCCAGCGTCCATCGCCTCAACTTCGCCGATCGCCACTGTTTCATCTATTCCTGTCACCGCCCGCCGAAGATCTGCCGCTGAGCCGCGTGCAACAAGAGCCGCTGAGCGCGGTACATCCTGGGCGAGCGGCTTAAACGCCCCCGGCATGACCGCCCAGCCCATGCGGTCGAAGCCGCCCCAGCCCTTTTCATCCGCCACCACCCCGACGATCACCCGCCACGGGTTCGTCTCCGAAGGTTCGTTCAACGCGATGCGTTGTCCAATAGGATCAGCGTTAGCAAAGTAGCGGCGTGCGAGCGCCTCGTTTACGATCACCACCGGCTCCGAAGACGCACGGTCGCGATCGTTGAACTCGCGACCGCGCAGTAGCCGTTCGCCCATCACCCGAAAATAGCGCGGTGAGACGCTCCGGTAGCCGGCATCATGCGATCCGGAGGGCTCCCGGCCTGGGATGTGCAGCGTCGCAAGCCCGGACCACCCATGTGGCGGCAGTCCCGTCGAGAGCGCGGCCTTATTGCCCAGCGCTTCGAGTACGCGATCGTAGAATTGCACGCGGCGGCCCGGCTTCTGGTAATCCTCCACCGGCAGCTTCACGCGTGCCGTCACCAGGCCGCGGCTTTCGAATCCGAGTTGCTCCGAGCCCAGGCGCAGCACGCTCTGCATCAACAAGCCCGAGCCCGCCAGCAGCACCAGGGAAAGCGCCATCTCGGCCGCAATCAGCGTCTTCATCACACGATGCGGCGTGGCCTGCGCGCTGCTCCGCCCCGCCTGCAGACTCTCGACTGCCCGCGAGGCGCGCCATGCAGGCAGCGCTCCGAACAGCAGCGCGGTCGCAAGGGAAACCACGGCGGTGAAGGCCAGGACCGGCCAACTCATCCGCACATCGGCACCCGGTGGCATCTCTATTGGTGCCGCCACACGGAAGTAGTGGATTGCGGCTAAGGCCACAGCAATCCCGGCCGCACCGCCAACCGTAGCGAGCAACAGCCCTTCCGTAAGCAACTGGCGTGCGAGCCGGGCGCGCCCGCACCCGAGCGCGGCGCGCACAGCCAATTCGCGCTGGCGCGCAGCCGTGCTTCCGCAAGAAACGTGAATTCGCCATGTAGATCGGCCACCAGGGGCGCCAGGTCGCGTTCCTGGCCATCGCTACGGTGGAGTGCCGTGTGCAGAGCCGAGACTTCAGCCTGGGCCTGCGCGATCGTCACGCCAGGGCGAAGACGCGCAAAGATGCCGATCGGGATCTGGTCAGGCGGCGGCGAGAAGTCCGGGGTCAGCACCATCCAGGCTTGTGCCGCAGTGGGATAAAACGCGAAGGAAGGCGGCATCACTCCGAGCACGGTGCAGGAGCGGTCGTCGAGTTCGATGCTACTGCCGATAATCGCGCCATCCCCGCGGAGAGGGCCGCGCCACAGCCGGTCGCTGAGAACTACCGAGCAGCCGCCCTGCACGCCCCCCGGTATAAACGTACGGCCGAGCGCGGGTTCGACACCAAGCAAGGCAAAGAACGATTCGCTCACAGGCATCGCCAGAATGTCCTGCGCCTGCCCATATCCCCGCAGGAGACGGCCTCCTGTGGCCCATGTCGCCGCTGCTGCCTGCTCGAAGCTGTGGGCGCGCGCGAATACGCGATAGTCCCGCAAACTGGCGAACATCTTCGATGTGCCGGTTTCGTGCACGTTGCGCAGGTAGATGACGACCAGACGTGAAGGGTCTCTGTACGGCAGAGGCCGCAGCAGTACGGCCTCCACGATGCTGAAAACAGCCGTGTTTGCGCCGATCCCGAGCGCGAGCGTCAGCGCCACAATCGCCGTGAAGCCGGGCTTACGCCCAAACAGCCGCAACCCGTAGCGGACATCCTGAATGAGCGAATCCACGGATGCATACCTCCAGGAATCGGCCGTTTGTTCCCTGATGAGTGTGGGGTTCCCGAACTCGCGTCGAGCTTGCATACGAGCGATCTCGGGTGGCATGCCGGACTTGATCATGCGCTGCTCGATCATTGAGAGATGGAATTGCACCTCTTCATCGGCCCGCTCATGGATTGCACGCCGGGCAAGCAGAGCAGCAAGCCGAACCCGTACGTCAATCAAAAACTGCTTGAGCATCACGGTACCAGGGGATCAATAACTTGATTGACGGCGGCCACCAGACGCCGCCAGTTCGACACCTCGACACGGATCTGCTTCCGCCCGCGCGGAGTCAGCCGGTAAAATCGCGCGCGGCGGTTGTTCTCAGAAACTCCCCACTCGGACTCAATCAGGCCTTGCGACTCAAGCCGGTGGAGGGCCGGGTACAGAGATCCCTCTTCGACGTGCAAAGCATCCGAAACATTATGAAGATACTCCGCGATCCCGAATCCATGCATGGATCCGCGAGCCAAGCGGGAAAGAATGAGCAGATCCAGAATCCCTATCGCCTCTGCACCGGGCTTTTGTGGCCTACCCATAGATTTTTGATATGGGTATGCACCAATACCGCCCGGCGTGTCAACCGCGACGTGCCGCCATCACCAGTCGCGGCTCTCGATGACCATCCAGGCGGCCCTGTAGGTCAGAAAGGCCGTGCTCGCTTTCTTCTTTTGGATGATCGGCGTGCGGAAGTGAAGCGATTCGATATACTACTCCGGTGCAGACGCTCCGGGTAATCTCCCTCCTGATTGCGGCATTGCCGCTCGGCGCGCAATCGCAGCCTCAATACGACATCTATCGCGCGCCGTCGGCCATCGCGATCGACGGCAAGCTGGACGAGGCCGCATGGCAGCAGGCTCCCCCCGCCGGGGATTTCAACTTCAACTGGTGGAAGGAGGGGGCCAAAGAACAGACGGTCGTGAAGCTGCTTTGGGACGACAGGAACCTGTACCTCGGCTACTACTGCCACGACAAGCACATATCGGCCACGGTTACCGAGCGTCATGGCCCGGTCTCACGGGACGATTGCGTTGAAGTCTTCCTCAGCCCGAACCCGGAGAAGACCCGGAATTACTATGGCTTCGAGATCAACGTCATTGGTACGATGCTCAATTTCATTCGTGCAGATTGGTATAAAGGGCCGTTCCACTGGGAGCCGGAAGGAGTGCGCTATCGCACCTCCTTCCACGGGCTTCCGGAGAAGCGGGAGTCGCCGGACGACGATCACTGGATCCTCGAGCTGGCAATCCCGTTCACGAACTTCGAAAAAGATGCCGCGCACACGCCTCCCCTCGACGGCGACACCTGGAGACTGAACCTGAATCGCGCGGGCGGCATCACCAACGCGCAGTACAGCACGTGGTCGCCCGTGTCGAGCCCCAAGCCGAACTTCCACGTCCCGGAAAGTTTCGGCCGGGTGCGGTTTGTGAACCGCGCGGCGGGAAAATGAGAGCCGGCCCAACTCTCAACGCCCGCGCGCGGCAGGCGCCCGCAGCACCGGCAGCGTAGTCGCAAGCTGAAATTCGAGTCTGGCGTGCGACTGGCGCAGCGCCGTCTCCACCGCTTCCGGGCTGGCCGCGCGAGCGAAAAGGAACCCCAGGTAGCTGCTGCCTTCGGGCAACGGCAGAAGCTTCTGGCCCTCTTTGGCGGTGATGATCACATCCTCGACGCCCGCCACAGCTTGGGCTTCTTCCACGCCGCTCACGGATTCGTAAATGCCTTCGCGCGGAATGGGAATCATCATGACGCCGGAGGCCTCTTCGGAAAGAGCGACCCCGGAAACGTCCTCGCCCACCGAATGCCGCAACACGAGTTCTTCGAGGCCCATCCCCCCGCGGAATCGCAGGGCCTTGGCGCACAGTCCCCCGATGGGCCGCGCCGCTACTTCGAGAATCCAGGCGCCCCGATCGTTGTGGCGCATCTCGGCGTGAACCGGACCGTCCGTGAGGCCCAGGGCTTCGACGGCACGCGCCGCCGTTTCGATGAGTTCGTTTTGGACGGGTCCGGGCTCCCGGGAAGGCGTAATGTAAATGGTTTCCTCGAAGAAAGGCCCGTCGAGCGGATCCGGCTTATCGAACAGCGCAAGCGTTTGCAGCCGCCCTTTCGTCACCAGCCCCTCCAGCGCATATTCGGAGCCCGGTATATAGCTCTCCACCTGAAGGAACTGATCCTGAGCGGCGCGCCGGCGCACGATGTCCGGCTGCTCGAGAATGGATCGAATCCGCTCGAAAGCCGCCACGAACTGCTCCGGGGAATCGGCACGGATAACGCCGCGGCTGGCGGAGAGGCCCAGAGGCTTCAAAACGCAGGGATAGGATGTACTCGCGGAAGCGGCGGCATCGCCCGAGAGCGGAATGCGGCAGTAGGAAGGAAGGCGCAAGCCCGCGGCCCGGAAACGCTCTCGCGCCAGAAACTTGTCCGACGCCGCTTCGACCGCGCGAACCGGGTGGTACCGGACGCCGAAACGCTCCGCCGCCGCGGCCGCCAGCAGCGTAGGACGGTCGCCCACCGCAACGACGCCGTCAAACGGTCCCTGCAGCGCTTTGAGCGACGGGCCGGGCTTGTCGAAACGCACCGCTACCGCGTGATCGCCCCACGGATCGTCGAGAACGTGACAGCGATCCGTCGCCAGAGTCAGATCGAAACCCAGACGCTGCGCCACATCAGCAAATACACGGACCTGGTATCCGGTTGTCGCGGCGAACAGCACAATCCTTCTTTTCGCGCTCATTCCCAATTCCGATCTTACCCTCGATTCCGCCTTTGACTGAGACGAACGGGTATCTCAAGCTACCAACTCCGTTGCAGGAGGAATCTGCGAATGGACGGTGAGCGGCGGCGGGCGATCGAGCAGGCCATGAGCCAAGTCGACAGGCAATTCGGAAAAGGTTCGGTTCTTCGCCTGGGATCCAGGAATGCGCTGCCCGTTTCCGTGATTCCGGCCGGGGCGATTTCGATCGATGCCGCCCTGGGAGTGGGCGGCTTTCCCAGAGGACGGGTGATTGAGATCTTCGGTCCCGAGTCGTCCGGCAAAACGACCATCGCGCTACAGGTGCTGGCGGAAGCACAGAAGGCCGGGGGCACGGTGGCGTTCATCGACGCCGAACACGCGCTCGATCCCCTTTACGCCCGCAATCTGGGTGTGGATGTCGACAACCTGCTGGTCTCACAACCCGACTACGGCGAGCAGGCGCTGGAAATCATGGCGGCCCTGGTTGCCTGCGGAGCCGTGGATGCTGTCGTTCTCGATTCGGTGGCGGCGCTGGTTCCCAAAGCGGAGCTCGAAGGGGAGATGGGCGACAGCTTCATGGGACTGCATGCGCGACTGATGTCGCAGGCGCTTCGAAAGCTTACCGGCATGGTTGCCCGCACGAATACCTGCCTCATCTTCATCAATCAGGTCCGCGAGAAGATCGGCGTTATGTTTGGCAATCCGGAGACCACCACCGGCGGCCGAGCCCTGAAATTCTATGCTTCCGTCCGGGCGGAAGTGCGCCGTCTGGCGGCGATCAAGGACGGAGACAAGACCGTCGGCAACCGGACAAAAATCAAGATCGTCAAGAACAAGGTAGCGGCACCATTCCGTGAAGCGGAAGTGGACATCCTCTATGGCCGCGGCGTCTCCCGCGAGGGCGACCTGCTGGATCTGGGTGCCGCCAACAACCTGGTGGAGAAGAGCGGATCGTGGTTCAGCTTTCGCGGCGAACGGCTGGGCCAGGGCCGCGAAAACGCGAGGCTGTTTCTTCAGAACAACCCCGCTCTCCGGAACCGCATCGAGGCAGAAATCCGGAAGCATCTCGGCTTGGCGGCGGCTTCCGAAGGGGCCGCGGCGTAGGAGCGGAAACACGCCGCCGGGGCTCAAAATCACCAAAACATCGGCCAGCCTAAATGTTTTGGCGTCCTAAACCCCTGTTTATGGGGGTCCCAGCGCCTCCCGTGAGCAAAAAACCTTAAAAATCGGCCATTTTTAGCGGAATTCTCTTTACACCGGCTTCCGGCATCCCTTATCATTAAACAGCAAACACGCGCATGGACACGTTTGCCCAGGCTGCATCCAACGCAAAGGAAGGCACAATAGCTGAGGTAGACGAGTCCCAGCGAAGTGCGCGCCAATCGGCTCGCTCGATCAGACGGCCGGTTGCCATGCCCAGCCGGAGCGGAAAGCGCTGTGCGACTCCGC
>DASTMK010000075.1:0-6975 GCA_035714225.1 Bryobacteraceae bacterium | reverse complement strand
CTCCAATTCCCGCGCGCGCTCCAGACGCATCTTGGTGATGGAGTTCGGCTGAAAACTCTCCTGCGCCACGCGTTTGGGTAACGAGATGCGCGAAATCAGATCGACAGCCGCGCCCGAAGCGACCACGTTCCGCATGGTGCGCTCTTCCAGACGCTCCCTGGCCAGCACCGCGTAATACGTATTCGGGTATCGCATTGCCACTTCCCGGAAGAACGACTTCGCCGAGGCCAGGTCCCCGGCTTCCTCTGCCATGCGTCCGAGAAAATACAGCGCCGAATTGGCTTTTTCAGAGAGAGGATATCGTTCCAGGTGCTCATGCAACAGACCGGCGGCATCCGCCTTCCGGCGGATATAGGAATTCCAGGTCACTTTCCAGTGGCAATAATCCGCCCGCTCGTCGTCCGGGAAATCGCGTGCAGCTTGAGCGTAGAACGGCACGTACTTTGAAGCGTCGTTCACCAGCAGGTAGTGGTTTCCCGCGCTCAGCAGTGCGGAAAAACGCCATGGGGATTTCGGATAGCGACGGCCCAATTCCTCCGCAGCCTCTGCGATCCGGGCATCGTTTCCGGTCCGGCGCGCACAGGAAAGCAGGTAATAGAGCCGCTCGGCGTCCGCTTCCGGATCCTCTACTTTCAGGCTCGCCAGATACCGGTAGGCCGGGCTGGTCTCTCCCGCGAAATAATCCGCCGCGCCAATACGAACCAGCGCCAGATCGCGCTGCGCTCCCGCCAATTGAGACGTGAGCCTTTCCAGTTCGCGCTTGCCGTCCGCGTAGCGCCGTGCGGTAATGAGAGCACTTGCCCGCTCCAGCATTGCCTGGGGCATCGCGGGCGGAAATTCGGCGCCCATCGCGTTTTGGAGCCGCGAAATGGCGGCTTGTGCCTGACTGGCTTCGGAGGCGAGAGGATACTCGTAATAAACCTTCTGGTATGCGGCGGCCGCATCCGCCCTATCGCCTGTATTCTCGAGGGCTGTCGCCAGTGCAAGGAGCCCTGCCGATTGCGGCAGAGATTCGAAATCTTTTTTCAGGATCTTGATCGCATCGCCCGGCTTGCCGCGCGCGATGTCCGCCCTGGCAGCCAGTAACGCCGCTTTCGGGACAAGTGGGGAAGCAGGCTTGTGGTCCCAAACCGGATCCAGATAATCTTTCACTTTGTCGAAATCGTTTACACCGAACTCCGCCGATGCCAGCAGATAGCCTGTGTAGTCCTTGAGGCGCGGCAGAAATTCCCTTGCCTTACGAAGATTGGTCCGCGCGGACGCGAAATCGGACCGATCGAGGTCCGCAATGCCCAGCGCAAGATATGCCAGTGCGCCCGCCTGGGTCCTGGTTCGCGCCGCGGCATAGCGTTCTACAGCCTGACGGTTTGCCGCTGTCGGTTTTTCGCGGAAGGAACGAAGCAGGGCCGGGCCGCCCTGCGCATGAAGATCTGCGGCGAGCAAAAGAAACAGCGCGGCTATGCCGGGCTTAAACCATTGGCCCCGGATAGTCCGGACCGAGCACGGAAATTTCATCGTTGGCAAGAGTACGCACCAGCTCCATATGGAGATAATCAACCATTGTCGGCGAGGCGCTCACAAATTCGCGCCTGAATGTTTCACGGGCGGAATCGACCGCCTGCTTCACTGCGAAATACAATTGGCGCTCCCGGCGTCCGGCTCTGACGGCCTCTGCCCGGTGCAGCCGTATCTCCGCCACTTGTACTCGCGCGAACCGCTGTGCTCTCAGGTGCAGCGCCTGATCTTCCGGAGGCAAATCAGACCATCCTGCCGGTTGCACCGGAGTCGTCGCCGCAGCGATTCCCACCAAGCCCGGCACCTTTCCCGCTCCCGTCGTTCTATTCTCCAGCGACAAGCCCGCTATCGTGGAGAGGAGCTCAAGAGCGCTCACGCTCCCCGTGTTCACCCGCGGTTCGGAATACAATATTGCTACTACCCTCTGACGGTTGACGACGGGAAACAGGTACACTCTCTGCGTTTCATCCTCGCCAACAATGTCCGAAAATGTTTTGGAAATCTCGGTGGCGCTCCGCATCGCCGCCACCGTATCGGACGATTCTACGGCGTTTGCGAATGCCGGAGCCGATCCCAGTGGTATGGAAATCCGCTGCACATCGCCGGGCAAAGCATCTGCCAACCCGCACGCCCCTTCGAGTTGCAGGTTCTCGCCCAGGACACTGAACAGAGCAATGCGTTCGGAGAACGCCGCACTCGATTCCAGGAATGCCGCCGTCCACTCCTCGTGATTGGCGGCCTTGCACATCCTGCGCACGGACTCGTTCAAGCGGTCGCTGACGTCCCGGCGGGTGGTACCCGCGGCCTTCTCAACCTCAGCCGCGACCTCCAACCGAAAGCTTTCCGAGACCCTCGAAGACAGTTCGGCGAACCGCTCTTCGAACACGTGATCGAGATGCTCTTTCCAACCGAAGGCAAGCTGTTCCTGAACGCGTTCCAATTGGAGCTGCCACGCTGCAGCAAGCTGGTCCCGCGCCGTAGCCCGCGCATCGTTCAGAGCTTCAGTAAGAGACGCATCGGGAACGAACTCCATGAGCAGACAACACCATTGTAGCGCGGTTCATTTTCGATGCTCCTCATAAAGAACATGATGAAACATCACCGGCGCTCTGCTTTTTCCGTGCTCACTTCGAACTGCCAGGGATTCAACGTCCCCGCCATTCGCACTTGCCTGGGGCCGCTGGTCAAATCCACGGTCAGCCGTCCGTCGGGCTGCAGCGAGCCCGTCCCGAGAAAGCTCTCGTTCAGCGACGACGCTTTAATCGACGTGAGTTCCAGGCGCGGAACCCCGTCCATCGTCCAGAATTCGAAACAGCCGGAAAGCGCGTGGATATCCGGGTCACGGAGAATCTCCACCGATTGCGCATTCAAGCAGCCCGCGGACTTCAGATTCCGGAGCACAGCCGGACCGGTACCGGATGTACTGATATCGAGGTCGCCGCTAACGGTGCCTTCGCGCCAGCCGATTTCATTCAGGTGGGCCTTGATTTTGTACCCAGGCTCCGCCCGGCTTAGATCCACTCCACCCGAACCCCTCAGGCTGCCACCTGCATAGCGCAGGCGGACGTCCCTCAATTCGATCGCCGGCCCGGTCCAAACGACGTCCGCCCGCAGGGCTTCGATGGACGCGGCGGTTCCTGTTCCTGTCAGGCGGCCGATGTGAACCAGCGCCTGGGCGTTCCGGTTCTTCAACCAATCCGGCAATCTGGCGCGGCCAAAACGGAACGCCCTTGCGAAAAACCCTTCCGGCCGGCCCAACGTGGGCCTCAGCGCAAGCTCCACGGCAGCCGCCTCCGCTTCCGGAATCGTGATGCTCAGCCGGTGCGCTGGTTCGGCTTTGGCGTCGAACCGGTATTCCCCGCGAAACGCGATCCCCTCCTCCTCGCCCTCTATCCGGGTCAACAGAAGATGATTCTTCTTCAGCACCGCCGATGCGGAAGCAATCCGAACAGGGGAGTTCAACCCGGAGATCGGGATCGCAGTGTTCAGCAGATCGAAATTCCCGGACCATGCTCCTTCACTCCCGGTTGCCCAATCGTGGCGGATCGAACCGCGCCACCGGCCGCCTACGCAAAGACTCAGCAGAGGGGGGGAACTCGCGCCCAGAAGCCGCCCGGCGGTAGATTTAAGATCCGAGATGGCAAGCGACCGCGTCTGAATCCGGACGGCTGCCGTCCGGTTCGCACCATCGTACTCGCCCTCGACGCGCGCCGGCTGCCCTTTCCCAACCTCCACGGTTGCCGGGAGCAACTCGACCCGCCGCCCGCTTACCACTACATCCGCACGTTCCAACGTGACCGGCGCCGCTGAAGGCATGGAGGCAGAAGTGTCCATCATTGCCAGGCGCCCTTGAAAACCGGTCGCTCCGGAGTAGCCGATCACACCATCCAATGTCCCCTGAAGCTCGAGATCCGGAGGCAGCGGCAGCCCCATGTGGCGTGCAATGGACGCCGCGGGAGCCATAGGCGCCTGTCTGAAAGTGATGGTCGTGCCAAGAGCCGGAGCCGACAACAACCCCGTTGCGCGGAAGTGCGCCGATACCGGCAGACTCGAATCTTCCATGGCCACATCCAGAGTTTCGGAAGCGAGATCCAACGTCCCCCGGTAGCTGATGGGCCAGGACTGCCCACGAGCGGGTCTCAGGTCCCACCGGTGGATTTCATCGACCTGCATAGTTCCTGTCACGTCGAGGCGCGGCAGAACACCTTCGATGCGCGCCTGGGAAGCGATGTGTCCGTGGACCCCCAAATCACGTCCGGCTCCGAGCATCCACACTTCAGCCAGAGGACTCTTCTCCCATTCCAGATAGACGTTCAACCGGCCGGGCTGCTTCTCTCCGGGATGCCATTGCCCCCGCCCTATCAGCCGGCCGAGGCTCTGCGCGGCGCGGTCGGTGCGCGAGGGTTCGCCGGAAAATCGCACGGCGAAGGCTCCGTCGTTTCCGGAGAGCGCATATACATCCACGTCCGCGTTGCTAAGATAGAAAACCGACTTGGTGTCGCCGAACTTGAAGTTCAGCCGCCCCGTTCGCACCTCGATGTCGGGCGGCGTCCCGCCTGCCGGCCTTCCGCGCGTAATCGCGCGTTTCAGCAGAGGCTGAACGTTCCATGGCCCATCCGCCATACGCACCAGATTCACACTCGGCTCATCCAGAAGGAGACTTGAAAACTCCATTCGCCCGTACAGCAAGCTGCGCAGGCGAATCCGCGCGGTGAGTGTGCCGACATGGGCGAACGGTTCGATTCCCATGCTGGGGTCTTCGGAGATCAGCACATTATCGACGCTGAAGCCCGGACCCGCCAGGATGCTGAAGTGGGCCCGGCCCTGGATCTCCACTTTCCGCATCAGCGCGCGCTCGAGACCTGTGCGAATCCGCTCCTTGAAGCGATCCGCGCTGAGCACTGGAGCCAGCACAATTACTCCGGCAACCGCCGCGAGCAGCACCAGCAACGCACGGCGTGCGGGCCGTTTCACGATCCGCTCACCAGACGTATATACGCCTCCCTGTCGTCGACATCACGCGTGATACCGGGGTCGCCCACGTCTATATACTTCGTCCGATCCCGATACTTATGCACGATCTGCCTTGCCTGCGCTTCCCTCCCGAGCGCGAGAAACTCCGGAATCAGGGACGCGCGGAATACCACCGGATGCCCCCGCTCCTCTTCGAACCTTGGGATAAAAAACAGGTTGTTCTTTGTGTCGGCGCGGAGCGCATCCATCAGTTGCGCAATAGTGGAATGCTGGATGGAAGGATAGTCCACGGGAGTAAACGCAACCGCATCGCATGCCTCGTCCACTTCCCGCAGAGCGCACTGAAGTGAACTGAATTGTCCCTGCTCGGGCTCCGGATTCAGCACCATGCGCACCTCATCGCCACGGCGGATTCCAGCTTTGATGAGCGCGGCGTCGGCACCCACCACCAGCAGCACCGGTTGGCAACAATCCGAAAATGCCGAAATCAGGCGGTCCGCGAAGGTTTCACCCTGGTAATCGAGCAGCGCCTTCGGATATCCCATCCGGCTCGACGCGCCGCCGGAGAGAATGACCGCCGTGGCAGTCACTTCAATACCGGTTTCTCCGCCGCAAAAATCGACTTTGAGATCGTGCGCCAGTTTCCACCCGGGTTGCGGCGAACGGCAATCATCTCCGCGACAACGGCGACGGCGATCTCCTCCGGTGTGACGGCGCCGATCTCCAACCCCATAGGGGCGAAAATCTTCTCGAAGTCCGAGCGCGGAATACCTTCCTTTTCCAGCTCTTTGATGACGCCGATAACCTTCCGCTTGCTTCCGATCATGGCGATGTAACGCGCGGGGGTCTCTACCGCCCATCGCAAAACGCGCATGTCGTCGCGGTGCCCGCGCGTCACGATGATGATATACGTCGAACCGTTCACAGTGAGTTGCGGAAACACCTCTTCATACTCACCGGCGAAAATGGCGCCTGCCTCGGGGAACCGGTCCCGGTTGGCAAAGGATTCGCGGTCGTCGACGATGGTGGTTTCGAATCCCGCAACACCGGCGATCCTGGCGAGGCTCTTCGAAATATGTCCGGCTCCGAAAATCAACGCCGCCGGCGGCGGGATGAGAGGTTCCACAAAGATTTCCAACTGCCCGCCGCAAATCAGGCCGTTGTCATACGCGGCATCCTGGCCGAGGTTAAACGTAAGCCGCTGCGGTTTCTCCGTTTCCATTACGCTGCATGCGATACTCCAGACCTCCGCCTCCACGCAGCCGCCGCCAATCGTGCCTGTCATGGAGCCGTCCTCCCGCACGAGGATTTTTGCACTCTCGTAGCTGGGAATGGAGCCGTTGACTTCCACGATGGTAGCCAAGGCACACTTCTGCCCAAGACGGCGAAGGCGTACGATTTCTTCGTAGATATCCACCAGAGATCCTATTTTACTGCCAAAGTGTACAACGAAGCAGGTGTCTATGGGCACTCGCGCTAGAATAGGCGGATCAGCGGACCGGGAAAGATGCTCGCGAATACTGGGGCGGCCAAAGCGGCGGCGGAACTTCCACGCAAACTGGGATTGATCGATTCTATTTCGATCGTGTCGGGAACCATGATTGGGGCGGGCATTTTCATCGTGCCTGCTTCCATTGCCCGTGAACTTCCTTCGGCTACGGCGATTCTGGCGGTGTGGGTCGTCGCCGGAATCATCTCGTTTTTCGGTGCGCTGGCCTATGCCGAACTTGGCGCCATGCTGCCTCAATCGGGCGGCCAATATGTCTACCTGCGGGAAACGTACGGCTCATTGACTGCATTCCTGTGCGGTTGGGCGGCTTTTCTGATTATTCAATCCGGCTCCATCGCCACCGTCGCGGTGGGATTGGGCATCTATGCCACCTATCTGTTTCCAAACACACCGGGATTACGGTGGGCACCTGCTGTTGCGATTATGCTCTTCACCTTCATTAATTACCGTGGAGTGAAGGCGGGAGCGCGGACTCA
>DASTMK010000074.1:0-7902 GCA_035714225.1 Bryobacteraceae bacterium | reverse complement strand
TCTCCACCGGCACGTACAGTGAGTCGCTTCGCCAGAGACGCCTGCATGCGTTCCTGCAGGACAACTACCGTGTGTCGCGACGGCTGACCCTGAATCTGGGAATGCGCTTCGATCCTTCTGTGCCTTGGCGGGAGATCCAGGCGCGCAAGATCACTCTATTCCGGCCCGGCCTCCATTCCACACGGTTCCCCCACCTGCCCACGGGGGCCGTCGTGGCGGGCGATCCCGGCGTCCCGGAGCAGGGGTATGCGAGCGATCTGAACAATGTCTCTCCGCGCCTGGGGTTTGCCTTCGACCCGGTGGGATCCGGAAAGACCTCGATTCGGGGAGGAGCCGGGTTTTTCTTCGGACAGCCCATTTCCGCCTCCATCAACCAGCGCAGCCAGGTGTCCTACCCGTTCAGCGAATCGCTGACCATCACTTCTCCGGGCTCGCTGGGGCCGGGCGGCGTCGCCAACGTATTCCGCACCGGAACTGCATTCGCGATTCCCAATCCCTACCTGGGAACAGCGGAGCAAGCCGCCGCGCCGCGCCCGCTAACTTACGTCTCCACCGCCGCGGGTACCTCCCTGCCATACACCGTGCAGTGGAATCTCAGCGTGGAGCGCCAGGCGACGCGGGAGTGGATCGCCTCGGTCATCTACACCGGATCGAAGTCCACGCATCTGCTGATGCAGCACGAGAGAAACCCGCCACGCTATGTTCCGGGCACCGGCCAGGATGGCAGGCCGCTTTCGACCCATGCGAACATCGACGCGCGCCGGCCGTATGGCCCGCACTTCGGCTCGGTTCAGGAGATGGGCACCGATGGAAACTCCAATTTCAACGCGCTGACTCTCAAAGTCCGCAAGACAGGCGGCGGCCACGTCTGGTGGTCGAAGTCGATTCTGGAGGCGCACTACACTTGGTCCCACACGCTGGATGTGCTATCCACGGCGGTCGGACCTGGGGGATCTTCGGCGCGCGATCCGTTGAATGAGCGGCTCGATTATGCCAATGCGGACTTCGATCACCGGCACCGCTTCGTCCTCTCGTGGGTCTTCCCGCTGCCCCGCCTGGCGGGCTTCGCCGCGGCGCCGCGCCGCCTGCTCGGGGGGTGGAACACGTCGGCCATCGTGACGCTGCAGGACGGAAATCCGCTAACCGTGCTCTCCGGACTAGACCGCAACCTCGACGGCACCACCGCCACCGACTTCGCCGACCAGATCCTTCCGAACGCAGCGCTTCCCGAGAACCGCCCGCGCGCCGACAAGATTCGCCAGTGGTTCAACACCGCGGCCTTCACACCCAACGCTCCGGGCACCTACGGGAACACCGGCCGCAACATACTCCGCGGACCCAGTCTGGCCAACGTGGACTTCGCCCTATACAAGGAACTCTACCTGGGCGCGAAAGAAGAGCGACGACTGGAGATCCGGTCGGATTACTTTAACCTCTTCAACCGCGTGAATCTGGGCATACCCTCCATGTCGGCGTCGGATCCGCTCTTCGGGCGCATCAACTCGGCGGGAACTCCTCGCATCATTCAACTGGCGCTCAAGCTTTATTTTTGAGTCGCCGGGGCGCCTTCATCCACGCGCCCGCGGCGCCTTCCAGCCAGAGCAGGTATCCGGGGCCGCGGCATGGTGAGCAGATGCAACGCTTCCTCAGTCTATCCCATGGTGACGACTCCCCAGAGGTCCAGCGCCAAAGGATTCACAGAGATCCGCGGAGACTTCGAGCGCGATTCATATGCGGCGCGAGTCGTAGGCCCGGATTTCATAGACTCTCGCGGACGGGTCGCCGTTGGTGGCCAGTACCTCGAGCTTCAGAGCTGTGGTAGCAATGGGATCGAATGTCGCCGTGCGGCGGCGGAGGTAGTTATCTTCCTCCTCGTACGCATTGCGCCATTTTCCTCCGGCCATTACAAACAAGCGCCAGTGCCGGGCACACGTCGAGGGTTTCCAAAACGGAGGTTTCGTGTTCGTTTGCGGATCCAGATCAGTGTCGAAACCGACCAGGACGGTGTCGACCGTCCGTTCGCCTTCGAATTGAACCTCCACCGACTGGGGGAGTCCGGCTGCGGGGTCCGATACCCACACGTTCGGCATGTCGATCGGCCAAGCTACGCCGTTGTTTACGTTCGCAGCGGCGTAGGGAAGCGGAGCCGGAGCAACCTTCAACGAGCGGGCGATCCCCCTCTGAGTAATCCAGTGCCGGTAGGGAGGCAAGTCGATTTCGTCAAGCTGAAAGCTGGGAAGGTGGCGGTTTTTGGCCTCGATTCCGCCGGGAGAGATATGCAGAAACTGCGCCACCGTGCCAGTTGGATAATGCGCGGCCTGCACCCAGGCGACGTGCTCCGGCCCGCGCACACAACAACGGTACGGCCGGCCGGGTCGAACCCTCGCATTCAGCGGGACGGGAACCCAGGCTTCCGAATTCGCATCCATCGCTACCTTAGCCGTCGCCACGGTTTTGCCTTCCGTCCGGTCCCAGATGCGTTCGAGTTCCTGGATTTCCACCTGGAGTTCCGCCGTGGTGCCGGCGTTCTTCATGTACAGCTCGAGAGTATCGATGCGGCCGTGCGTCACCGGGAAAACCTGCGCGAGCGGCGTCGTAAACGCCCGGAACTCACCTGGCTGAACGCCGCCGAATGCGAGTGGCGATTCGCTGGTCGCTTTCACCGTCGCGGTCCGAGCGAAATCCTCCACGTCTCCGTTCCTCAAACCGGGAATCCGGACGTCGTTCCGCAGCAATATCTGCTGCACTTGGCGAATGTGCTTGCCCTCGGGATCCGCGGTCTGGCGCGGCGTCAGCTTGTGACTGAACGCGTAGGCCGCGCTCGTTCCGACAGCTTGCCCGTGCGAGGCGGTAGTTTGTTGTACTCGCACCGGTCCGAGCGCAACGTGAGTAACACTCATGTCCCGTCCGGCCATCCACAAATTGTCGATATTGCGGCTATAGAAGGCGCGCAACGGGATGCTGAACGGAGCTACCGTGATCCAGTGCTTGTAGTGCGCGTCGATGATGGCGCGTTCGGGCGGGTCCTTCCGGTTCAGAACATTGCCCCTGACATGCAGATCGATGTCCCAACCTGCGTAACACACGCGGTCGGGCCACTTCCGGTCCTGGTGGCAATCGGCTTCGGTGAGCAGAACATCGCCCATCAAGCGGCGGCTCTCGCGTTTCCCCGGAACCATGCCGACCCACTCCAACGCGTAGTTGGCCGCGGCCGCTTTATCCGGCGAGTAGTTCTTGATGTAATTCCAGATGCCGAGCGCCTGGCGCAGTAGTTCGTCGCGCACCTCGGGCGTGTCATACACCTGGTGATGAGGAGCGCCTACCGACAGCCACCACCATCCATCTGTGTCGCCGCCGCGGGATACACGGCGCCCGGGGCCGAAATCCTCGGGGCGGCGGTAGGTCTCCACCCATGGGGGCGCCTCATACGGCACGGGGCGCCCGATGTTCCTGGACATGAGTCCGATGGTTGCGCCCAGCGAGACGTCGCCGCCCCTCACAGGGGCGAGCGGTTCCTTGAACTCCGATCGAGGTTCGGCGCCGTAGCGGAAATCCGCGCCGGCGAGAAAGCCGACCGTAGCGTCGCCGGTAGCATCGACGTACTGATCGGCAGTGAAGACGAAGTTCTTCTCGGTAGCAAGCTGCGTGGCATGAATCGCTTCGATGCGGCGGTGTCCATTCTGCGTAGGCGCCGACTTCACTTCCGTAATGCGCGTGTTGAGGAACGACGTAAGCCCCGCCTGCCGCCGCACGGCGTCATAGAGAATCAGGTCCCAATTGCTGTTGCACTTGGCGTAGTTGGAAGCGAGGTCGCGGAGCATGAACTCCTCGATCACGCCCGTTTCCCTGGCCCAGGCGTTGTTGCGAGCGGAGCCGGCGGGACGCACGCGGATCTCGCTCGACGAGTTGCCACCAAACACCGGCCGGTCCTGCACGAGTCCGGCTCTGGCTCCGTGCCGCGCGGCGGAGATTGCCGCGCAGACGCCCGCCATGCCGCCGCCGGCGACAAACACGTCAAAGCGATGCTCTTCGCGTTGAATGCGCGACTCCGGATCGTCTGCCGCTTGGGTTGCTTCCACAGGCACTATTACCGCGGGACCTGCCGCCGCGCTGCTGAGAAAATCTCTGCGTCGCATGTCGGTTGTGCATGCCTCCCGAGACGATTGGTGGCCGGCGGATACGCACTCAAGGCGAACCTGCCGCTCATTGTTTCTATTCTGAGCTCCTCAAAAGTAAATCTTCAACGCCATCTGCAGTTGTCGTGGAATCGTATTCACCGCAAGCGACGATACGACGCCGAAGTTCGTGTTCAATACGCCGGTCGCCGGGTTACCGAACGTCGGCGTGTTCGCCAGGTTGAAGGCCTCTGCTCGAAACTGCGCGGTGATGCGCTCCGTCAGGGCGATGTTCTTGAAAAACGATGCGTCCAGCCGGACCAGCGCATCCGAGCGAGTCGACGGCAGATTGCGAGGTGCGTTGCCGTAGGTGAACTGGGCAGGCTGGGCAAACGCGCTACGATCCAGCCAGCGGGTGATGGTGGGCTCGTCCACGCCAGGGTCGCCGATCATGTTCGGACGGGAACCGGTGTATGCCGGCGCAGTGGTAGATACGGATAGTGTATTGCCGCTTTGCGCCGTGAAGATCCAGTTGGTCTGCCAGCCGGCGACGAGTCCGCGCAGAATGCGGGATTCGAAGCGGGGCGTGGGAATGACGTAGGTGCCCGAGACGACGACGCGATGGGGCATATTGCTGGTGGAGACGGCCCGCTCGGCTCTGAGATCGTTCCAGTTCTGCACACTATTCGAGCCGCTGTCGGCGAACGCGTTCAAGCCACCACCCACGTTGTCGTCGATCAGCTTGCTCCAGGTATACGAACCAAGCAGCGAGAATCCGTTGTGGAATCGCTTCTCGACCCGAAGCGTTCCGGCATGGTAGATCGAGTTCGCCCAGGAATCCATACCGGTGGCACTGAGGTACTGCGGATATGTCTGCAGCAGAACTCCCCGCTGTACGCGCGCCGCGCTGAGAGGGCCCGACGAAACAAGACCGGCGTAGGGGTTAGTAACAAGCTCCTGGAGTGCGGGTCCCAGGGCGAGGGCGGATTCAGGCAGGTAGCTGAACTCGCGGTTTGCCGGCAGGCTTACACCCCGATTGCCCATGTAGCCAATCTCGATGAGCCACCCGTTGCCGAACTCCCGCTGAACGTTCATGTTCCACTGCTGGCTATATCCGCGCTTCAGGTTGAACATGTTGCCTGTGATAGAGGTGCCGAGGCCGGTGACCGCGCCGCCGGAGCTTCCGACGGGCTCCATGATTCCGGTGGGAAACGGATTCGAAATGGTCTCCTCCGGCGTCAACCCTCCGTCGGCTGAGGTGAGCATATTCGTGGTGATTGTGAAGCCGGTCTGCCCCGCTCGAACGAACGTGCCGCTGGTGGGCAAGTAGTAAATGCCGTAGCCGCCGCGCACCACGGTCCGGTCCCTTACTTGCCAGGAGAAGCCCAGTCGAGGACCGAAGTCCGTCCATGAGGCGTCGCGGTTGCCGCGTGAACGGCCATCAACACCCGGGTACATGACGCCGCCCCGCAGGGCAACGCCATTGACCGTGGTCATGATTGAGGGATCGAAGAGGCTGATGGCGTTGAAGCGGTCGGTCAGCGGTCCTTCGTACTCCCAGCGCAGTCCCGGGCTGAGAGTGAAGCGCGGCGTCATCTTCCAGTCGTCCTGAAGGAACAACGCGAAATGACGCACCTGGTACGTAATTGGCTGGTACCGATTAGCGGTGCCGGACGCCGCGGCTCCAAGCAGGAAGCTGGCGTAGCCGTGTCCTGCGTTCGTGGCCGTGACATTGCGATCCGGCCCGGTAGTAAAACTCCGGTTGAAACTGAACTGCAGCGCCCCCGCGCCCTGGCTGTTGTTCGCATGATAAAGCCGGTGCTCGCCACCGAATTTCACGGTATGCCCGCCGGTAATCCACGTCATCGCGGCAGACCCTGAATAGGAGTTGTTCGCCTGCACCTGGTGATCGCCGCCCCCGTTTCCGATGGTGGTCACATCCGTCAGGTTGAATCGCGGAAACATGGGAAACTGCATCTGGGTGTTCAGCGCCGCAGGCATGTTGATCTCCGACACGTCGAAGCCGTAGCTACGAGTGATGCGGGGCGTGTAGTAACGGTTCAGCCCGGCGCGAGCTTCGAGCAGTAGCGTGGGACGAAGGCTGTCGGTATAGCTGACGACGGAGCTATTCCGGATGAAGTTCAGCGACGATGCGTCCGGCTCCGCGATATTGTAGTAGAAATTCGGTTGACCGCGGAAGGTGTTGTCGTACGTGAAGCGGGCCGCGATACGCCGTAAAGGCGTTACATAATGATCCCCTTTGATGCCGTAGATGTCCTTATCGAGCGGGGCCGATGCCTGACCATAGAAGTTGTTGACTCCCGTGTTGGCGAGCCCCGGATTATTCGGCGCCGGGTAGTATCTCGATGCCGCAAGCGCCACCGGGCTCAGGCGGTTTTGCGGAATGACATTGCCCTGGAAAGGCTGCCGGATGAACGTTCCTGCACGGGTTGGATCCTCCCTTGTGCTCTCCGGATCGTAGATGGCGACCTGACGCCCGAGGGCATCGAGCGTTTGGGAGAAGTCGCCCGCTCGCTGCCGTTCCGTCGGCACGGTGCGAAACGCCCGCGCTTCGGTTCGCTGGTGGAAGCGCTCCCAGTTGAAGAAAAAGAAGGTGCGATCTTTCTTCACCGGTCCGCCGACTGTGATGCCGTACTGGTTGAACACAAATGGCGCACGCGGACGGTTGGCGGCATTGCTGAAGAAGTCGTTTGCGTTCAGGGCCTTGTTTCGGTGGAAGTAGTACAGGGTGCCGTGGTACTCGTTCGTTCCAGAGCGGCTGATAACGTTGACTACACCCCCACCGGTTCGTCCGTACTCGGCGCTCGGATTACGAGTGATGATGCGGAACTCCTCGGTCGCATCCACCGAAAGGCTGATCTGCATTCCACCACTGGCAAAATTCTCCGCCGCGATGCCGTCAACCATGAAGTTGTTGACAGTGGCCGCTCCGCCCGCGATGGACAGGCGGGAACCGTCGTAACTCGAGACCGGCAGACCACCGAATTCCCCGATGGCCCGCACACCTGGAGTCAGCAGCGCTAGCGAGAGAATGTTGCGGCCGTTGATCGGCATGTCCACCACTCTCTGGCGGTCGACCACGGTACTCATTGTCGGAGTCTCGGTTTCCAGCAATGGCGCGGATCCAACCACCTGGATTTGCTCGCTGATTTGCCCGACCTGCAAACTGAAATCGAGCCGCGCCGTTTGTCCTTCCTGCAGAGGGACATCCGGTCGGCTCGATGTTTGAAATCCGGAAACGGACACCGAAACGGTGTAGACGCCGTATGGCAACAGCGCCGCTGTGTAATAACCCTGGGAGTTGGTGGTCAAATCCCGTTGAATGCCGGTTTGGTGGCTGAGTATCGAGACTTTAGCCGCGGGAACTGCCGCACCCGTCGAATCGGTGACTTGCCCCGTGATCTGCGAAGTCTGCGCGGCGGCAGGGATCCATGCGGCAAGAAAAAAGAAAAACAGAGCAATCCAGCGGAATTTTCCGTCAATCATGGTTCAATCATACCCCTTTAGTCAGGTTAGGCGAGTGATCTTCACGGCCGCAAAAATCCAGCGTATTGTCGTAGACCGATGCGTCTAGCCCGCCGCACACCGCGGCGCGTCGATGCGCTTTTTCAGGTAGTGGCGCGGATGTCTGGCATCCCCGTTCATCTCCACACAATGCGGGTCTTCGTGGCGGCTTGTGTGAGGGGTTCGATATCGAAGTGCCTGTAAAGGTCGAGGCAAAACAAGTCCGCGCTATTCGAAAATTCGACTGGCGCATCCAGCAGAT
>DASTMK010000073.1:0-19933 GCA_035714225.1 Bryobacteraceae bacterium | reverse complement strand
AGTCTCGTCATTTCAAACCGAGTTTTTTGCCGGCCGCTAAAAGTGTGAGCGCTTCACGAAGACGTTTTTCTTTGGTTTCCTGACGTTTGGCCGAATCGATCCAACCGATGTACGTTCGCCGGTACGATGGAGCCAATTGTTCGAAATACTGCGCAGCACGGGGATTCGCTTCTAACGCCTCTTCCATGTACGACGGTATCGCCCACGGGACCCGGGGTGGCGCATCGCCGCTCCGGCTCGTAGGTGCGCGATTCAGGCCCGGCGCCGCTAATAGTCCTCGCGATTGAAGGTCCGCATACCTCTTACGATTGATCGACGACCACTTGCTGTCTGTTTTTCGGGGCGTGAACTTCCGTGCAAACCGGGAGTCATCCAGGCGCTTGATGATGCTGTCGATCCATCCAAAGCACAGCGCCTCCTCGACGCTATCGTCGTAGCTGAGCGTGCTGGTGCCTGTATGGCTCTTGTGGAATACAAGCCAGATCTCAGATCGCGAGCTGTGATTTTTTGCCAGCCATTTTCTCCACTCCGGCCGGCTCCGCACATCCAGTGTTTCGATGGGCTTCATAGCTTTCCCACTTCCTGGTCAGGTACGCCGATGGGCGACTCTGATCCTAAGTTTTTCCGGTTCGCTTCGAGCCAAGGCCCACCAGGCGGCCAAGACGCCGGTCTTCGAGTTTCAGCGATGCTTGCGTGCAGAGGAAATGAGACGAATCCCAAGATCGCACCAATCACGCCGGCGAAGCTCTCCGGTGCCACCAGGTTGCCCTTGTTAAGGAACGCTTGCCATTGAATGAGCTTTGAGGTATCTACCGACAATTCGGCAGTCAAGGCGTCGAAGCCCCTTGGATCGAGCTGAGTACCGCGCCGCTCAAATGTTATGCGAATCGCGTCAGCGAGAGCACTTGACTCGAACGAAAACGTTCGTGCCAGGAACCAGATATCAAAGAAGTCCTTCATCCGGCTATTGAGCATACCGAGATGCACCATGGCCTCCAGTTTCTCCGCGATTACGGCTTCCATGGGATAGACCTGGATCTGCGCGGCCGGCATGGGCAGGAGTGTCGGGTAGTTCAGCACTCCGGGGCGCGCTGGCAGCGCATCACCGAATCCAACGTCAACCTGAAGAGGGATGCGGATATTCGCCATCCGCGCCAGTAGCCTGACGCGAATGCCCTCGTATTCCTGATCCTCTTTGATCTTTTCGACACTGATGGCCTCAGCGGGGAAATCAAGGCCGTCGTCAGGAACAACGAGTCCGCATAGTTCACGAAACACTGCGAGACAGCGTTCCGGTGATGGATTCCCATACCCAAGGAGATCGAGGTCCCGTGTGGGACGGTGAAGCGTGTTCGTCCAGATCTGAAAGAGCATGGCGCCTTTCAAAACGAACTGATCGCAATACCTGGACTGGCTCAGACGATAGAGAAGCCGCTCCAGCCCGTACCGGGTGAGAACCAGACCGAAGTCTTCGCGTTGCTTCGTGGCAGTGTTGAGGAGCTTCTGGCGGATCGAAGCCGCTAAATTGCGAGGCTTGACAGGCTTCAAACGAGAGCCTCCATGTACGGCTTCATGACGTTCGCCACCCGGCACACGTTGGCGGCCGCCCACAGGTCCGCGGTCGTTGCTTTGCGTTGTTTGAGGCACTCACGCAGAGCTTCCAGCGCGACATCAAGACCGATTTTATTCCGGTATTTGAAACAATCAGCCACGGTCTTCGCAACGGAGAAGATCCGGGCCGGTACTCCTTCGATGTCATGGATCTCCTGGCCAAAAGCAAGCGACTGCTTGGAGAAGCGAACCACACGGAGGGGAGGGAACTCAGCGGCAGGGCGGCGATCCTTCTCGCCAATCGCGATCCACACTTCAAACGGGTTCTGCGTTCCGATGTCGTGGAACCGCAGCGCAGAAAGCAGGCAGATGACACCGCGTGGGACTCTCTTCGAAGTTTCGGCGATCGTGTGGAGTTCGGTAACCGGAGCATCTGCTGCAGTGTAGAGTCCACGGCCCGACCGGACTACGAGACCTTGCTGTTCTGCCAGTCGCAGGTATTGTCGTGCGATGCCATGCGCATCCAGATCGCGGGGACGCAGAACGCCCGCGGTTTTGGCGAGCGCAGCAACCTTGGCAAGAGGTTCGGCAATCGGCATGCTTTATTTTACGAAACGTCGGGGATTATAAACAAGCCCCGACAAAACAGAACGAGGTCCAGCTTTCAAGAGCCGGAGCGCAATTGTCCTACGCCGGCCTCCGCCGGGATGGCATCCAGCGCCTGCTCGAAATCCGCGAGCAGGTCCCGCCAGTCCTCGATGCCCACCGAGATTCGCACCAGGCCGTCGGTCACGCCCGCGAGTTCGAGTTCCTGCTGAGACACGGACGAATGCGTGGTGGTTTTCGGGTGGCAGGCGAGCGTCTCGACGCCGCCGAGCGATACGGCATTCCGGGCGATCTTCAAGTTGCGCAGAAAATCGAAGGCAGCCGGCTTGCCGCCGTAGAGGTCAACGGAAAACAGCGCGCCCGGAAAGTCGCATTGAGCGGCCCGTATCCTGATCTGTTCCGCATCGTCGAACAGCGTGGGGTAGTAGACCTTCCGGACCTCCTTGTGCCCGGCCAGTTGTTCCGCGATCCTTTGCGCGTTTTTACTGGCGCGATTCATGCGGAGGGCAACGGTGGGAAGCCGTCCATCCAGCATCCAGCATTCATCCGGCTGAAGGATGTTCCCGAAGAGGCCGCGGCGGCCGCGAATTTTGCGTATCAGTTCTCCGTCCGCAGCGATGGCGACGCCGCCGATCATGTCGCTGAATCCGGACAGGTACTTCGTAGCCGAATACAGCGAAAGATCCGCACCCAGATCCAGCGGGTGCTGAAACGTGGGGCCGAGGATGGTGTTATCGACCATGACCAGAGCCCGGTTGCCGTCTCCGCGACCGGCGGCGGCTGCGACCGCTCGATGGATATCGGTCATCGTCATCGTCGGGTTGGCGGGCGTTTCGATAAAAACAACCGCCAGATTGCCGGTTGAGCGAATCGCTTCGTCCAGCGCGTCACCGTCGCCTGCCGGAACCGGCGTACCCTTGATTCCGAACGGCTCCAGAAACTCGTGTATGAAGTGCTGTGTGCCTCCGTACAGAGGCACGGTGTAGACAATCTGCTGTCCGGGGCGGGCAACCGTCAGGATCGACGTCATGATGGCTGCCATGCCGGAGTTGAAAACGGCGGCTGCGTGAGCGCCCTTCTCGAGGGGAACGATCTGGTCTTCCAGGATCTCCGCGTTCGGATGATTGAAGCGGGAATAGATGAGATCGACCGTCTCGTTCTCGGCCCGCTGCTCTCTGCCGCTCATCACCGCGAAAGCGCGCTCGGCCGCTTCGGGACTGGAAAAAACGTACGTGGAGCTTCGAAAGACGGCCGGGCGGGCGGATCCAACGGACAGGCTCGGATCGAAGCCTCGCGTCAGCACGGCCGTGGGCGGCCGCAATGCCGGATGCTTGTCTTTTCGATCGGACATAATTGCTTCTCCAACTCAAGTCTATCGCGGGTTTGAGAAGAAGCCTCGTTAGTGCTATACCGTCTTGATAAGTGGGAGCTCCATTGGATTACGAAGCTCTGGCCCTGGTGAACGGCGAAGTCCATCTCTATCTCAATACGGCAGGCCCAATCGACGCGAAAGAGCTACAGGCCCGGCTGACTTACGCATACAGTCATCAAAGGGAGCACCGTACTTCCTCCGACCCATGGGAATCTGCGTTCTTCGACCCTCGATTCATCCCTTCGGAAGCCGAATTTCTAAAAGAGCGAGATCGCGTGGTGGAGATTATGCTGTCGGCTATTTCCGGTCAATGGGACGCAAGCCTGATCTATTACCCTCCTGGGCAGCCATCAGCTCCTTATCACTGGTCCAGGTCGGAAGGCATTCTGCACCCTTACCGGACCGTGAACCCTGACATCTCTGAAGAAAGCTACGAATAGCCGGTTTCTTGTGTCCGTACAATTGATAAGGAGAGTCGGAGTGACCAATATATATCGGCGTTGTTTTTGCTCTGCGGTGGTTGGCCTTATTTCGTTCGGTTGCAGCTCGACAAGCTTCCGTTGGACTGACTCGGTTGAAGTCGTCGAAAGAGCGCCGCGGTCCGGAGAGTTGGCGGCATATCCTGCCGAGGCGCAGACAGTGGGCATCAATCCGCCGGGATTCTGCTGGACACCAAATGAGAAAGCTACGAGCTATCGCCTCGAGGTTCGCGAGAGCGGAGGATCAAAGAATGGCTTCTTGACCGAGCCGCAGACCTCCACGGTCTACCCGCCGTTCAGGAGTTTGAAACCCGCTGTCTACGATTGGCAGGTCGTATACCTCGACGAGAAGGGCGCAGCGCTGGGGGTTTCGAGAACGCGGCGCTTCACGGTGCCGAATTCCGCCCCTGAGCTGTTGATGCCTGATGTGCAGGCTTTGAAGGCCCGGCTCGCCGGTGTCCGCCCGCGCCTGTTCCTCGGCGACGGCAGGCTCGATCGACTGCGGGCGGCGGTCGCAAAAGGGAGCGTCCCGTCCTGGGATCGCCTTCGCCAGGCAGCCGATGCCGCGCTCGAAGAGGATCTCTATCCCGAGCCTCCGGTTCTCGGCTCCGGCGCCGAAAACTGGCTGCGAACTTTCACGCCGGGCAAGGTTGGCAGTGCGCACCTGGCGAGGACCGCCCTGGCCTACAAAGTCACTGGTGAGGCCAAGTATCGGAATGCGGCTCGCCGTTGGTTGCTGCATCTGGCTTCATGGGATCCAAAGGGCATCACCAGTCACAACTTGAAACTCCCGGGAGGCGGCCGTGGAAACGATGAAGCGTCGATGCCCATGCTGGAGCGAATGTCGCTGGCTTGGGATTGGATCGGCGATACATTAACACCCGAGGAGCGGAAGAAGGTGCTCGCTTCCATGACAGAGCGAGGTAATCAGGTGCTGCGAGTTCTGGAGGATGAGGATTTCCTGTCGCATCCCTTCGGCAATCACTCCGGCCGCTCTCTTGCGTTTCTCGGACCCGCGGGTCTCGCGTTTCTGGGGGATATTCCGGAGGCGGAGCGGTGGCTCGACTACGTGCTCCGGGCTTTACTCACGTCCTACCCGAGTTTTGGCGGCGATGACGGCGGCTGGGCACAAGGTCTGAGCTATTGGTCTTTCTACATTTACAGCCATGCGAACTTCGCCATGGCCTTACGGCAGGCTACGGGAACCGACCTCTTTGCCAGACCATTCTTCCGGAACACGGGATATTTTGGACTTTTCTTTGCTCCTCCGTACGCACCGAGAGGTGGATTCGGGGATGGCGCGTATCATCGCCCCAACGAATCGGGCGGTGTTCTGGTAGAAACGCTATCGAATGCGCACCACGATCCGGCACTGAAGTGGTATGCCAGAGGCATCCATGAGATGGGGGAGAGGAACAAAACGAAGTGGCGGGAGTGGTTTGTCGAGGACGTATACGAAACATTGCAAGCGGCGGACGCGCCGGCGCTTGAACCGGAGCCTCCCTCGAAGCTCGACGGCTCGAAACACATGGCCGATATCGGGTGGGTGGCCATGCATTCCGCGCTGGGTGACGCTAAGAACGACGTTTGGGCACTATTTAAGTCGAGCCGGTTCGGGTCCTTCAGCCACAGCCATGCCGACCAGAACTCGTTTCAGTTATACGCTTACGGCCGCGCGTTGGCGATTGACTCCGGATACTATCCTTCCTATGGAACGCCACACGATAACCTCTGGACGCGGCAGACCCGGGCCCACAACAGTGTTCTCGTCAATGGCCGGGGACAGCCTCCGCATACATGGGAAGCGGCAGGCAACATCGATCTTTACGAGCGCCATGGGATCGTGACGCTGGTCCGCGGTCAGGCTGCCGGGGCTTACAACTTGCCGCAACCACCGGGCATTGCTCGCCTCTGGCAGAAGCATCTTCGAGAACCGATCCCGCCCATGGATCCCGAGGTGAAGAATTTTGAGCGCACTCTGGCGTTTGTTGCGTCGGATACCAGGCCGATCCTGGTGGTTCACGATTCCCTGAACACCAATGGGCCGGCGAGGTTTTCCTGGCTGCTTCACGCGTTAAACCGCATGGAGACTGACAGCCGGAGCGGTACTGTGTTCGTCCGCGACGGAGATGCCAGGCTGGTGGTGCGACTTGTTGCTTCCGTCCCGTTCCATTTCGGGCAGCGCAGCGGTTTCCCGATCAAGCCGGAATTCTCCGCGAACACCGCTTACGTTCTCGGCGATGAGCCGTTCGCCGATCAGTGGCATCTTCAGGCCACCACCGGCCAATCGAGTGATGAGGTCAAGTTCCTGGCAGTGTTCGTTCCATACCGTGCGTCTGAGCCAGAACCAAAAATTGAGCTGCTGAGTGCGGACCAGGCAATCGGTTTTCGCGTAGCCGGAACGGAGGTGGCCGCATGGTGGGGCGCGGGCAGCCGGGGAAGGATCGCGGCTTCGGGGATAACCGGCGAAGGCCGGCTGGCAATCAATGCGGGCGAGGCGGACAAGGCGGTCCACGTTACTGTCCCCTAGCCACCTTCACCTTGACATTCTACTGGAAGAGGCGTAACCTCGGCCTAGAATGTCTACTAGAGATGAGGACCGCATCGAGATCCTGCAAGGGACGCTGGATCTGCTGATTCTGCGGACGCTCTCCCTTGGCCCCGCGCACGGCCACGCGATTGCCAAAACCATCGAGCGCAACTCCGAGGAGGTATTGCAGGTCGAACAAGGTTCTCTCTACCCGGCGCTCCACCGGCTTATCCAGAGAGGATGGATTTCGGCGGAAGAAGGCATCTCCGAAAACAATCGGCGGGCCAAGTATTACCGGCTCACCGCCAGGGGGCGCAAACAGTTGCTGGTGGAGACCACGAAATGGGATAAGCTGGCGCGCGCCATCGGCCGCATCCTGCGGCCGGCGCAGCAGGAGAACGGCGCATGAGGTTTGGAGGGGGCAAGCGCTGGCTCGACGATCTCGACCGGGACATTCAAGATCACATTGAACTCGAAACCAGGGAGAACATCGAGCGCGGAATGGCTCCTGACGAGGCGCGCTATGCGGCGCTTCGTAAATTCGGAAATACCACACGGGTTTTGGAGGACACGCGTGCGGTCTGGCACCCGGTCTGGCTCGAACAGTTGACGCAGGATATTCGCTATGCATTGCGGACGTTGCGGCGGCAACCCGCCTTTACCGCCGTGGTGGTGGCGACGCTGGCACTGGGCATCGGGATGAACACGGCCGTGTTCAGCGTGCTGAACACCGTGCTCTTTCGTCCATTGCCGTATCCGGATGCCGGCCGGCTGATCTGGCTGGCGAACTACAACCAGCAGTGGAAGCAAGACAACTGGGTGGCGAGGACCGATTACCGGACCTGGAAACAGCAGGCGCTCTCATTCGAGAAGATGGCCGCATACGGCAACCAGGATCTGGCGGTCGTCTCCGGGGGAGAGAGCAGCCAGGAAAGAATCGCTTCGGTCACCGGTGATTTTTGGGAAATCGCGGGCGCTCAGCCCGCTTCCGGCCGCCTGTTTCAGGCAGGCGAGTGGAATACGGCCGTGTTGTCGCGGAGTCTTTTCGAGCGCCGGTTTGGCGGCGATGCTGGAGTGATCGGAAAGACGATTACCGTGAACGGATGGCCCTTCACCATCGTGGGGGTGTTGCCGAAAAATTTCCGGTTTCTGTTCCCGCAGCAGTTCGCAGGCGGAGATGAAGTACGGGAAATCGACGCCTACATTCCGATTCCGGATACGCTTATGGCCATGCCGCCTTCCGGAGTGCAGCGCTGGGAGGAGGCCATCAGACGTTTTGGCCCGGCGCCGTTCTGGATTGTTGTCGTCGGGAAACGGAGAGCGGATGTTCCGTTCGAGAAAGCGCGAGCGGAAATGCAAACGATCTATTCGCGCATTGCGGAGCAGGACCCGAATCCGCTGCGCGTATTCCGCATCCTGCGCTTTACGGCGCTCCAGGACAAACTGGCAGGTGAAACGCGCCGGGCGCTTGTAGTTCTTCTGGTTGCCGTCGGATTTGTTTTGCTGATCGCCTGCGCCAATATCGCCAATCTTCTGTTAGCGCGTGCATCGGCGCGGCAAAGGGAGATCGCCATCCGCGCGGCGGTTGGCGCCGGACGGATGCGGGTGGTCCGGCAATTTCTTGCGGAGAGCGTGCTTCTGGCGTTGCTCGGGTGTGCCGCCGGTCTGCTTTTGGCGCAGTGGGCCATCTCCGTTCTGCCCCGGCTGGCGCCCCAGGCGGTGCCGCGCCTCGCAGAAACCACTATCGACGGGCGGGTGCTCGCGTTCACGCTGGCGGTTTCCGTTTTCTCCGGCCTTTTCTGCGGGTTGGCTCCTGTGATTTATGCTTGGAGAGCCGAAGTTTTTGATGTGCTCAAGGCTGAAACAGGCACGTCTTCCGCGGCCTCCGGTCGCATTCGCCTTCGTGGTGTGCTAGTGGCTTCGCAGATCGCCCTGGCCGTCGTTCTGCTGGCCGGTGCCGGGCTGATGCTCAAAAGCTTTTGGCGCATGAACGCAAAGCCAGCCGGTTTTGCGCCGGACAAAATCCTGGTCATGCGAGTCGCACTATCGGGCTCGCAGTACAGCACCTGGTCGCCGAAGCAGGCCTATACGGAAGAATTGCTGCAAACGCTTCAGGCTCTGCCGGGCGTGGAGGCGGCCGGAGTCGATGCCGGTACTCTGAATACAAACGTGCAGGTGGATGACGGAGTGCCTTCACCGGGCGGCGGTGTACCCGCCTCGATTCGAGGAGTGTCGCCCGGCTACCTTCGAGCCATTGGAATCCCTCTCCTCAAAGGCGCCTGGCCCGAACGCGGCAACCTGTTCGGGGTGGTTGTCAACGAGGCCTTTGCGCGCCGCATAGCCGGTGGAGAGGCGACCGGCAAACATCTCAGCGGCTCGATTCTGAACGATACGATCACGGGCGTAGTGGCCGATTTTAAGACCTGGCAACTGGACGCCGAGCCGCTGCCCGAAGTCTACCTGCCCTATGAAAGACTGCCCTTGAACCGCTCGATGAGAGTCGTCGTTCGTGCCGAGGACGGTGCCGCTGCGTTGGCGCCGGTTGTCCGGCAACTGGTTGCCGGGATCGACCGCACTCAACCTGTCTACGAGTTCCAAACGCTCCAGGACGCATTGTCGGCTTCGATTGCGCCGCGCCGTTTCAACCTGTTTTTGCTGGGCGCCTTTGCGGCGACGGCATTGCTGCTGGCGGTGATCGGCATTTACGGTGTGATGGCTTACTCTGTTTCGCAGCGCACGCGGGAGATCGGCATCCGGATGGCTCTCGGCGCCCGCCGCGGAGAAATCATCGGTATGGTTGTGAGGCAGGGAATGAAGTTGGCGCTCGCTGGCATCGTTGCCGGCATTCCGGCCGGCATCGCGCTCACACGCCTGATGAAGAGTCTGCTTTACGGCGTGAATCCCGGCGATCCGTGGATTTTCGCCCTGGTTGTCGCCGCCCTGGTCGCCGCCGCCTTGTTGGCTGCCGGAGGCCCGGCACTGAAGGCCGCACGGGTGGATCCACTCACCGCGCTGCGGTACGAATAGCCGCCGCTTTGGCTGTCGCCGGCCTCTCATCAGCACATTGCGCCGGGAAACTAAGGCATGTTTCCAATTGGGATCGTTGCGCGGAAAGCATAGAATCTGGGAGAACGAGGCCAAACTTGAATCTCCGTAAACCCCCAAAAGGTTACTACTCCGCCGCTGAAGCCGCCCGTTTGCTCGGAATCACTATTGATGAGTTGCGGTCCATGGTTAGTGAACACATCGGAGCCGGCTCTGAAGATCTCCAAAACCTCGGCACCGCCGAATTTCAGCTTTCCGATGTTGTGTTGCTGAGGCACCTGTCAGGACGCGACACGACTTCCCACCGCTCCGATTAGCCACTCCGCTCGAAATTGTCCCACCGGGAGACGCCATCGTAGAATGGAGAACTTACACATCACGAGCGTTTTGGGAGGATAGGAATGGCGAAGCTGGGTTTTCTGGGTCTGGGAATCATGGGATATCCGATGGCCCACAACCTGTTGAAGGCGGGCAACGAAGTCGCGCTGTGGTCTCACACGGCGGAGAAAGCACAGGAACTGGCAGGGAAAGGCAAGGGCAAAGCCTGCTCGACGCCCAAAGAGGTAGGCGAGCAGGCGGACATCATCTTCCTTTGCGTTGGCGACACCGCGATGTCCGAGGAATGCATCCTCGGAGAACAGGGCATTATTCACGGCGCCAAACCGGGAACGATCATTGTGGACGCCAGTACTGTGTCTCCCAGCCGGAGCCGGTTCATTGGGGAACGCCTGGCGGAGAAGAAAATCCTGTTTCTGGATGCGCCCTGCACCGGCTCAAAGCCCGGCGCCGAAAACGCCACGCTCACCTTTATGATCGGGGGGGACAAGGCAATCTATGAAAAAGTGAAGCCTCATCTGGAAGAGATGGGTAAGCAGTTGTATTACTGCGGTGGGCCGGGAATGGGCCTGCATGCGAAACTCTCCCAGAATCTGATCCTCTCCAATATTCTGCAGGCATTCAATGAGGGCCTGGTGCTCTCGACCAAGGCAGGAGTGGACCCGGAGTTGATGCTGGACATCCTCAATAACAGCGCGGCGCGCTCGGGACTTATTGCTTTTAAAGCCCCTTACGTGTTTAAGCGGAACTTTGAAACCAATTTTTCCGTGAAGTGGATGCACAAGGACATCGGGCTCATGCTGGATTCCGCCAAAGAGCTGAATGTGCCCGTTCCTCTGACAGGGCTGACCCAACAGCTTTTCCAAACGGCAATTTCCAAGGGATTTGGAGAGGATGATATTTGCTCTACAATCAAAGTGTTAGAAGAAATGGCAGGGGTCGAGGTCAAGAAGACAGAATAAATCTACAATTTTCTGTTGCATTCTGAAAAACCATATTCTATTATTGGAAGTAAGCCGGGGAGGCAACTCCCACCAAAGCGAGACTAACCTCATAAAGACCCCTGAAGCAACCTCCCCGGCGCCCGAAAGGGCTATTTCTTCTCTTCGGATGAAATCCGAACCCCAAGCATCCAGTTAGCCGCGAGCAATATGATTTTCGGTAGGAGTGGGTTTACCCGGCGAGTGATAGAATGTTGAGGTCTAGATGCAATCAGTCTGCCTGCTTGGCTCCACGGGTTCTATTGGGCAATCCACGCTGGATGTAATTCGCCGGAGCCCTGAACGTTACCGGGTTTGTTCGCTCGTCGCGGGCAGAAATATCCGCCTTCTCACCACTCAAATCAAGGAATTCCGTCCCCGCCTCGCAGTTATGGCAACCGCCGCGGATCTGGCGAATCTAACTACTGAGCTTGAAGATGCGGGGATTCCGAAATCCGAATGGCCGGAGCTTGCCTGGGGTTCCCGGGCACGAGTCGAAGCCGCTACCGACGGGGAAGTGGATTTTGTGATGTCCGCCATCGTAGGCGTGGCCGGGCTGGAAGCGACGTATGAGGCCGTGCGGAAAGGGAAAACCGTCGGATTGGCGAACAAGGAAGTCCTGGTGGCGAGCGGTTCCCTGGTAATGGCCGCGGCCGCGGAAGCAGGCACAGAGTTGATCCCCGTAGATAGCGAGCACAACGGGGCTCATCAATGCCTGCGTGCCGGCGAACGCCGCGAAGCTACGCGGCTCATTCTGACGGCATCGGGAGGACCTTTCCGGGATCTACCCGCGGAAAAATTCCACACCGTTACTCCCGCGCAGGCCTTGAATCACCCTACATGGAAAATGGGGCAACGGATCACCATCGATTCGGCTACCATGATGAACAAAGGCTTTGAGGTGATTGAAGCCTGCTGGCTGTTCGGATTTTCCGCCGATGAGGTGGATGTGGTGATTCACCCGCAATCTTCGGTGCACGCGATGGTGGAATATGCCGACGGCAGCATCCTGGCGCAGGCCTCGACCACGGACATGCGAATGCCCATTCAGTATGCGCTCACCTATCCGGAGAGAAGCAAGTCCGCAGTTCCGCGGATGGATTGGAGCGTAGCGCGGACCTGGAACTTTTTTCCGCCGGATCCGGCCCGGTTCCCGTGTTTGCGGCTCGCGTTTGAGGCGCAGAAAGCCGGTTCGGCGGCATCCTGCGCTCTGAATGCATCCGATGAAATCGCGGTGCAGGCCTTTCTCGAGGAGCGGATTTCCTTCGACGAAATCCCACAAATCGTGGAAGAGACGATTTCGGCGATGCCCGGCCGCGATCCCCGCTCCATTCAAGACGTGCTCGAAATCGATAAGGAAGCCAGGTCGGTAGCGCGCCAAACGGCCAGCCGCCGCGCAGCGAAACGCGATACGCTGGCAAGGGCCTGAAAAAAGAAAGGCATCATGGTTATTTTTCAAAACATCTGGTGGCTGCTGGTTCTCATCGGTGTGATGATCCTCATCCACGAGTTGGGACATTATTGGGCCGCCCGGCTCTTCGACGTAAAGATCGAGGCATTCAGCTTTGGGTTTGGCCCCCGGCTCTTCGGCTTCCGGAGGGGAGAGACCGATTTTCGCTTCTCTCTCATTTTGTTCGGAGGTTACGTCAAGATGGCCGGCGAGCAGCCGGGTGAAGAGACGAACGACCCCCGTGCGTTCACTGCCAAGCCGCGATGGCAGCGGCTGATTATCGCGTTTGCCGGGCCCGCGATGAACGTGGTCCTGGCCGTGGCGCTCGTTACCGGTCTCTATATGGTTCGCTACCCGAAGATGCCCGCCTCCGAACGGGATGCGATCGTCGGGCATGTTGTTCCGGATTCTCCCGCGGCGAAAGCGGGAATCCAGGAAGGCGACGAGATCGTTCGGGTCGACGGAATCCAGGCTCCAACCTGGGAAGACGTTTTCATTCGGGAGATCTCCAATGCGGGCAACCCGATATCGCTCGTTCTGAACCGGGACGGCCAGCAGATTCGAGCCACCGTTACGCCGATCCTGGACGAACGAACGGGGGTAGGTTTCGCGGGTTGGTCGGAACAGAGTGAAATTCAGGTGTCCGGTTATGTGCCGGGCGTGGATGCGGCTCGAAACGCGGGATTGATACGCGGCGATATTCTGCTGGCGATCAACGGGCAGCCGATCCGGTCCTCGCATAAGCTCAACGAAGTGCTTACCGCCAGCGCCGGAAAGCCGGTCGAGATTCTCTATTCCAGGGAGGGAGTCCGCCACAAGACCGCGGTGCAGCCGGAGAAGTCCTCCGCCACCGGCGAGGAACGCTGGATGATCGGCGTTCAGCTCGAGCCGCGAGTCATCATGACCCGGCTGAGTTTTCCGGAGGCGTTGCGGGAATCGATCGACCGGAATCTGAAAAGCGCCACTCTCATCTACAAGTTCCTGCAAGGCATTGTGGAGCGGCGGATGTCGGCGAAGTCGCTCGAAGGCCCGATTCGCATTGCGCAGCTTTCGGGAGAAGCCGCGCGCGAAGGACCGGAGGCATTCATCGGACTGATGGCCATGGTAAGCCTCAACCTGGCCATTTTCAACCTGCTGCCCATTCCGATTCTGGATGGAGGCGTCATCCTCCTGTTGCTGATCGAAATGCTGATGCGGCGGGACCTGAGCCTTCAGGTGAAAGAGACCGTCTTCAAGCTCGGCTTCGTTTTCCTGATGGCTGTCGTGATGTTCGTGCTCTACAACGATATTTCAAAGATCCTTCCGGGGTGAACTATAATCCGTGTGTATCCGCGTCCATCCGTGGCTAATATTCCATCCTGTTGTTGAGATTTTTGCCCCGTTGCTGCAACCCATTGGAAAGGGCCACGGATGGACACGGATGCACACCGATCGGAATCGGAACTGACGGAAGCCGTGATTGGGTCGGCCTTCGAGGTTGCTAATGTGCTTGGCGCCGGATTCCTGGAGAAGGTCTACGAACGCGCGGTGTGAGGGCCAAGGCTCAAGTCTCATTTCCGGTCAGCTACAAAGGGCAGTACATGGGCGAGTATGTGGCCGATCTGGTGGTTGAGGAACAGCTCATTGTGGAATTGAAGTGCGTCGATCACTTGGCCAACGAGCATCTGGCGCAATGCATCAATTACCTGAAGGCCTCCGGTCTTCACGTGGCCCTGCTCGTCAATTTCCAAAAACCCAAGGTGGAATGGAAGCGAGTCCTCCTGGACTAGCAGCGTCTGTATCTGAGATGCAGGCGAGCCCTACCGGATCGGAGAGTAGTCGGCTGCTTTGTAGAGCGAGATATTCATCACGCTGGAGATCTGGCCGCTGCGCTCGATGGATTCGCGTCTCACTTTCACCCATTCCGGATCTGCCGAAAATGCCTGCCATGCTTTCTCCCGGGCCGCCAGATTGTCGAACGGGATCAGATAGGTAAGATTCGGCAGGTTCTGTCCGGTGAGCCCGGAAGTGTAGAGAATCGGATGCACTCCCACCCGGTGGAAGATCCGGATCTCAGGTCCGGCGAAGCGCTCGTGCAGCGCGCGCAACTGCCGGAAGGTGGGTGAATGATATACGCGCAGTTCGAAGATACGCGGTGTCTTCGGCGGGGACTCTGGTGCGGCGATCTCCGGTGAGTAGTCCGTGGCCTCGAGCAGCGTCTCCGAAAAATGCTCGTAGGGTGCTTCTTCACCGGATTCGAGAGTCCGGAGCGCCTTGATGAACGCTTCGTGCGCGGATCCCTTCCTGCGCGCTGCTTCCCATTCCTGGAGCGACTGAAATCCGGCAATCGTGGCGATCTGCGGCATGTGCGGCGCCACCAGCGCCTCCAGAAAAATCACCGGCCCCGCATGAATCTCTTTGAGCACCGGCGCCACGCCGCGCAAAAAGTCGTGCATCCGCGCGACCTGCGATCCGTTGCGAAGATAGTAGTTGTCGAGCACGTAGAAGCGCGTTCCCCGGCCCGCCGGGGCTTGCGAAAATGAAGTTGAAGCGGGCATTAGTCCGAGTCCTCCCATTTTGTACATGAACGCTCTTCGGTACATGTCACCTCCCGCGGCCAATTGCCACTATAAACGGAAAGCCCTGCCGGTTGGAATCCTGATCGTTTTTGGGCTGGCGGCGGCGCGCGCGGAATACAGGGCGCCGGCCGGAGAGAAGCCGGCCATGCGGCGTCCCGGCGCGGCCAGCATCCTGCCCGGGGGACGGGTGATTGTTCCTGTGGGCAGGCAATATGTGACCGGCGCGGGGCCTTTCGGCATCGCGATCAGCCCGGACGGCAAGCGTGTCGCCACCCCGAACGGGGGGCCGAATCGATACTCGGTGAGCGTGATCGAAAAATCGGGAGACCGGTGGCGCGCCAAGGAGTATGTGGCCTCGGGCGATGCACAGGGCGATTCTGGAGGTGACGACTGGCACAGCGTTTTCATGGGGCTCGCCTTCGAGGACAACGGTACGTTTTGGGTATCGGAGGGCAACTCCGGCCGCGTCCGGGCACTGAACCCATCCAACGGTGAAACGCGCGAGGTCATCGACCTGAACCGGGACGGCTTTCAGAACAGCTACTCGGGCGGCCTCGCGATCGACCGTGAACGCCGTCGTCTCTACGTCGTGGATCAGGCGAACGATCGTGTCGCGGTCATCGATCTGTCGAAGAAGCGCATCCTCGCTTCCGTGCGCGTGGGCAGGCTGCCCTTTGCCATCGCGCTGGCGCCGGACGGAAACCGTGTGTACGTCACCAATCCCGGCATGTTGGAATACCGGCCGCTGCCGGGCGTCGATCCAAAGCGGATCCGGGACACAGGGCTCCCTTTCCCGGCCTTCGGGTTTCCGTCGCCGGAAGCCGCATCCGGAGTACGGCGGGAAACGCCGGGCGGCGCGATTGAGGTCCCTCCGTTGGGCGATCCCAACTCCGGGCAATCGAACTCGGTGGCCGTCATCAACGTTTCCGGGCCAGGTCCGCCGGCGGTGGAGAAGTTTGTTCGAACGGGTCTCGCATTCGGCGAGCACAGCCAGGGAGGCAGCAGCCCGTCGGGCATCCTTGCAACAACGGACCGCGTTTATGTTTCAAACGCTCACAACGATTCTGTGAGTGTCCTGAACGCCCGCACGCTCGAACTCGAAACGGAGATCCGCATTCGAATACCCACCCTCGAATATCTTCGCGGCGTGCTGCCGATCGGTTTGGCGTATCACGAAGCTTCCGGGTGGCTGCTGGTGGCCGAGGCGGGCATGAACGCGGTGGGAATCATCGACACCCGGCAAAATAAATTGATTGGACACCTGCCGGTGGGTTGGTTCCCGACGGCCATCGCAATCCGCGAGGATGACCTCTATGTGACGAACATTAAGGGCCATGGCACCGGGCCCAATGCGACCGAACAGCGCGCGTTCCGCCAGAGTTTCCAGGGCTCCCTCCGCCGCGGTACGCTAACCATCGCTCCGCTGCCGGGAACCGATGAGCTGGCCAAGCACACCGGCCTCGTATATGACGCAAACGGGTTCCTGCCTCGCAAAGAGGCCGCCAAAGCGCTGCCGGAGGCGATCCGGTACGTCGTTCTGATCGTCAAAGAGAACCGGACATTCGATGAGGTGCTGGGCGATATCACCACCGCTTCGAACGGGTCCGTAGCGGGCGCTCCCCTGCTGGCGCGTTTCGGCGAGCATGGCATCATCTACCCGGACTACGGTTCGAAACGTCCCCGCCTGGGGCTTCGCAACATCAATGTGACTCCCAACCACCACGCGATCGCCCGGCGCTGGAGTTTCAGCGACAACTTCTATGCCAGCTCGGAGGTAGATGCCGACGGCCATCACTGGCTGGTGGGCGCTTACCCCAATGCCTGGACCGAAAGTTCGTTGAGGGCTGTCCATGGCGGGCAGAGCCGCCGCTCGGTGCATCCCGAAGGGCAGCCGGAAGCCGGGATCCTCTGGCATCACCTGGAGCGTAACGGTATTTCGTTTCGCAATTTCGGCGAAGGGCTCGAGCTGGCCGGCGTCGACCAGGGGCCGGGCCTGAGACCAACGGGCGCACGTTATCTGACGAACGTGCCCCTGCCGGACCCGCTCTACCGGAATACGTCGCGCGAGTATCCGCAGTACAACATGAACATTCCGGACCAGTATCGCGCCACGCGTTTCATCGAGGAGATCGAAAGAGACTTCGTGAAGGCCGGGAAAGAGCTGCCGCGGTTCCTGTTCCTCCATCTGCCGAACGACCACATGGCCAACCCGCGGCCGGAAGACGGATACCCTTTCGAGGCGTCTTACGTTGCCGATAACGATTACGCGCTGGGCCGGATTCTGGAGTACCTGTCCAAGACGCCGTGGTGGAAGCAGATGGCCGTGTTCATCACGGAGGACGACGCGCAGGGGGGCGTGGACCACATCGATTCGCATCGCACATTGCTCCTTGTTGCGAGCCCGTACGCCCGGAAGAACTACGTCTCACATGTCAACACCAGTTTCCCCGGACTCCTGAAGACCATTTTCCGGCTGCTTGGCATGCCGCCGCTAAATCTGTTTGATGCCGTGGCATCCGACCTGGCGGATTGCTTTACGGACGAGGTGGATTTCGCAGCTTACGAAGCGGTTCCGATTGCCAGGAAAGACCTTTTTGATCCGGAGAGAGCGAGGGAGCCTGCGGAGCGATAATTGTGCTTAGAATTACTTGACAATGATACACTGAGGTTTTATATTGTAATTGTGATAAAGATTTGCAAGGAGGAAACCTGAATATGGCTATCACGAAATGGGATCCGTTTGGCGACGTGGAGGGCTTTCCCCCCATGAGGCTCTTTCAAGATGCTGTCTCGCGGCTGTTGAGCGAGCCGCCTGCCAGCCGGCCCTGGGCGCCTCCGGTCGACATCTTTGAAACGGAAAATGAACTCGTGGTGAAGGCGGACCTGCCGGATGTCGATCAGAAGGACATCGACATTAATGTGGAAAACGGCACGCTCGCTCTAAAAGGAGAGCGCCGGTTCGAAAAGAAGACCGACAACCAGGGCTACCACCGCATCGAGCGAAGCTACGGGTCGTTCGTCCGCTATTTTGGGCTGCCGGAATCCGTGGACACCGAGAAAGTACGGGCTGAGTACAAAAATGGCGTGCTGACGGTGACGCTCCCCAAGAAAGAGGCCGCCAAACCGCGTGCGATTAAAGTGGAAGTCGCAAGCTGAGCGGGAGCGGAAACCACTATTGCGTTGTGGCGCTTGCGGTGAGCCCGCAGGCGCCTTTTTCTTTTTTGCTCCGCGTGGAAATCCACCATCCGGCAAAACCCAGGCACGGAATCACCGCCGCTATGCCGAACGCGTCCTGGTAGCGTTCCAGATCGAATAGCCTTCCGAATACAGGCATCAGAAGCGCCAGGACGGCGGACCACGAGCCCGCGCCGAGGCCGGCGATCAGGCCCGCATGCCGGGCGGACAACGCCGTCGTGGCATGGGCAATCGGCAGGATCACGAAAGCTGCGGCGATAAACATCGAGAAGAACAGTTGCACCATCACACCCGCTGTCGTCGGAATGGCGGTGACGAAGGCAAGAGAGAGACTCAGGATCGCGGCAATTCCCAGCAGCGTTCGAAACAATGGGACTCCAGCACTTCCCTTGGCGACGCAGCGGTCGCACAACCATCCCCAGAAGAAATAGCCGGCTTCCCATCCGAGCGGCGGCGCCCAGAGCAGCTTACCAAGGGTCAGTTGCGACACCTCTCTTACGTTGCCCAGGTATATCGCTGCGCTGTATAAAATGAAGCCGATCGGCATGGCGCCCAGGGCATAGGCGGCCATGAAGCCCCATACGCGCCGGTCGCGGAAACGCAACGGCTCGAGCGGCTCCTGCTGCTGGTGCACCGGCACCGTTCGCACGTCAGCCCGGCGGCTCACGAACATCCACAGCAGCAGCCAGCAGACACCCACGAATCCGGTGAACAGGAACGCGAACCGCCATCCCCACCAGATGGCGACAGGCGTGATCACCAATGGCGTAATGACGGCGCCCAGTGAGCCACCGCTATAGGCAATGGCCGTGCCGCGGGACCTCCGCGACGGCGGTAGCGTCTGTACAACGGTGCGCAGTGCGCCTGGAAACGTCGCTCCCTCTCCAAAACCCAGCGCCGACCTTGCCGCGGCAAGGCTCCAAAAACCTCCCACAAAGGCGTGCGCCGCGGAGGCAATCGTCCAAAACGAAACCGCCAGTGTCATGCCCACTCGCAGACCGATCCCGTCGAGGCACTTTCCCCACACCGGATTTCCAATCATGTAGAGCACGGAAAATCCGGAGATGACGAATCCGTATTCCTGGGCGGTGAGCCCTGTTTCCCGGAGAATCGTAGGCGCCAGCAGCGCGAGCGTATTGCGATCGATGTAGCTGATGAGCGACGCCAACAGCATGGTCGCTGTTGGAACCCAGACAGAGTAGCGGTGCAAGCCTCAAACAGAATATCACCCTTCGCCATTTTCATCTGCTGTGACTTAAGCTATATCTTTGCCGCGAATAAACCATAACCTCGCCGCAGATGCCTCAGCAACTCCTTTGTTGGCATTTCGCCGTCCGGGCATCTCCCGACGCGGATAAACCATAATGTTGCCGGAAGTCCAAGTTTCAAAGCATCACCTTGCCGTGAGTGCATGCCTTCATCGACTCGACAACAGCGTCCAACCCGGCCACTTCCGACACCCCGACTTAATGTCCCTTGTAGGATCAGTAAACTCTTCGCCGTCAGAACGAAGCCGCCCGCGCGGCGGACGCTACGCGTGTCAGTAGGTTCGGCATTTCCATCAGTGTTTGACGTAGTGTGTGGGTCACAAGGAGGTCCCTGTGACCGATCTTCGAAAAAAGATGCTGGAAGAGCTCCAGCGTCGAAATTACTCCCAGACTACCGTAAACGCCTACCTGAAGATCGTGGAGTCGTTTGCGAACTATTTCCAACGTTCTCCGAATCAGCTCGGACCAGCGGAGATCCGCGCCTATCAGGTCTACCTGCTCAAGGAAAGAAAACTTGGGGCGCGAACCGTCGGACACCACACGGCCGCACTGCGTTTCTTTTT
>DASTMK010000072.1:0-3833 GCA_035714225.1 Bryobacteraceae bacterium | reverse complement strand
CCAGCAGGGCAGCTTCTACGCGCTGCCTCAATCCCCGCAACTCTTCAAGCAACTGCTGATGGTGAGCGGTTTCGAGAAATATTTCCAGATCGTGCGCTGCTTTCGCGATGAAGACCTGCGTGCAGACCGGCAGCCGGAGTTCACACAAGTCGATATCGAAATGTCGTTTCCGCAGCAGGAAACGGTTTTCGAAGCAATCGAACCGCTGCTCCAGCGCATTTGCGCCGTGGCCGGATATCAAATCGAAATTCCCTTCCAGCGTCTGACCTACGCGGAAGCGATGCGCCAGTACGGCGTGGATAAGCCGGACCTGCGCCTGCCGCCGTTCTGTCCGGTCGAAGACCTGTTTCCGAATGCCGGTCTGACGGGAGAAGGATTGCCGCTGGTCGCTATTCGCATTCCAAAGACCGGTGCTCTCAGCCGTAAAGAGCGCGATGAGCTGAAGGCCTACGGCGCGGAGCGCGGCTTGCGTGTCTACGACGACCTCAAGCGCCTGGAGCGCGACTACCCGGAACAGCTTGCTGCGGTGCGCGAACGAACCGGCACCTCCGAAGAGGACCTGTTGTTAGTGGCAGGGTGGGCCGGAGCGCCGAAAGGACAGCGGCCGGACGAGACCGTTTACATGGCCTGCGGGCAGTTGCGCCTCTTCGCCGGGCAGAAGTATAACGACCGGCACAAGCTGCTGGACCCGAAAGATTTTCGCTTCCTGTGGGTTGTGGACTTTCCGATGTTCGAATGGGACGAAGAGGAGAGCCGCTGGAACGCGGCGCATCATCCCTTCACTTCGGTTCATGACGAGGACCTGGAGAAATTGACAACCGACCCGGCGCACTGCCGCGCAAAGTCCTACGACGTCGTGCTGAACGGGGTCGAACTCGGATCGGGCTCCATTCGTATTCACCGGCGCGACGTACAGTCGAAGGTATTCGGAGCACTCGGATTCAGCGAGGAGGAAGCACGCCGCCGCTTCGGCTTCCTGCTGGAAGGGCTCGAATATGGAGCGCCACCTCATGGCGGCATCGCTCTCGGATTGGACCGGCTGGTGATGATCCTGGCGGGAGAGAATTCGATTCGCGAAGTGATCCCATTTCCGAAGACGGCGCGAGGCACGGATTTGATGTGCGATGCGCCTTCGACAGTGCCGGAACGGCAATTGCGGGAATTGGGAATCTCGCTCCGGAAAAAGTGACGAGGCGGGCCGGCTGAAAAACCGGCCCTGTCCTCAAAACGTTCAGGCCCTCACGGGCTTGTCGACTACCTTGAACTTTCTCTCGTCGAAGTACAGCACCTTGCCCTCGCGGAAAGACTGCACCGACATCGTAATCAACACCTGAGCGCGGGCGGCGGTTTCCACATCCAGCGTCGGCTTCTGCCTCGTGCGCATGCAATCGAGGAAATTCTCCACGTGGGTGATCATCGGATCGCGATCCTCCACCGGGATCTTGATCTCCGCTGAGCCCCATTTGGCACCATATTCGGGTGGGACACTGCGCTCCCGGAGTTCGCGATTATACACACGCTTCTCGGGCTTCACAGTGATGTGAGATGCATAACCCTCAAACCGGCCGTGCTCCACCATGATGAGCGAAGCGTCGTGGCCGCGAATGAGACCGGGGATATGCTGCGAGTTCGCCATCGAAGAACTCAGCACCACGGAGTGGCCTTTCGAATACTCGGCGATCAGGTGGAAGGTGTCCGGCACCTCGCGATCGTGGAATACGTAAATTCCACCGCCGGCCATCACCTTGTAGGGGAACTGCGCCTCGCCCCAACAGATATTCATGGGTGCCGCGACGTGGAAGAACAGGTCCGTCGCAACACCGCCGGAATAGTCCCAATACTTGCGGAAGCGGAAAAAGCGGTCGGCGTCGTAAGCGCGCTTCGGCGCCGGGCCGAGCCACATCTTCCAATCAATATAGTTCTCGCCCTTGGCATCGGGGCCGGCCTGTTCGTCGATGGGCCAGTTCCATTCGCCTTCTGTTGAATTCCGGTGGTAGGAACCCTGGCTCATGATCATCTGGCCGATCATTCC
This sequence comes from Bryobacteraceae bacterium, assembly GCA_035714225.1. Lineage (GTDB taxonomy): Bacteria > Acidobacteriota > Terriglobia > Bryobacterales > Bryobacteraceae > CAADGY01. The sequence continues at coordinate 1,801 of DASTMK010000072.1, read as the reverse complement.
GTCGGCAATGGCCTTCTTCGCCTTATGCCACTGGTCGCCCGAAGTGGTCTGCGAGCCCACCTGGAGGACACGCTTCGTCTCCTTCACGGTATCGATGAGCTGTTTGACCTCTTCGACGGTATGGCACATCGGCTTTTCGATGTACACGTCTTTGCCGCGGTCCATCGCCTCCAGAGCGATCTTGGCGTGCCAGTGGTCCGGTGTGGCAATGATGACGGCATCCACGTCGTTCCGGTTGATGATCTCGCGGTAATCGAGGTAACCGTCGCACTTGTGGAACTCTTTGTTTTCGTCGACCCGCTTCTGATACACGTCGCAGACGCCGACGATCTGCGCGTTGGCCGCGCCCTGGCCGACTTTTGCAAAAGCTTTCGCAACGTAAGTGCCGCGCCCGCCGACGCCAATGGCTGCTACGTTGATCCGATCGTTTGCGCCAAGTACCCGCCCCGCGGCCATTTTGCCTGGCTTTGCCAGCGCGGTTCCGGCTAAACCAAGAGCGGCGGACATAGCGCCGGTGTTTTTAAAGAAATCTCTGCGGTTGAGAGAATTGTCTGACATGCCTGGTCCTTCCTGATGCAGCCGGAAACGTAGGCGCACCATCAGAATTCGGATTGAAAATACCTATTCCAGTGTACTCCCCGCATGCAGGTGAATCAAAAGAGATTCGAGCACCCGGGTATAAAGGAATTAGAGATGCCCGACGCTGACGCAGCCGTAGCGATCCTCCATGCCGGGGACAACCGGGAATCGGTCCTGCTGATCCGGCGCGTGGAGCGCGAGGGGGACCCATGGTCCGGACACTGGTCGTTCCCCGGAGGGCGGTGCGATCCCGGCGACCGCGACCTGCTCGACACCGCGTTGCGCGAACTCGAAGAGGAATGCGGCATACGGCTGGAGCGCGAGCACATGGAAACCGTGCTGCCGCTGGCGGTGGCCCGGCGGAGAGGGGGCCGGCCTCTTCAGGTAGCTCCGTTCGTGTTCCGCATCGATGGCGAACTGCCCACCGCTCTTCAGGAGTGCGAAGCGGTGGAGTCGCGATGGGTGCGGCTCAGCGAACTGCGCGACCCGGGACGGCACCGTTTTGTATCGGTTCCCGGACGTCCGTGGGAACAGCAGTTCCCCGGCATCGAACTCGATCCGGTCCCGCTATGGGGGTTCACCTACCGCCTGATCACGGATTGGCTCGGACTGGTGGAATATTCGGGCCCCCTATCGCATGCCGGATTCGAAACCGCCTCGGCATTGCTGCAATTACTGCTTGCCAACGGCTCTGTGTTGAAGCATGGATGGGCGGAGCGCGCCGTGCTTCAAACCTGGCTTGGACAACAGACCGTACGAATGGCAGCGATTGAAGGCGAGATTCCGGTGCCGGCGGTTCTGGCGCACTTCTCCACGCCACAACTTCAGGTTCCGGCGCTGAACGCGATTGAGATCCGCCCCGAGTTCCTGCGCCTGGCCGGTCTGGCCTATGAGGAATACTGGATCTGCGGTCACGGCGGGCTTGGCTGTGGTAGTCCTCTATCGGACAAAGAACGCGAGCCCCTCGCCGCCACCACGGATGAAACCGTGGATCTCCAGTAAATTTGCCATCCGGAGGCGGCGCCGGCGGGATATTATTTATGCGATGCGCATCCTGCTGCTTCTCACTCTGGCGTTGTCCGCCGCCGCTCAGCCGCTCGAAAACCGCATTCGTGAGCGGATCAGCACGTTTCCCGGCTCCGTATCGCTCTATGCAAAAAATCTCGACACCGGCGCCACCTTCGGCATCCGGGAAGCCGAACCCGCCCGCACCGCGAGCACC
>DASTMK010000071.1:0-14686 GCA_035714225.1 Bryobacteraceae bacterium | reverse complement strand
CTGTCCGTTCGAGCTGAGCGGCGGTAGACGCTGGAGCGGTGAAAACGAGCCAGCGATACTCGGCCGCGGAAGTGGAGCGGATGATGAAACTACAAGACGTGCTGTTGAAGGCGATGGCCAAGAGGATCACCTGGTGGGAGGCGGCCGAGATCATCGGAGTCACCGACCGGACGATGAGGCGATGGCGGGAGCGGCTGGAAGAGGATGGCTATTCGGGGCTGGCGGACCGGCGCAAAGGCAAGCCGAGCGACAAGCGGGTGCGGTTGGAGGTGGCCGGGCAGGTGCTGAAGTTGTACCAGGAGACGTATCGCGATTTCAACATTCGGCACTTTCACGAGAAGTTGAAGGAGGTGCATGGGATCGAGCTGAGTTACACGTGGGTGCAGAAGGCGCTGCAGGGAGCGGGGCTGGTGGCCAGGCGGGGCCGGCGGGGCAAGCATCGGAGGAGGAGGGAGCCGAGGCCGATGACGGGGATGCTGCTGCACATCGACGGGAGCAAGCACCGCTGGTTCTGCGACGAGCGCAGGTACGACCTGATCGTGATTCTGGACGATGCGACCAAGGAGATCTACTACGCGCAGTTGGTGGAAGAGGAATCGACGCGGACGGTGATGGCGGCGCTGCGGGAGGTGATCGAGCGCAAAGGGATCTTCTGTGCGCTGTATAGCGACCGTGGGAGTCATTTCTTCGTGACGCCGAAGGCGGGCGAGAAGGTGGATAAGCACCGGCTGACGCAGATCGGGCGGGCGATGAAGGAGTTGGGGGTGCAGATGGTCCCGGCCTATTCGCCGCAGGCGCGGGGGCGCGGGGAGCGGAGCTTCGGGACGTGGCAAGGCCGGCTGCCGCAGGAACTGCGGGTGGCGGGTATCACGACGGTGGAAGAGGCGAACCGATTCCTGCGAGAGCGATACATTGCGGAGTTCAACGGGAAGTTCACCGTGGCAGCCAAGGAGAAGGGGACGGCGTTCCGGCGAAGTACGCGCAGCGACCTGAACTGGGTGTTCACGCTGCAAACCGAGCGGGTCGTTGAAAAGGACAACACGGTTGCGATTGGCGAGCGGCGCTGGCAACTGGAGAAGACACAAAAGGATCTTCAGGTGGTATTTACTGATGCGGACAGATCACGTGTGAATGAAACCGGACAGATTGACAAACTACCGACAGGCTGCTATTTGGCGGTGATCGGTCCGTGCTCGACAACCCCGTTGCGCGCGCCGCCTACGGATAGATTTTACAGGCATTTCGCCTTGACCCGACTTTGGCTCAATGCTATAGTTCAAATCAAGTAGGGGTCGGTTGTTCGTAGTTCTGTCAAAACCCGGAGGAATATGAAAACCCATTCGTTCGCCTCCTCGATAACTGTGTTCGCACTGCTCTTTTCCAGCGCGGCACACGCACAAACAACCTTCGCCACGATCACGGGAACCGCTGTCGATGCCACTGGAGCCGTTATCGCGAACGCGCGTGTGACGGCGACGAATGTTGACACGGGCATTAAGACAGAAGCGTTCACCAACGACGTTGGCAATTACATCATTCCGCAGCTCAACCAGGGACGCTACGAGCTTCGGGCACAGGCCACCGGCTTCAAGGAATTCGTAGCACAGGACATTACGTTGACCAGCCGCGATGTGCGCCGCGTAGACATCCGCTTCGAGGTAGGAAGTGTGGATACCGTTGTGGAAGTTAGCGCGGGTGCCACGCTGATCGAAACCGAAACAGCCCGCATCAGCGACACGAAGGATTCCATGCAGTTGAACACGCTGCCGCTGAACACGCGTGGCTTATGGGCATTCCTGGCGCTTTCGCCGAACGTGCTCCAGGCGGCCACCAACAGCACGATTCGTTTCGCCGGCAGCCGGGGCAATCAATCGCACTGGGCCATTGACGGAACCACGATGAGCGACGGCGTGGACGAAACGCAGATTGGACCTTTGGCGAACTATATCGAATCGTTCCAGGAACTGAAGATCGACATGTCGAACAACACCGCGGAATTCGGCACGATCGGCCAGGTGACGATTATCTCCAAATCCGGGACGAACGAATTCCACGGAAGTCTGTTCGACTACTACTCCACGCCATGGTTCCGGGCGCGGAATCCATTTTCACCGAGCCGGGGCACAGGCATCTCCCATACACCGGGCGGCAGCGCCGGCGGTCCCGTCTATCTGCCGAAGCTGTATGACGGCCGCAACAAAACATTCTTCTTTTTTTCGTTTGAAACATCACGTGGCAGCCCGGTTCAGCAGCTTCTGAACCCGACGGTACCGCCACAGCCATGGCGGAGTGGCGACTTTTCAGGGTTAGGTGTCACCATCAACGATCCGCTTACCGGCCAGCCGGATCAATCCCGTTTCGCAAAATATCCAGGAGCGGTTCTATCCGCTTCCTAATTTCGGGGACCCGAATGTACTGACCAGTCAGAACTATCGTGAAAACAAGATCCGGCCGCGGGATCCATCCACCTACTGGACCACGCGAATCGATCACCGTTTTTCAGATCGCGACAATATCTTCGGACGGTATACGTGGCACCGCGCCTTCAACCGTCCTTATGAAGGAAACCTGCCGACCATCGGCCGCCGCTTTCAGCAGCGGGACAATCGCGCCGCCACGGTCTCCTATACCCATACGTTCAGCGCAACCTTGCTGAATGAATTTCGCTGGGGGGTCGTGCTGAACAACAACCCGGTCGAAGGGCCGATCAACGGACCTTCTCTCGTCAACGAATTGGGGCTGGTGGGTCTGGCGCCCGACCTGCCGGATATCAGCGGCATTCTGCGTGTCATGTGGGCCGGCGTCGGACTGGAGGGTATCACACAGCCCAATTACACCCGTCCGGGTTTTCGCAACTACCTTCACGATTTCCAGGATCACGTAAGCTGGTTCCGCGGCCGCCACAATTTCAAGGTGGGCTTTAATCTCAGCCGCATCGAGTGGGATGACATGTCTGCTAACGCCAACCTTTTTGGCACGCTCACCTTCTCGAATACATTTACCAGCGCCGGGCGAGCGGGACAAGGGCATCCTTATGCCGACTTCCTGCTCGGAATTCCCACGTCGGCTGCGCGGGCGTTTCCACCGATCCGCGTAGACCGGCTCCGGTGGCAGTATGACTTCTTTGTTGTGGACGATTTCAAGGTGAACAATAAGTTGACCTTGAACCTGGGACTCCGCTACGAGTTGCATCCGGGCTGGCGCGAAGAAAACGACCGTATATCGATGTTCGACATCGGCTCCGGCAGAATCGTGGTGCCGGAAGGCTCCCAGTCCAAGGTCAGCCCGTTGTTCCCCGAGGGCTACGTGGGCATCGTGAATGCCGGCGAATTGGGACTGCCGAACCGGACCCTGGTCCGGACAGACAGGAACAACTTCGCGCCGCGTGTCGGGCTCGCCTACCGGCCATGGGGCAACAGGACCGTTTTCCGTGCCGGGTATGGCTTCTTCTTCGACGTGGTTCCCCGCAACCTGAATATGGGCGGGATTCCCTATGTCCTGAACGAGCCGACCTATACGAACCCGGCGAACAATCCGGACGTGATTTTTCCGCGCGTATTCCCCGCCACCGGCAGTGCGGGTCCTTCGACGGTCGGCATTCCGGCAGCGGTCAATCCCAACCTTTTGATGCCTTACAGCATGCAGTACAACGTGACGATCGAGCATCAGCGTTGGGGCACCGGTTTCCGTGCCTCCTATATCGGGACGAATACGCGGAAAGGCGACTACAACTACAACTACAACGCACCCGTTCCGGATGACCGGCCCTTCGTTGACAAGCCACGTCCGTTCCCGCAGTATCCCGGCATCAGCTACTTCACCAACGGCGCCGGACATCAATATAACGGGCTGACGGTCGAAGCCGAGCGCAGCTTCTCTCACGGGCTGTACTTCCAGACTTCGTGGACCTGGGCGCGGGACGTCTTCGATCTGGAACGCGGCCAGGCGTTGGAGAATCCGTTTGACCGCAGTCGCGAGGTGGCGGTATCGCAGGATATCCCGACACACCGCTACAATCTCAACTTCATCTACGAGCTTCCGTTCGGCCGGGGCCGTACGTTCCTCTCGGGCGCATCGCGGCTGACAAACCTGATTGTTGGCGGGTGGGAAGTCAGCGGCATCTACAGCTATTTCTCCGGCCAGTTCCTCACACCTCTGTGGACGGGTCCGGATCCGACTGGCACAGCATTCACCAACAGCAGGACACGGGCGAACGTGGAAATCCGGCCCGACCATCTGCAGAATGCCAATCTACCGTCAGACCAGCGCAGCGTGAACCAGTGGTTTGATCCGTCCGCGTTCGACGCTCCGAATGCGGGCAGCTTCGGCACGTCGGCTAAGGGCGTCATCAAAGGCCCGGATGTGAACGTCTGGCATACCGGGTTCCACAAGAACTTCATCTTCACGGAGAAGATGCGCCTGCGATTGGAAATGACGGCAACCAATTTCTTCAATCATCCGAACTGGAGCAACCCGGCGGTCAATATCAGCCAGGTGGCGAATGTCGGCGTCATCAGCGGCGTCGGAGGCGTAAACGGCGCGTCGACAGGCGACCAGCCGGGCGCGAGGTCGTTCCGCCTGGGCGTACGTTTCGAGTGGTAAGGAGCTTCGCTTAAGGCTCTTCACCCGGTTCCAGTTTCCGCCAGCGGCCCGGTTTGGCATCCGGCTGGGCCGGTGGCGGAGTATCCGCCGCTGTCGCGGCTTCATCGGCACGGCGCCAGCCTTCGCGAGGCGCAGGCACATCCTGAGCGTTCGCGCGCGGGTTGCCGGTGCGTTCGCTATCCGCCGTTATCGGTCCCCTCGCCGACCGGGTTGAGGCTTCGCTGACGCCTTTCCGTCTCTGGAGACGTGGCGGTTCGTCATCTGCCGGCCCGGCCTGCGGATTGTCCGGAACATGGCTGATCAAGACCGGATCGGATGTGCCGGCTCCACCCGGAGAAAGATAGGTGCGCCGGTATCGCACTTCCGCACCGGGGTAGCGCCGCCCGGCCGCGCTCGCCAGTTCGACCGTGATGTTGCGTTCCTGGCCGGGATGAGTCCCATCGGGCAAATAAAAATGCAGGGCATATCGCTGCCGCATGCGGGCCAGCGTAGTCTCGAATGCTTCGGCGTCGTCGACGCTCATTGCGTCTCCACCAGAAGAACGCGCAATCTCCGCGGTGCCCGCCGAAGCGGTTTGCGGTCCCAGAATTACGGGACCCGTTCTACCGCCTCCTCCGTAAGGGCCCCGGCGCCGGCCCAAAATGATATCGCCCAAAGGACCGCCAGCCGAACCTCCACCGGGCCACGTGCCGCCACCGTGCGGCCCCGGATAACCGGAACGGCCGCGCAGGGCATCCGGTGCGAGGAGCGCGCTGAGCACCGCGTCCGCTTCCGCCAGCGCACGGGAGACGCCCGCTTCGTCGCGCCCGCGCTCCGTCCGGTCGTCCGTAAGGATGACAATGGCGCGGCGCGCCTCCCGCCGGGCTTCTCTGGCAACGTAGCGGGATGCATCCATCAAAGCGCGTGTAATGTCGGTGCCGCCGTTGAAGCTTTCCTCGCGTACCACAGCGTCCAGGCCGCTCTGCACCTCCTGCCGGTTGGCACGGAACGGAAGACGAATTCGCGTGGAACGGTCAAAAACCATGATGGCGACACGATCCCCGGATCCGAGTACGGCCAGGGCCTGGTGCGCCGCCGATGCAATCCGCTCGACATGCGGACGCATACTCCCGCTGACATCGAGCAGGAGCAAGACGTCAACGGGCATTTCTTCGCTCTCGAAGTTCCGGATCTGCTGCGGCTGGCCTTCTTCCCGCAGAATGAAGTCTTCGGCGTGAAGACCGGTAATGGCGCGGTTGTTGCGGTCGAGTACCTGTGCGTCTACCCGGACCAGCGACACATCGCTGCGGAAAACGACGTCTGCATCCTGCGATGGGGTTTCCTCCGTGGCACCGGGGATAAGGCCCACCGTGCCTAAAAAGAAAATCAGGAGACAACATCCACGCCCCATCGACGCTCACTTTCCGAGCCGGCCTGAACAGGGGAACGGGAAGGCACTGCTCGATATTGTGTACGCGTCCGGGAACGGTCTGGTTTCAGAAGTCCTTCCCGAACCCAGGATTGCTAAGCTGAGTGATGTGGCAGGAGTATCACGAAGCGACCCGGCACAGCGTCGAATCCCTACGGCGGTCGCAGCACGTTCTGGACTGGAACAACATGCCGGACCCGTTCCGGCACTACGAGGGTGTACCGGTGCTGGATTTGCCCGCCGATCCACCTCCACCTCCTGTCCCGGCGTTACAGGTTCTGAGTGGTATCAAGGGGCAGGTTGAAACCTCAGAGGGTGCGGCGTTTCTGTCTCAACTGTTGTTCTATTCCGCCGCCATCAGCGCGGCCAAAATCGTTCCGTCCACCGGTTACAAATATGCGCTTCGCGTAAACCCGTCTTCCGGAAACCTGCATCCCACGGAGTTCCACTTCGTGACGCGGGGGCTCAAGAACTGGCCCGATGGGCTGTACCACTACCGCGTCTCGTCCCACATGGCCGAGCAGCGTGCAACCGGATTATTCGAAATACCGGGCGAACAGAATACCGCGCCGCTGCTGTTTGTGCTGACCAGCATCGCGTGGCGCGAAGCCTGGAAGTATGGCAACCGGGCGTATCGTTATTGCCTGCTTGACATCGGCCACGCCTGGCAGGCGTTGGCCACGGCAGCTCTCGCCATGGGCTGCCAGGCTCATGCATTCGGCTGTTTCCCCGACGATGAAGTGTCAAGCCGCTGCGGCTTTGCCCAGGACGAATGGCCGATGCTGCTCATCGAATTGCGCGGTGCGATTCCGGCCGGCGAACCGGACACGAAAACGCCGTTGTGGTTGGGAGGCGAGCCCAACCGGCTTTCTGAAAAAACCCGCTCCTATCCCCTCATTGACAGCATTCATACAGCTACGAAGCGGTTGGGCGAGATGCCGGTGCGCGGCGACCCGCCCGCTGGCGTAGTCCCGTCAGGCGGCACCCGGTTGCCGGAACCAGCCCCGGCCCCTACCGCGTTTGGACATGTCGCGCGGCGACGGCGTTCGGCCCTGGATTTCATCGGTGGAGAATCGTCGATGACGCTCAGCGAGCTGTCCGCCGTTCTTCAGGCCGCCAGCGGCTCGCTCGCCGGCGATTTCAGCTCCGGGTCTTTCCTCCGGATGTATCTTTATGTGCACCGCGTCGAAGGTCTCGAGCCGGGCGTGTATCGGTACTGGCCCGGCGAATCGGCGCTCGAGCGCATCCGGTCCGGTGACCAGCGTGTGGCCGCTGCCGGTCTAAGCCTGGGACAGGATCTCGCCGGAAACGCCTGCGTGGCGTTTTCAATAACCGGCGACCTCGAGCGCGCGACCCGCCTCCATGGCGACCGCGGGTATCGCTACGTGCATTTTGAGGCCGGTGCCGTTGGTCACAGGATGTATCTGGCCGCTGAAGCGCTCGGACTTGGGGCGACGGGCATCGGCGCGTTTTTCGACGAACGCGTGCACCACTATCTCGACCTCGAAACCGGAGAAGACCAGGCCGTCTATCATTTCGCGATCGGCCACCCAATGCCCGATCCGCGGCTCTCGGCTGGAGACTAAGTCCTGCTAAGATAGCGAACTGTGAACTGGAACGACGCCGCGGAAGAACTCCTGAACAACATTTTGCTCCGTACCCCACGACCGGTGCGGGAAACTACTGAACAAGATATCCGGCGCATAGCGGAGCAGATGGCCGAAGAGGAGAGCAAGCAGCGTGTAGGCGTAGAGACGGTCATCGCTGCGTGGATCGAAACAACACCCGAGACGCTTCGCTCCGCCCTTCCGCAGCAAATGGAGAGCTTTGGTCTGGATCCATCGGAATACGAGCACTTGCTCGGGTGACCCTGGGGAAGAAAAATATGAACAGACGCGATTTCTTGTACATCGCCGGTGCGGTGCCGCTGGTGTCCGCTACGCAGGAAATCCCCAAGTACCACATCGTTTCGAAGTTCAAGCCGTCGTCAAACCCCGGTATGCCCGGGCGCTATCGCGGCCAGGTGGTGAACGTACACGCGGAAAGCTCCATCGACGCGGCTTCGGGCAAGGTGAATGCCGAAGTAGTTCGCGCGATGCTTGCGCGCGGCATGCAGGCGCTGACCGGCGATAAGGACGACCGCGATGCGTGGGCGCGCTTTATCACCTCCAAGGACGTCGTCGGGATAAAGGTGAACTGCTCGGGCGCACCCAACATCATGTCCTCTCCGGAAATCGTCGCCGGCATCGTGGAGAGGTTGATGGCGGTTGGCGTCCCCGCGCGCCAGATCTATATCTATGAGCGGTTCCTGGGGCAGATGAGAAGCGTGAGCTATGAGCAGTACGTGCCGGAAGGGGTGCAAATCACCGCGGCGGAGCAGGCGCGGGGCTCCATCCTCGGCTACGATCCGAACACCTACGTCGACGTGGATTTCTTTGGCGAAGACGACACGCGCTCCAATCTCGTCCGGCTGGTTGCCGAAAGGCTCACCAAGATCGTCAACGTCCCGAACCTGAAGGAGCACCAGGCGTCCGGCGTCACCGGTTGCCTTAAGAATATTGCCTACGGCGACTTTTCGAACGTGGCCCGGTCGCATCGCTCGGAAAAGACCAATACCTACTCTTTCATCGGAACCCTGGCTTCCGTAGAACCGCTGCGCTCCATTACTGTTTTAAACATAATGGACGGATTGCGTGCTGTGTGGCACGCGGGACCGTTCTCGATGGACCCGAGATTCCGCTTCTTTCCCAAACGAATGATGTTCGGCACGGACCCGGTGGCGATGGATCGTCTTGTGATCGACGTCGTCGAGGAGAAGAGAAAAGCGGAGGGGGCGCCGTCCATTTGGGACCGGTCGCCCGAAAGGGTAAAAAACGTACGGCGGCCCGACAAGTCTGTGAATGCATTCATCCGCGAACCCGGACACGTGGAATACGCATCGAAGCTGGGCCTGGGAGAATACGACGTGGGCAAAATACGCCGGAAAGATATTGAGCTATGACGCTGCTCTGTTTTGCGCTGCTGCCGGTGCTGTTCTGGGACCAAGGTCCCGAGACGGCGGATCAACTGAAGGCTGCCGGCATCACCCGCGTGGCGGTCCCATCCTCGATGGAATCAGCCTGGAGGAAGCGCCTCGGCGTGGAGGTGCGCGGTGTTGATCCGGCCGGCGCCATCCCGTTGCCGAAGCCCGGCGTCGAGTTCCGCGTGAACGAAGCATCGGCCACGCGCAGCCCCTGGATCGATCTGAACGGATGGCAGTTCCTGCGGAACCCGAAAGGACATTTTTATTACGAAGCTCCCGGGCCGTCCGCGGCGCTGGCGGCCGCTGAAGCGTTCGCCTACGGCGCGGACGCCATGGTACACACCGATGCCGCCGGTCTGGAACCCTTGGGCCACATGCTCGCATTTCTCGAGCGTGTGGGCGATGCGAAGCTGCCGCCCGTGGCCGACATCGGTTTCATCGATGATGGATCCGATGAAGCGGGAGAGGTGATGAATCTCATGATGCGCCGGAACCTGTTATTCCGGGTTGTTACCGCACCGGACCCATCGCTGCCCCTGCATGTCGAAATCGGTTCTCCGAAGTTCCCGAAAGAGGAAGCGGCCGACCCCAGTGAGATGGCGCAGAAAATTCGTCAGGCCCTTGGAGACAGCGCGCGATCAGTCAGGCTTTTCGGCAGTGAGGTGGTGATCGCGCGGCTCACGGGCAACGGTAACCGGCTGCGAATCGAGTTGCTGAACTACGGGGGCGGACGGCGCGCGGCCAGTGTCCGTATTCGCGTCCGCGGACGTTATACCAAACAGGAATTGCGGGCGTTCCGGCTTCCGGACGCCCGGCTCGCGGACTTCGTCTCCTCCGGCGACGCCACCGAGTTTACGCTGCCTGAGTTGGAGTATTATGCAGTAGTCGATCTCACCCGCTGATACAAGCGGCAAAGGAGGGACGGCACATGTATGGCTTTCTGAGAGAGCGCCTCGGGCGCCGCGATTTGTTTCGGGGCGGGGCGCTTGCGGCTTTCGCCGGCTTGTTTCGTTCTTCCGCCGGAGCGAGCGCTCCCGCCGCTGGACTGAAGTTAGGCTCGGATCTTTACCAGTCCATCGGCGTACGGCCCCTCATCAACGCCCGTGGTACTTTTACGATCATCAGCGGATCGCTCATGCTGCCTGAAGTACGCGCCGCGATGGTCGAAGCTTCTCAACACCACGTCCATATCGACGAACTGATGGACGCCATCGGGGCGCGGCTCGCGGAGTTGACGAAAGCGGAATGGGGCATGGTGTCCTGCGGATGCGCGGCCGCGCTGACGCACGCTACCGCGGCCTGTATCGCGGGCGGCAATCCCGACCTGCATGTGCGCATCCCGAATCTGAGCGGATTTCCCAAGGACGAAGTCATTATCCCGAAGCATTCCCGCAACGTATACGATGCGGCAGTGCGCTGTGTGGGCGCGAAGATCCTCGAGGTGGGAACCGCGGAAGAGCTTGAAGCCGCCTTCGGCCCGAAAACCGCGATGATCTATATCCTCGCGGGCCCCCAGGCAGACTCCGGGCCGCTGTCAACACGCGCGATTGCCGACGCTGCGAAACGACGGAACGTACCTGTGCTGGTGGATGCCGCCGCCGAAATTCTGACCGTGCCCAACGTGCATCTCGAAAACGGTGCCACGCTGGTGGCTTATAGCGGCGGCAAGTGCATTCGCGGTCCGCAGACCGCCGGACTGCTGCTGGGCAGGAAGAGCCTGGTGCAGGCGGCATGGGTCCACAGTTCTCCGCACCACGGCTTTGCGCGTTCGATGAAAGTCGGCAAGGAAGAGGCCATGGGGATGCTCATGGCGGTCGAGATGTGGATGAAACGGGACCACAAGGCCGAATGGAACCAGTGGATGGCGCGGCTGGATCACGTGGCGAAACGGCTATCGGGAATCGATGGCGTGACCACTTCGGTGCGTGAGCCTAACGGGCTATCCAACCGCACGCCCTCTCTTGTTATCAGTTGGGATTCCGCTCGCCTGGGCATCAGCGGGCGCGACGTCGCCCAGCATCTGCTCAATACGGAACCGCGCATCGCGCTGCCCACGGGCGGCGGCGGCCGGGGCATGGGCGGCGGAACTCAAACCGGTGTCTCGGTTGTTCCGTACCAGATGACGGCGGGCGATGAGAAGATTGTCGCGGACCGGTTGTACGCCACTCTCAAGAACCCCCCCAAGCGCGAAGACCCGCCTGTCCGCCCGCCGGCCGCCGATCTTACGGGCCGCTGGAACGTTCATATCGATTACCTCGCTTCCGGTTCCGATCACGTTCTGCACCTGAAACAGCAGGATGGCCGTATTGAGGGGACCCACCAGGGCGACTTCGTTTCGCGCGACCTGGGCGGATCGATCAGCGGTGACGAAGTACGCCTGTTCAGCGCTTACACGGAGCGCCATGGCGATTCGCTCATGTTTCAGTTCACGGGCAAAGTCGCCGGCGACGGGATCTCCGGAACGCTCGATATGGGCGAGTATCTTCAGGCGCGGTGGACGGCAAAAAGACATGAGTTCCGGAGAAGATAACAGATGGCATTAAGGCTGAGAACGGTCACGGGAGTCCTGGCGCTCCTTATCGCCGGCGGCGTGAGCGCGCAGGCGCAGAAATACGATCTGCTGCTCAAGGGCGGCCACGTAATCGATCCTAAAAACAAGTTGAGCGCGATGCGGGACGTTGCCATCGCCGGTGGGCGCATCGCTCTGGTGGCGGAGAAGATCGACGCTTCGGAGGCGTTCAAGTCCGTCGATGTCTCTGGACTGTACGTCACACCCGGACTGCTGGATATTCATGCCCACGTTTATACGGGAACGGGAGAGCCGCATTCTTACGCGGGAGACAACAGCGTTTATCCGGATGGCTTCACTTTCCGCGTGGGCGTAACGACCGTGGCCGATGCGGGCGGTGCCGGTTGGCGTAATTTCTCCGATTTCAAGGAACGGGTGATCGACCGCTCCAGAACGCGCGTACTCTCGTTTTTGAATATCGTGGGCCACGGCATGCGCGGCGGCAAGTACGAGCAGAATCTTGAGGACATGGAGGCGAAACCCGCGGCTGACATGGCCCTCAGCCACAAAGATCTGATCGTCGGCATCAAGACCGCGCACTACGCCGGCCCCGAGTGGACGCCGGTGGAAAACGCCGTAAAGGCCGGTACCATCGCAAACATCCCGGTGATGGTCGATTTCGGATCGAACAAGCCGGAACGGCCCATCAGCGTTTTATTGACGGAAAAACTCCGGCCCGGCGACATTTACACGCACGTCTACTCCGGCTTGCGCGACGAACAACTGGAGTCCGGCCTGATCAATCCCGCTCTGCTCGAGGGCCGGAAGAGAGGGGTTATTTTCGACGTGGGGCACGGCGGCGGCAGCTTCTTATGGCGCGTCGCGGTTCCACTGCTAAAGGGCGGATTTCTGCCGGATTCCATCTCCACCGACTTGCACATCGGGAGCATGAACACGGGCATGAAGGACATGCTGAACGTCATGGACAAGTTCCTCGCCATGGGCATGAAGCTGGATGACGTCATTCTCCGCTCGACGTGGAATCCCGCTCGCGAGATCAAGCGCGAAGAGCTGGGCCACCTATCGCCCGGTGCTCTTGCCGATGTCGCCGTGCTGCGTCTCCAAAAGGGAAATTTCGGATTTATCGACATGTACGGCGCGCGCATGAACGGATCGCAGAAACTGCTCTGTGAGCTCACGCTTCGGGACGGAAAGATCGTTTACGACCTGAACGGAATCGCGCGGCCGGATTGGACCACGCTTCCTAAAGACTACCGGGCCACCGGAGATCCGAAGTGGGACGCCTACGCGCCGCGTGGACGAAGGCCGCGTCCGGCGGGCCAGACCGCGCGCTGAGTGCTGTCCCTGCGAGGCGCAACTTCGCGGGAATCTCCGTAGCGATCACGATCCGGTCGGACGGAACGAGGTTTTCACTGGAAACCGGGCTGTGAGGTCGCGGGGCAACTTCTGCTTCAGCTTCAGTACCGGAGCAAACAGGTCGCCGCGCTCTTCAAGCCGCGCCAGCGCGGACTCGGGATCGAAGTACAGCGAATCCGAATCTTTCTTCTTCATCGCATGGCCTAACTCTTCCCACTCTACGGGAAGCGAAACAAACGGCCGGTCGTGTTTCGCCCGTAGAGAATAAACGCCAACGGTAGTCTTGTGGCCGGCGTTCTGACTCCAGTCGATAAACACCTTACCGCGGCGCGCCTCTTTCGCCATCTCCGCGATGATGAAGTCCTTGTGGTCACTCTCCAGATACCGCGCTACCGTGTGGGCAAACGGTTGTGTCATGTCGTAGGTCACGAGAGTGTTGACCGGAACATACACCTGAATGCCTTTTGAGCCCGACACCTTTGGAAAGGCCTGAAGCCCGAGCTCATCGAGCACTTCCTTCAGCAGAAAGGCCGCCCTTGCGCATTCGAGCACGCCCGTGCCCTCCCCAGGGTCGAGATCGAACACCACCGTCCTGGGCCTGTCGAGATGCGGAACCTTGTGCAGAAATGGATGTAATTCGAGACTGGCGAGATTCTCGCACCAGACGAGAGTCGGGAGGTCGTTAATCAGAATGTACCGGATATCCGCTTTGCCGGTTCGTCTCGGCACAGGGAAGGTCTTCACCCATTCCGGCGTGAATCTGGGTGCATTCTTTTCAAAGAAAAACTCGCCCTGAACACCGTCCGGGTATCGCTTCATCGTCACCGGCCGTTGCTTCAGATGCGGCAGGAGATAGCGCGAGACCCGGATGTAGTAGTCGATGACCTGCCCCTTGGTGAAACCGGCGGCGGGATAGAAGATCTTATCCAGGTTTGTCACCGGGACCTGCCGGCCTCGAACCTTCAACACCTGTTTACGGGCTGGCATCGGCAGGCAACGGCTCTTAGTTGTTCGTTACCATCGGAACAAAACGCACCGGAAACACCGTCCGGCGCTTCAGCTTCCCGTCCCGCCCCTTATCCACAACGACAAGCTCCTGGTTCAAAGGAGAGCTGCCGACGGGAGCGACGAGCTTCCCGCCGGGTGCGAGCTGGTCGAACAGGGCCTGTGGAATCTCGGGCGGCGCGGCGGTCAGGATAATGCGGTCGAACGGAGCCTTCTCCGGCCATCCCTTGTACCCGTCGCCATAGCGGACGGACACATTCGAACAGCCGGCCTCTCGCAGCGTGACGGCAGCCGATTTCGCGAGGTCCTCCACGATCTCCATGCTAAAGACTTCCCTCACGAGGGGGGAAAGAACAGCCGCCTGGTAGCCGGACCCCGTCCCAATTTCGAGCACCCGGTGCTCAGGCTCGACGTCCAGCAACTCCGTCATTGCGGCAACGATATAAGGCTGTGAAATCGTCTGGCCGAAGCCGATCGGCAGCGGGGTGTCTTCATAAGCGCGCGAACGCAGTTTCTCCGGAACGAATAGATGCCGCGGCGTGTCCCGCATCGCCTTCAACACCTGCGCATCTCTGACGCCCCGAGCCTGTATCTGATGTTTGACCATACGCTCCCTGCTTTCGGTGAAGCCGTCCTGGCCGCTCACCAGGAGAACAATCGATGCCGTTGCCACCACGAGGTTCCCCATACCTCAATGGTAGGCCGTTGGAGTGTCAAGAACCAGCGGGCGCCGCGCAAACACCAGAAAAAACGCGCAGTTCTG
>DASTMK010000070.1:0-3791 GCA_035714225.1 Bryobacteraceae bacterium | reverse complement strand
GGAACTGTTCCCGCGCTGGAAAGAGAAGCGAGGCATCGCCGTCGGCTTTGTTCCAGGAGTGCAGTCGCAGGTGTTGCCGGGTGCTCCGGCCGGTCTTGTTTATCAGAACGACGATGGGTTTTCCTTACGAGAGCGACTACAACAATCTCGCACCGCGCGCCGGGTTTGCATGGGACGTTTTCGGAGACGGCCACACCGCCATCAGGGGCCACTATGGGATTTCTTACGATGCGCTCACCGCGGAACAGGCGAGCGGTGTCCTGATACCACAGCCGTTCGGGTTGAGCTACACGCTGAATAATCCCGCGGCCTTATCGGCCCCTTACGCCGGCACAACAAACCCCTTCCCGTTTATTTTTGACCCGGCGTCGGCTCGTTTCGTGTTGCCGGTGCGTATTCCCAAGGCCGTCGACGGAGGAGTCCGCAATCCGTATGCGCAGACCTTCGGGTTGAATGTTCAACGGCAGTTTGCTTCTCTGCTCGTCGATGTTGGATACGTCGGCACGCTGGGACGCAAGCTGATTATCCTGCGGGAAGTGAATCCCGCGATTCCAGGTCCTGGAGCGACGACGGCGAATACGAATGCCCGACGGATTTATGCGCCGGCATTCGAGAGCATCGGAGGCCTTTTTTCCGACGGACGCTCCAACTATCACAGCTTGCAGGTGCAGGTAGTGCGCCGATGGACGGCCGGTTTGACATTCAATGCCAACTACACCTGGGCGAAATCGATCGACGAAGCGGTATCGGGCGGAAATGCCTTCGCCACCGTGGACCAGGGCGGCGCGCAGAATCCGTTTAACCGCAGGGCAGACCGCGCGCTCAGCGATTTTGACATCCGGCATCGTTTGGCGGCATCGTTCCTATACGAGATCCCATTCCGGGACCGCGGCGGCTGGTCGCGTCTGTATGGCGGATGGGAGCTGGGAGGTTTGGTGACGGCTGAGACGGGCAGTCCTTTCACGGTGGTCAGCGGACGCGACAACTCCCTGACGGCGGTTGGCTTTGACAGGCCGGACGTGATTGGCGACCCTCGCCTGGAAGCGGGCAGCCGTCAGGAGTCCATCCAGCGCTACTTCAACACGGAGGTGTTCCGGCGCAATGCGGACGGCCAGTTTGGGAATGCCGGACGCAACATCCTGACCGGCCCCAGCCGGTTCATGCTGGATACTTCGCTCACCAAACGCTTTGCAATCGCGGAACATCACTCGTTACAGTTGCGGGGTGATGCTTTTAATATTCTGAACCGCCCCAACTTCAGCGATCCTGTCGCCTCGCTGGCATCGAGCAATTTCGGGCAGATCACGTCGGCGGGAGCGGGCCGTATTTTGCAGGTCTCGCTGAAGTACAGCTTCTGAAAGGAATCGACGATGGCAACACGAAGAGCATTCCTGAAAACCGCGGCCGGTGCGGCGGCCAGCGCTCCGGCGGTCTTGCGCGGGGCTTCGCGCCCGCTCCGCGAAAAACCGAATCTGCTCTTTATCTGGACGGACGAACAACGGCACGATACGCTCGCCATATCGGGTAACTCGCGGTTTCGCACGCCCGCGCTCAATCGGCTCGCTTCGGAGAGCATTGTCTTCCGGCGCAACTACGTTACCCAGCCGGTATGCACTCCGTCGCGCGGGTCGATTCTGACGGGCCTGTATCCGCATCAGCACAAGTCCGTCAGCAACAACATACCGATAGCGCGCGACACGAAGACGCAGCCGGAACTGTTGAACGATTCCGCGTATCGAAGCGGGTATTTCGGGAAATGGCATCTCGGCGACGAGGTGTTCGCCCAGCACGGCTTCGAGGAGTGGGTATCCATAGAAGATCTGTACTCGGCCCATTTCGGAAAGAACCGCAACTCCGCCGAGCGCAGTTCATACCACGCTTATCTTTTGAGCCAGGGTTACAAACCCGATAATGCCGAAGAGAACAAGTTCAGCCGCCAGTTCGCCGTACGGCTTCCGATCCACGATTGCAAACCGGCGTACCTGGCGCGGCATGCATCCCGCTTCATCCTGGAGAATCGGAATGATCCGTGGCTGTTGCATGTGAACTTTCTCGAGCCGCATATGCCCTTTCACGGGCCTTTGAATGATCTTCACAGCGAGGAAGAAGCTCCGGTTCCCGCCAACTACCCCGGAGACGCGGTGGACCACGAGCCCGAGTTGTACCGCAAGTCCCGGCAACGCTACCTGGAGAATGGCTTTGAGGGCCATGACCTGAAGACGCGCGCCGGATGGCAACGCCTCAATCGCAACTACGCAGGGCTGTGTTCGCAGGTGGACGATGCGCTGAGCCGGATCCTGTGGACTCTGGAAGCGTCCGGCCAGTCCGACAACACGGTGGTGGTCTTCACCAGCGATCACGGCGAGATGATGGGGAGTCATACGCTGGTGGGCAAGTCGGTGTTCTACGAGGAAGCAACTCGCGTTCCGCTGCTGATTCGCGCGCCGTTTCTGCACCGGCGCCAGATCGTCGTGGACCGGCCCACGGGTTCCATTGACATTGTGCCAACCGTACTCGACCTGCTCGGCGCGAAGCCCGCGGCGGAGTTGCCCGGACAGAGCCTTGTTCCGTTTCTGGAGGGCAAGCCGTTGCACGAGGATCACGTGTTCTCCGAATGGTACACGCCCGACAACGGTCCGGCGGGCAGGTGTGTGATCTCTCCCGAGGGAGAAAAGTTGGTGCTTTTCGATAAAGACCACAACATGTTCTTCGATACACGCCGGGATCCGCTGGAGCTGAGCAACCTGTACTACAAAGATCAACCGCGAGACGCGGTGCTGCGTCTGCGACAAAAGTTAGACAAGTGGCAGGAGCGCACAGGGGACACGATTCAGTTCAGCGGGAGAGAGATCTGATGCGCGTTTCCACACGGGTGCTGTTTACAGCCGCGGCTACTGTGATGTTCCGGCCAGAGGTCTAACTTTTTCTTGAAAGACGGCGCCCCCGCGGGTGTGCTGTGGAGGAACGAACAATCAATTCGCCGGGCACTCTTACATCCGATTCCACCGTCTCTCCGTCCAATAGGCCGAGCAGCATCCTGGCTGCCCGCTTCCCCATTTCCACCTTGGGCTGCCGGATCGTCGTTAGAGGGGGTTCAACGTAGGAAACGATTGGCAGGTCGTCAAACCCGATGACGGAGACGTCCCCCGGTATCTTCAGGCCGCGGTCATGCAAGGCTCGCACCGCTCCGATAGCCGACAGGTCGTTGAAACAGAATACCGCCGTAGGTGGTTCACGCAATCCAAGTAATTGACCCATTGCCGCTTTGCCGCCGGGGGCTGTTCCGTCTCCCAGTACTTCAAGATCCGGCGAAGGAGCGATGCGCTCCTTTTTCAGGACATCGCGATAGCCGGCACGGCGGTGACGGTCGACCTGCATTCCAAACTGATTTCCGATATACGCGATCCGACGGTGCCCCAAGCCCACCAGATGGTTTACCGCCAGACGCGCGCCGGGCCGGTCTTCGATGCAGATCGAGTGGGCAAATTCGCCGGGGTGTTGGTTGTCGATCAGCACGATTGGCACGTTCAACTCGGCAAGCAGTGGCCGGTAGAGCGCGCCGACGCGGGAAGCCATCACCAGCACGCCGTCGACTCGGCGCCCTTGAAAAGAACGGACCACATCGATCTCCCGCTCCGGTATTGCATTGCTGTTGGCTAGGAATACGGCGTAGCCGCGCTTCTGAACTACTTCTTCAATGCCGGCCACGACCTCCGCGACGAAAGGGTCGGCCACGGTGGTAACAACAACACCAACCGTGTGAGTCTTTTTTGTTACCAGGCTTCGTCCGA
>DASTMK010000069.1:0-9097 GCA_035714225.1 Bryobacteraceae bacterium | reverse complement strand
AAACTTCTGGCTTTAGGAAGGCTGTTAAATTCCTCAGCGGTTATGTTGTTCGCTACCAGCGTGCTGGTGGGGTCGATCAGCGGAGCTGTTTCGGTGACTTGCACCGTCACTTCCACCGTGCCGACCTGCATCTGTGCGTCGACTTTCGCTGTTCTGCCCACCAGTACAAGGGCGTCGGCAACTTCATACCGGGCGAAACCGGACTTTTCAAACCGCACCGAATAGCGTCCAGGCTCCAAATCCTGCGCCTGGTAGGAGCCATCATTGCCAGTTCTGGTGTTGTACGTGCGGTTTGTCGCCTTGTTCGTAATCGTAACCGCCACGTCTGGCAAGACCGCTCCGGTGGCGTCCGATGCCACACCGGAAACGTTGCCGAATCGCTCCTGGCCCGGCAGCGAAAGGCTCAAGGCCAGCAGGCAGGCTAGGGTGACTCCAATCCTCAATACGAATCTAAATTTTTGCATATACTCCTCACGGGGATTGTGCGAATTGCTGATGCACTTCTCTAGCAATTGGGATTCCACGATTTGTTCCACCGGTAAGTGGTTGTCGTTTCCTATCTGCTCGTGTCGGTGAGGTATGAGATTTGAAAATTCAGAGCGCGTGTACTATAAGAAAATCTTGAAAATGGAATCCCTGATCCATTTTTCCTGCCGGAGCAGCGTTTCCGGTAAAGCACTCTGGCGTTTACCGTAAAAGCGGCTCTCCGGCCACTTAGATAGGGGAGGGTGAATCTACGCATGGGTGAAGCCGCGCACGAAAAAGTGCGCGTTCTGCCGCGACGAGGGGGTTAGGCGGAAATCTTCCCAGCCGTGCGAAACTCGTATTGCTGAATCTCAATGGCGGCCCATCCGTGATCGGACCGGACCACCCGTCCCCGGGCGACGAACTTCAGCGGACACTCATTGTTGAGCTGCACCGGCCAGCTAATGGAAAGCTCCAGCTTCCTGCCGGGAATGAGCTCCCGGCTCGTGGTGAAGAGCACACCTGAACTGCTGATGTTGACCGTTCTGCCTGTGCCGGGTTCTTCGTTGCTCCTCTTGCTCAGGACACGGAACCGAACTTCACGCTCGATGGGAAAGCGGCCGGAACTTCTCCGCTCCGATGTGTAGGTCTCAACTGTCACTGCTTCCTCCGAACAAAGGTCCCGTGTTCCGGGTCCGCAAAATGCCGCTGCCTGCTGGCGCCCGCGGCTCAGTTAACTCATGTTCAGCTTGCCTGTTCCGGCAGGTCCAAACAATAGGCCGTTGGATATATCGTAGCGGTTCTTAAGTACTGGGAGACTGGTTTTCAAGAATCCGGCTTGCCCTTCTTTCCGGCCCGGATGGCTTCCAGGCGTTCCGCAATGCGCGCCTCCACGCCTCGGTTCGTGGGGAAATACCATTGCCTTCCGCTCATCCCCGGAGGCAGGCATTCCATCGAGGTGATCGCGTCCGCCAAATTGTGCGCGTGTTCGTAGCCGGCGCCGTACCCCCACTGCTTCATCTGACGTGTGGGCGCATTTCGCAGGTGAAGCGGAACCGGCTCAGCGACCGAATTCGTCACGTCTTTTGTAACCGCGGTCAACGCGCGGTAAGCCGCATCCGACTTGGGCGCTACAGATAGATAGATCGCCAGTTGCGCCAGGGCGAGGTCGCCCTCGGGAATGCCCAGGAAGTGCACCGTCTGCATCACCGCGATGGCCTGCTCGACGGCGCGCGGGTCCGCCAGGCCGATATCTTCTATCGCCATCCGAACCATGCGGCGTGCAATATACATCCTATCCTCACCGGCTTCGAGCATTCTGGCGAGCCAGTAGAGCGCCGCATCCGGATCGCTGGAACGAACCGACTTGTGGAGCGCGGAAATCAGGTTATAGTGCTCTTCCCCCGACTTGTCGTAAAGCAGGACCTTTCGCTGTAGCGCATCCTCCACAGCCTGAGTCGAGATCTCCGGGGTATCCGACGCCGCCGCGGCCAATTCGAGCACGTTGTAAGCGGTCCGCGCGTCGCCGCTCGAATATACAGCGATCTGCCGCAACAATTCCTCCGACGCGGTCAGTTCGAGCGAGCCCAAGCCGCGTTGGCGATCGCGGAGCGCCCGGTTGAGCAGATCGACGATCTCCTCCGGCGTCAGCGCGCGCAGCGAATACACCTTCGTGCGCGAAAGCAGCGCGGAGATCACCTCGAACGACGGGTTTTCCGTGGTGGCGCCGATCAGGATAATGTCTCCGCGCTCCACATAGGGCAGAAAGGCGTCCTGTTGCGCCTTGTTAAAACGGTGGATTTCGTCGACGAACACGACCGTGCGGCGGCCGGAGCGGCGGCTGCGTTCGGCGTCCGCCATCACGGCCTTGATCTCTTTGATGCCGCTGAGAACGGCGCTGAACGGGATGAAGTCGCATTTCGTCAGCCTGGCGATGATTTGCGCCAGAGTGGTCTTGCCAACTCCTGGCGGCCCCCACAGGATGAGGGAACTCAACTGGTCGCGCTCGATTTGCGCCCGGAGGGGTTTGCCGGGTCCGAGGATGTGTTCCTGCCCTACGAACTCCTCGAGCGTTTCAGGACGCATACGCTCGGCGAGGGGGCGCTTTGCGGCGTCGCCGCGCGGTTGTGGCAAACCTTCAAACAGGCTCATTGGTCGAGTCTCCTCTGCCGGCGTGCTTCATATAATAGGATGCCGGCCGCGACGGCGGCGTTCAGCGATTCCACTCCCAGCGTTGGAATGCGCAGATCGAAGGCGGCCCCCCGTAGCCGGGGGCTGACGCCGCGCGCTTCGCTGCCGATGATGAGCGCGAAGCGCCGCTTGAGGTCCACCTCATCCACCGTACGGCCCCCGTCCGGCACTGCCGCGTAGACGTCGAGCCGCTTCTGCTCGAAGGCGGCCCGTGCGAGATCCTGATCGAGCCCGGAGATAAGCGGCACGCGAAAGATGGAGCCGGCCGATGCCCGGAGCGCCTTGGGGTTGAACGGACTGACCGTGCCTTTCAGAAACACCAGTCCGGTAGCGCCAAATGCCTCCGCAGCGCGGATAATGGCACCGGCATTGCCGGGGTCCTGCACTCCATCCAGAACGGCTACCATGGCCCGCCCTCGAAACAGATGCTCCAGGCTCCATTTTTTCGGTTCCACGAGCGCAATGACACCCTGGGTCGATTCCGTCGCCGATACAGCCCGGAACAGATCGTCGGGAAGCACCAGGATGCGTATGGAAGGCAACGCCCGGACATGACCTTCCACCGCTGTGCGGACCGATTCGGCCGCCAACACGACATCCACTCGGCAATCGGTCCGCAAAGCTTCTTCAAGCAGGTGGAAGCCTTCGGCAACGCACAGTCCGTCGCCGGTGAGGCTGCCGCGAACGATCGCCCGGCGGACCTCCTTGAGGACGGGATTTTTCGCGCTGGTCACCGCCGCTTTGGGCATTTCAGACCGTCTCCTTGGCCACAAGCCGGCCCGTTCGGACGCCGGGGCGCTCCGATGTAGACTGTAGGTGGATTGCTCAATTCGACAATTGTATCGCTCACAGCATGAAGCGCCTTTTCTGGGCCGGCGTAGTTGGCGTGGTGGTGTGCCTCGCGTTCTACCTGGCCTATCTCACGATCCGGATCCAGCGGCAGTCTGTCGTCGATGAATCGCGTCCGGCGGACGTGATTGTCGTTTTGGGCGCAGCGGAATATAGCGGACGGCCATCTCCGGTGTTGCAGGGAAGACTGGACCACGCGCTGGAATTGTACCGCCGGAATATGGCTCCGCGGCTGTTGACTACCGGTGGCGCCGGCGGCGATCCGGTGTTCACCGAGAGCACAGTCGGGCGCGATTACCTGATCAAACGCGGCGTTCCGGCCGAATCCATTATTGTGGAGCCGGAAGGCGAGAGCACGGTACACTCGACGGCGGCAGTGAGCGAAATCATGCGCCGCATGGGGCTTCACTCGGCCATCGTTGTCAGCGATGGATACCACATCTATCGGGTGAAGAAGATGCTGGAGGCGGCGGGGTTGAAGGTCTACGGCTCGCCGCGTCCTTCGCCGATGCAGGGAGACCCGAGCTTGTGGTGGCTTTATTTCCGTCAGGCGGTCGGTTATCTGCTCTGGTCCATCGGCATCCCAATATAGAACCGGCCGGTTCGATATAATACTCTCCACCTTTTCACTGGGATTCAAGAAATGTCGGGCTGGCAATCCTCAACGTCCGAGGGACCGCGGTTTCGCCGGATCTGGCGATTCGGACGCACCGGCATCGAGGTGATTCGCCGCGCCGACCTGGCCGCCGGTGAACGCTTTTTCGAAGACGGCCGTCTGTTCATCAGCGCCCTCGGCCGCATCCTGTCGGACCCATTCGAACGCCGCACCGCTTTGCGCCTCTACGAGTCGATTGCCTCGCGCCTGCCGGCGGGAATCGCGAATGCGGAGACCGGCAGAGTGCGGTCCGCGATGGAAGCTGCACTCGATGCGGCGTTTCGCTCGGGCCTCCTCGTTATTCTGATGCGGGCGGAACGCGTCGTGGAACTCCCGGTACTCCGGCGCGAGGCGGAAGGCTGGCACACCACGGCGCAAGGCGCGGCGGAAGCAAAGCCGCACGCCCGCGCCATGAGCGCCGGAAGCGGGATCGCCGATGCCGGTTCCGATGAGGACACTGTTACCACCCAGGTGAAGACGTGGGTCGAAGTGCAACTGGTGGACATGGCCGGGAACCCGATGAAGAGTGCGAGATACACCATTAAGCTTCCGGACGGAAGTCTCCAGGAGGGTTTCCTCAGCCAGGAGGGTATCGCCCGGTGCGACAACATCGATCCAGGCATGTGTGAAATCAGTTTCCCGGACCTGGATGCGGAAGCCTGGGAGCCGGCCTGAGTAAAGGATGAATATGCCGCAGCACACGGTATCGCAGGGCGAGTGCATGGTGAGCATCGCCGACCGTTACGGATTCTTTTGGCAAACTCTGTGGAACCATCCGCAGAACGCCGCGCTGAAGCAATCGCGAAAAGACGCCAGCGCGCTTTATCCCGGCGATATCGTGTTCGTTCCGGAAAAGCGCATCAAACGGATCACGCGGCCCACAGCAAAACGGCATCGCTTTCGCGTGAAAGGCGTTCCGGCCAAACTGCGTTTGCGAATTCTTGAAGGCGGCGAACCGCGGGCGGGTGAGCCGTATTCCATTGTCATCGACGGCGTCACGCGCAGCGGTGTCATCGGCGCCGGCGGCTTTGTTGAAATTCCTATCGCTCCGGGCGCGCAAACCGGGAAACTCATCGTAGGCCATCCGGACGAGGCGGAGGAATACGATCTCAAGCTCGGCTGCCTGGACCCCCTCGACGAGATTACGGGACTCCAGGCCAGGCTCGGCAATATCGGTTTCTACGATGGACCGGTCGACGGTATGGAAAGCGAAGAGCTTCGAAGCGCGGTGAAGCTCTTTCAAGGCTCGGTAGGTCTTCGCCCAACCGGAGAGCTCGACGCCGGCACGCGTGAGGCACTGGCGAGCGAACACGACATTTGAAGCGGACGAATGAACAGCTTTCTGAAATACCTGCAATGGGATGGCATCTACCGGACGAGCGGATCGCTGAATCACAATCCGGTTCTGGATGTGGTTCCAATCGTTCCCGTCGAAGAGGTGGAGAAAGACAGGAGCGAAGCGCTGGTCCGGAAAGGGCCCCATGAAGAGGCAAAGTTGCTGAACACCGTTGACAAGCCGGTCATCGGAGTCCGCATTCGGAAGGTGGACGCGCAGACCAGGCCGTTTGAGGAAGCACTGGCTATTCGCATCAAACTGTATGAGTCCTCGACCAATCTGATTCGGAGCCTGGCGTTGCGGATTTATCGCAGCTACGATCCGCACACCGACGCCGGCGACGTGCATGCATCGAAACTTGTGTATCAGGAGTGTTTGAATCGGGCTCAAATCGACCAGCTTCCGGATGAAGACCCGACGGTGGGGAAAGGAGGCAAGAAGCCAAACCCGAAAGAAGGCCCGCCACTCAACCCGATGTCCTTGTTGGATCTCACGATGGGCGCGTTGAAACCGGCCCTGATGAAGCCGCCGGAACGCAAGCGGGATAGCGATCTGTACGGCTACGGGAACGGATCGATCCATGTTGCGGATTCGCCCTATAAAGTCGTTGTGTGGGTCTCGCTGCGCGAGAGCAAGTTCAGCGAATGGAAGCCGGGCACCGCTCCGCAGGCGCTGGAGGTTACACGCAATACGCGCCGGGACCAGTCTTCTTCCAGACACAAGAAGATTCCAGCACCGCCGGCGGACACCATTGGAGTGAACCTGACAGCCGCCGCGCCGCTGCCGCTCATCCGATTCGCGGCGGTAACACCCTGCACCGGCAGCGAAGCGACCACAGGCCGCTTTCTGGCGCTGAGGTATAAAGACGAGCTTCATCTCGACGAGCTGAATTTAAAAAAACTGGACCCGCTCAAAACCTTCGCCGGGAAGAAGAGGAAGGACGTTTGGCGGCATCCGGAAAAGCCCTTTGTCGCGTATTTGCAGAACTGCAGCTATTTTCCGAATGGGGCAGTGTCAAGCTTCCAGGGCGATTTCTGGGTAGATGGGAGGTGGCAGTCGCAAATGAGATTTCTATTCGAACAGATGGAGCGCCTGTACTCGAACGACGCGACTCTCAAAGCCGCGCCTCTCGCTGTCGTTCTGGCGCCGGAGTGGTATTTTTCCCGCTGCATTCTGAACGGTGAGGAAGCCGACCCGAACGTTTTTCCGCCTTACACCTACGACGAGGTTCAACAAATTATCGGCACGCTGTGCGATGCAAGTAAGGCGTACCCTAACGCACTGCTGATACCGGGCACCATCCTTTGGGCCACGCCGCTGAATATGAAAAAGCATCCCAAGCGGTACGCCGTTATCAACACGGCAGTGGCCGTGAAGAACGGCGGCTTGGTCCACCTGTATCACAAGAAATCGCACGGCGGAGACGATCGCGCTACGACGCAATTCGTGCTGGCACCCCCCAACACTCCCGAGGGGGTGACTAGGGAGGAAGCGCCGTACCTGTCCGAAGAAATCCGTAATGCCGTCAAAGAAGCCTCGACCAGTTTTTTCTACTGCGACGGAGTCAGCTTCGCCTTCGAGATCTGCGCGGACCACGGACAGGCCGTCGGCCAGGCGCGGCGGGAATATGTCCGGCGCTTCCCGGACGGGCGCGGCGCCGACGTGCACATTCATGTGGGGTATGCGTCGCAAACGATCGTGGAGACGACCACCGTGCCAAGGCAGGGCGGATTCCACCTGGACTGCGATGGCCAGCAATCTGTCGTTCGTTCACCTGCAACGCAGACGATTGTCAACACGCGAGTCATTACGCAGCGAAGCGGCTCCATCGCAAACGGGGGTGCGGCTCTGGTTAAGTGCAGGGAAATGGTTGGAATCGACGGATTCCGCCTGCCCGATCCGCTGCCGGTGGCGACAGCGCCTCCGGAGAACCCGGCCGACGGAGATTCTTTTCTGATCGGCCCTAATACTACCGGAGCCTGGGCCGGGCAGGAGTCGAAGATCGCCACCTGGAACGCGAAGGACGGTGTGTGGACGTTCGACGATTTGGCCGATAACCCGGCCGTGAGCGATCTCTTGAATAACGTACTGGTCGATTACAATTTGCGGGATGAGTTCGCGCAGCGGTTTGATCGCACTGACGTGAAGCTCGGCAGGGCGGCCGTGCAGAAGCTGAAGAACGATCTTACGCCGGCTGTCGATGTCGTCATAAGCCAACCGGGCGAGCGGCCCACCTGCCTCGCCGTCTACAAGAGTCCGTTCGACCTCAACGTCCAGATCCCGCCCGCGTCGCCCAATCGGCAGCCGGTGCACGGTCCGCAGTAAGGGCGCGCCTTACGTCCGCAATTCGTCCGCTACCGTACCGTCCGCCGCGATCAGTTGAATGCGTAGAGGCACCTGACCGAGTGCATGAGTGGAACAGCTCAGGCACGGGTCATAAGCGCGAACGACGGCCGATACCCGGTTGAGCATGCCTTCTTTCAGCCGCGAGCCGTCCACAAAATGCCGGCTCACCTGCTCGATGCTGCGGTTCATCGCCAGGTTATTGTGTCCGGTCGCGATAATAAGGTTCGCCCACCGGATCGCACCTTTTTCGTCGACGCGGTAATGATGGATGAGGATGCCTCGCGGCGCTTCGGCGATGCCTACACCCTCCAAGGCGTTCACTCCCGCTTTCGCCCTGACGTGCTTTCCGAGAATGGACGGATCGCTCAGAAGTATCTCAGCCCTCTCGATGGCGTAAAGCGCCTCGATCAACCGGGCATAGTGATACTGGAACGAACTCTGGACCACGCGCCCGAACCTCTGGTGATATTCGCCGAACTCGTGGTCCGCCTCGGGCGTGCCGCAGGAATCCGCGACATTCAACCTTGCCAACGGGCCGACTCGATACACTCCGCCCGGATATCCGGCCGGCTTGTAGTAGGGAGCTTTCAGGTAGGAGTCGGGCAGGGAAGCCTCGCCGATGTAATCGGAGTAAGAAGCCGGGGTGTCGACCTCCGTGAGCACCGTCCCTTCGGAATCCAGGAACCGGATGTTGCCATCGTAGAGTTGCAGGCGGCCTCTACGGTCCACCAGGCCCGCATACATCGTCGGGTCCGTGCCGAAGTTTTCTATTTCCTCCTGAAACTCGTCGAGGACGCTCTTGAACAGAGCGAGAGTCCGGCGGGCGATCGCCTTCGCGCCCGGTAGTTCCTTCAACATCTCCTCGCGTGCGCCCGGCTCGAGCGGGGCATTGACGCCTCCAGGCACCGTCCAGGACGGATGGACGCGTTCTTTGGCAAGGCGTTGTATCACACACTGGCCGAACTTGCGTAGCGCGATGCCGTCCCTCGCGATATCGGGGTACTTGTCGAGCAGGCCGAGGACGTTACGCCGGGCGGGATCGGAATCCATCCCAAGGAGCAGATCCGGTGCGGAGAGATGGAAGAAACTCAGGGCGTGCGACTGTATGAACTGGCCGCAGTGTAGCAGTTCACGCAATTTGGCTGCTGTTGGCGGAACCCGCACGGCCATAATCTCATCGCATGCCTTTACGGAGGCCAGCAGATGGCTGATGGGACAGATGCCGCAAATGCGCGCGGTAATCGCCGGCATTTCAT
>DASTMK010000068.1:0-3221 GCA_035714225.1 Bryobacteraceae bacterium | reverse complement strand
ATCTGCTTTCCGGTTTCGGGTTCCACGGCAAAAAGACCGTTTGCCCCGACCAGGTACATCACGCCGTCCACTACGATTGGAATTCCCTCTGAGCCGGGTTTGCCCGTATGAAATGTCCATGCGCGCTGGAGCCGATGAACGTTCCCTGCATTGATCTGCTTGAGCGGTGAGAAGCGGCTGGCACCCGGATCGTACCCATATACCGGCCAATCGCTTTGGGCTCCCAGAAGACCGGCGGCAAGAGCACCCAGGGCTATAACGGTCTTGTATGTCATCTTTTTAACCAGTATAGGGGGTACGCACGACATTGAGAGGGACGGCTCCTTTCGCGCACCAAGTATCTCTGAGGTGTGCTGTGCCGGGTTGCGGGAAACTCCTCCGTCTGTTACATTCATAAGCGGATGGACCGGCGGACACGCCTCGCCGATCCGATGGCAACGCAACAGTTTACCCGCGAAGAAGAGCTTCACTGGCTGGCCTTGAAGCTGATCCCGGGGCTGGGCACCAGGAAAGCAGGACAGCTCATAGAGCGGTTTCGTACCCCGCAAGCAGTCTTCCGATCATCTATTTCCGAACTTGAAGCGGCCGGAGCCAGCCCCGGTGTGGCACGGAATATTTCGAGCGGTTGTTCCTTTGAGGATGCTGTTTTGCAGCAGGAGCGCATGGCCGCATCGGGCGCCCTGGCGATCCCGATTTCGGATCCCCGCTACCCTCCGATGCTGCGGGAGATCTTCGATCCCCCCATCCTGCTGTTCGCGCGCGGCAGGGTGGAACTTCTGAACCGGGTGATGATAGGCGTGGTGGGAACGCGAAGGCCCAGCACATATGGAATGGCTGTAGCGGACCGGCTCTCGGGTGACCTGAGCACCGCCGGCCTGGTGATTGCCAGCGGGATGGCGCGTGGTATCGATACCTCCGCCCATCGCGCCGCGCTTCGAGCGGGTGGAGATACAGTGGCCGTGTTCGGGTGCGGCGTGGATGTCCTCTATCCTTCGGAAAACCGGAAATTATCGAACGACATAGCGGAGAAAGGACTACTGCTGTCGGAGTTCCCGATGGGCGCTCCCGCTTTTCCTCAAAACTTTCCGGTAAGGAATCGCATCATAAGCGGTATGAGCGTCGGTGTCCTGGTAGTGGAAGGCGCTCAGTACAGCGGCTCTTCCATTACCGCCAGGCTGGCTCTGGATCAGGGTCGTGATGTTTTTGCGGTGCCCGGCAATATAACTTCAAAAATGAGTTGGGGCCCTAACCTGTTAATAAAGCAGGGGGCTAAGCTCGTGCAGGACTGGAATGACGTAGTTGTGGAACTAGCCCCGGATGTGCGGCTCCGGCTGATGCAGGAAACTCAGGGGCGTCTGGGAGAGGAGGGGGACACGGATGCAACCGGAGAGTCCGTGCAAGCGTCATTACCTCTCGGACCCATGGCTGAAATCGGCCGTCGCGTACTCGCTGAATTGAAGGTGGATAGTCCGGTGCCGATTGACAATCTCCTTGAGACCTTGGAGAATTGTTCCTCGTCGGAGTTAATCGCTACGCTGTTCGAGCTGGAGATGCTGGGCATGATCCGGCAGTTGCCCGGAAAAAACTTTGTCAAAATCTGGCAGGATGGCGTTTTCGGTTCGTCCCACTCACGGTAGAAAGTAATTCAATTTTATGGCAAAAGCTCTCGTCATCGTCGAATCGCCGGCGAAGGCGAAAACAATCGGGAAGTATTTGGGTAACCAGTACGTTGTAAAGGCGTCGCTCGGCCACGTCAAAGACCTTCCCAAAAAAGATCTGGCGGTCGACATCGAACGCGACTTCGAGCCCAGGTATGAAATCATTGAAGGCAAGAAAAAGCTCATATCCGAATTGAAGCAGGCCGCCAAGACCGCCGAGGCGGTATACCTGGCGGCCGACCCCGACCGCGAGGGTGAAGCTATTTGCTTTCATCTCTCAGAAGAACTCAACGGCAACAGGAAGAAGGCGGGTTCCAGCATCTACCGGGTAATGTTCAACGAGATCACCGCCAATGCTATCCGCAAAGCATTCGAGCGGCCAGGCCAGGTAAATCTGAATCTCGTGAACGCGCAACAGGCGCGGCGTGTGCTCGACCGGCTGGTGGGATACAAAATCTCACCGCTGTTGTGGGATAAAGTGCGCCGCGGTTTGTCCGCGGGCCGTGTGCAAACCGTCGCGCTACGGCTGATTGTCGAGCGTGAACACGAGATCCGCGGCTTCCAGAAACGCGAATACTGGACCATTGATGTTGGCCTGGGCGCGAAGAAGCCCCCCATTCTGAATGCGCGGCTGGCCAGGCGGAACGACTCGGCGGTGGAGATTGCCAACGAAAATGCCGCCGCGACGATTGTCTCCGCGCTGGACGGAGTCGATTTCAGGGTGCAATCCGTCGTCACAAAAGAGAAAAAGCGCAACCCTGTTCCTCCGTTTATCACGTCCACTATCCAGCAGGAGGCATCCCGAAAATTGCGCTTCAGCGTCAAGCGCACGATGGCGCTGGCGCAACGGCTCTACGAAGGTCTCGAATTGGGTAGCGAGGGTGCGGTCGGCCTGATCACCTACATGCGTACGGATTCCACGCGTGTATCGGGTGAAGCGCTCGCGGAGACTCGCAGCTTTATCGGCGAACGCTATGGAGCGTCCTATCTTCCGTCTTCGCCCAACGTCTATCGCAGCAAGAAGGACATTCAGGACGCCCACGAAGCGATCCGGCCAACGTCCGTGTTGCGGACTCCGGAATCTCTGGAGAATGTTCTGGCGGAAGATGAGTTGAAACTCTACCGCCTCATTTGGAAGAGGTATGTCGCCTCCCAGATGACGCCCGCCGTCTACGACCAGACAACGATTGAAGTGAACGCACAGGGAAGGGATGGCGCTCGATACCTGTTCCGCGCGACCGGATCCGTGCCGAAGTTCGACGGTTTCCTTGCCGTGTACGAGGAAGGAAAGGACCAGAGCGACGAAGAAGACGAAGAACTGAAGCATAAGCTGCCTGCCGTTACCGAGGGTGAAGTGCTGAAGTTCAAGTCGATTTCCCCTGAACAGCACTTCACGGAACCGCCGCCGCGCTATACCGAAGCGACGCTGCTCTCGGCGATGGAAGGCGCGGGCAAGCTGGTCGAGGACGACGAGCTGCGCGAGGCGATGGAAGCCAAGGGGCTGGGCACCCCGGCCACGCGTGCGGCAGTGATCGAGGGCCTGCTCTACGAGGGCTATATCCA
>DASTMK010000067.1:0-2921 GCA_035714225.1 Bryobacteraceae bacterium | reverse complement strand
GGCGTTTCCATGGGATCAGCCAGCCATTTCGTCAAGTCGCGGTACGTGAACAGGTTCAGCCGCAGCATCGAAGCCAGGTTGGACAGGGACCAACCGGCTTTGGAGAGATGGTGCAGCCACTTCAGCAGGAGCAGGGCGATCAAGGCTGTCCAAATCTGGATGCGGAGGGCGTTTTCGCTGGTGCCCACGAAGGTCTTGACGGTCAGGTTTTGCTTGAGCGCCTTGAAGAACAGTTCGATTTTCCAGCGCTCTTTGTAGATGGCCGCGATGGTGGTAGAGCCGAACTCCAACAGATTCGTAAGCAGGACGATCTCGCATTCGTTCTCGGCATCCCAGGCGACGATGCGTCGCAGCAGTTCCGGATAGTCGGCGCGGGCTTGCGCGGCGGTGAGGCGGATGAGTTGATCGACACGGATGTTGCGGTTGGCCGGCAGTTGGCATTCTTCAACGACCTCGAAGGCGGCGTTGTCCTTCATACGGGTGACGAAGAAGACGCCGGCCATGCTCCAGCGGGCGAACAGGGCGTAGTCGATATAGGCGCGATCGATAGCCACGATGGAACCGGCATTGAGACGGAAGGAATCCGCCAGTTTGACGTCGCTCCGTCGGGCTTCGGTGATCAGCACGTAAGCGGGCAAGTCGTCATGGTCCAACAGGACGTGAGCCTTGACGCCGCCCTTGGCGCGGCGGAAGTCGGCCCACGGAAACATCGTCAGGCACAACGAGATGGTTGTCGAATCCAGCGACAGGAGTTTGTTCTTGAAACGGAACTTGTGTTTCCTGGAGCCGAGGGCCTGTTGGTTGCGAAATCGCGCCGCGGCGGTCCAGAACAGTTCCTCGAACAGGGCGGCGGGACGGTGTTCGTTGGCATAGGACAGGGTAGAGCGGCGCGGCGCATGGGTGATCCCGACGTGCACCAGGCGCCCGAGGCAGCACCCCAGGCCGTTGCAGATCTCGCGCAAGGAATCGGCGCGTCCCAGTTGGCAGAACAGCATGGAGACGAACTGCGTCCAGCAGGTGAAGCCCTTAGGGCTCGTTAAGAAATAACATTTCCAATTTAGAATGTTTCGGCGTATTCTGGAAGGGTGACAGACCTCGCCGGAATCAAGAAGCGCTTCTCCGTTCTGAGCAGGTTACTGGACGAGCGTTCGCGCCGGTTGGTGGCAGGTGCCGAGAGCATGGCGTTGCCGAGAGGCGGCATTTCGGCCGTCTCGCGGGCTACCGGAATTTCCCGTCCCGTGATCCGCCAAGGTATCGCGGAATTGAAGAACCCCAAGACGGCGCTGGTGGGACGCGTGCGTCGGCCAGGGGGCGGGCGTAAGAGGATCGCGGAGCAGGACGCTGCCGTTCTGGTCGACCTGGAAAAGTTGGTCGAGCCGGTTACGCGTGGGGATCCGGAATCTCCGCTGCGATGGACTTGCAAGAGCGTGCGGCGACTGGCGGAGGAATTGGGAAGGCAGGGGCATGTCATCAGCTACCCGGTGGTGGCTGAGTTGCTACGGGAACTGGGGTACAGTCTCCAGGCCAACCGCAAGACCACTGAGGGCGACGGACACCCAGACCGGAATGCGCAATTCGAATATATCAATCGCAAGGTGCAACGGTTCTTTGCGAGCAAGCAACCCGTGATCTCGGTGGACACAAAGAAGAAGGAACTGGTCGGGGACTTTAAGAATAGCGGGCGGGAACTACGGCCGAAGGGGAAGCCGGAGGATGTCCGGGTGCATGATTTCTTGATTCCAGAACTGGGGCGCGCCACGCCGTACGGGATCTACGATCTGGCCCAGAACACGGGATGGGTGAGCGTGGGAGTAGACCACGACACCGCGGCATTCGCCGTGGAGAGCATCCGGCGGTGGTGGCAGTCGATGGGGCAGCCGGTCTATCCGAAGGCCCATCGGTTGCTGATCACCGCAGATGCCGGAGGCAGTAACGGACCGCGTCTGCGGCTTTGGAAAGTGGAACTACAAAAACTAGCGGACGAAACGGGGCTGCGGATCGCCGTGAGCCACTTTCCGCCGGGCACCAGCAAGTGGAACAAGATCGAGCACAGACTGTTCAGCTTCATCAGTCAGAACTGGCGCGGAAAGCCACTTCTGAGCTACGAAGTCATCGTCAATCTCATCGCTGCCACCACCACGGCAAAGGGACTGAAGGTTTATGCTGAACTGGACTCTGGCAGCTATCCAGCCGGAACCAAGATCGAGGATCACGAACTTGCGGGGGTGCGTCTGAGGCGGGACAAGTTCCACGGCGACTGGAACTACGAAATCCATCCCCACGGCGTCTAGCTGGATAGTTCATTTCTTAACGGTGCCTTAGCGGCACGCTCGGCGGCATGCTTCTTCACGAGAGCGGCGAACTCGGTGCGGGGGAAGTGCTGGAGCAGTTGATTGAACAGGCTCGCGACTTGTAGGATTGGATTGCCCTCCTGTGGGCAGCGTTCGGCGAGGGGCTTCCGGCAAAGAAACGACCTCGTCAACGTCGATTATAGGAGGGCGCTCCCCTCTATTTCAGAGTCCAAGAACCTGTTTGGGACAAGAGTGTCGCGAATTACTCTCGATTCAACGCCATCCCGGTGAGGCCTGCGCCCAGGTCCGGGATTTGATCGCCGCACAACTCGCCGTGGTGCGGGCCAGAATCTCGGATTTGCAGAAACTCGAAACCGATTTGTCGGAAGCGTTGCGGCAATGCGGCGCCGCCCTGCGCAAACCTCCCATGCAGCGGGATTGCTGCCCTGTCCTTCAGGAGATCAGCGCGTCCCGGCCGCATAGGAAGGCGCCGTGCGGATAGAGATCTTCTATTTTTCCGGATGTCCGAATCACGTCCCGGCCCGCGATCGTATGCGGGAAGCGCTCGCGCTCGAGGCCGTGCCGGCGGAAATCGTTGAAATCGAGGTGAAGGACGTCGCCATGGCGGAA
>DASTMK010000066.1:0-7655 GCA_035714225.1 Bryobacteraceae bacterium | reverse complement strand
CCCCCGCGCAAAGGGTGTATGGGAGGACTTAGGCAGGCCTGTCACGTCGACGCGCCGCGGTCTCAGGTTTTACACTCCCCGGGGTAGTCCTGCGCGGGTCTCGGTGGGTTGCCTCTCGGCCAACGAGCAACTCCTCGCTCTTAACATACATCGGCGCCGGAAAAGAGATTTAGGATGTTGCGCAGAGGTGTATGAAAGGAAAAGACTGGAAGGGATTAAGAGAAGTTGTGACCAGCAATAATGAGTATGGTTTTTACGGCGCCACGTTCTTGTCTAGCGCTTGTTGAGAACTTCCACCGGTTATACAACCAGGACGCCGCCGGGGTTGGCGCCCTGTGTGCGCGTGTGGGGAACTCTGAGGCTTGGCTTAGCAATCTACGCCGCGAGCATGGCACATTCCTCCGCACACTTTCCATAGGCCACGCGCTGTCGCCGGCATCCTTGACGCGCTTGCAAGTGGATCTGTGGTTGATCAGTGAGTTCGAGCACGGCCTGCGGCAAGAGCGCTTTATTTGTATTACGGGTTTTTTTGTGACGCCCCGTCTCCTCAACGTTGAGATCAAGAAGATGCAGCAGCCGCAATCACCGGCCCCCCGCTGAATCTCACCATACGGAATAGCGAAATTTCACATGTCAGCGGGGGTACGATCCAGTTCGATCCGGGACGGCGAGCCGTCCTCAACCTGAAGGAGAAAGTACAGGCCGTGGTTGACAACTGTGTTCTGGTCGAAAACGATATCGGGTTCCGGTGCCGCGGCACGCTGGGTGGCGCTTGACGCGCCGGTCCCGGTTAAAACTTCAACCGGAGGCCGCTTGACCTTCACCTCTGAAAATATTTGCTCAATGGTTTCGGGCTGGTGCGCGGGCCCTCACGTCCGCTCCCTATATGCCCGGGCGACAAAGACACGACGTGGCCTATCGCAACAATGTGGTATCCCTTCAGCCCGGCCCATCGATTTCCCCGCACTTCGAATTGCACCTGCACCGTTTCCCGATTGGATTTCGACAGCGTGCTACAAATCGAATTGTCCGCGACATACTCTACGTACGATGGCGATTCGACATAGCGCAACCGCAAATCACACGGCGGTTCCATCGGCAAACCGGGACCACAATCCCATCGCATCTCCTCGGTAACACGAATCGTTCGGTAACACGCTGTCAGAGTACACCCTAACAGGACTACCGCGAGGACTCCGCTGGCAAGCCGTGAGCGCTGTTTGCGGCTCGCCATCATTCACGGGATTCCTGTAGTTTCAACCGGGCTGCCGCTGCGGCCTCTGCAACAGGCACGG
The DNA here is from genome assembly GCA_035714225.1 of Bryobacteraceae bacterium. Lineage (GTDB taxonomy): Bacteria > Acidobacteriota > Terriglobia > Bryobacterales > Bryobacteraceae > CAADGY01. The sequence goes on along the minus strand of DASTMK010000066.1, from coordinate 6,360 downwards.
CGGGTGTTGTCGTCACGAGTAAATCAACGTTCCGCACCAGGCGCTCCGTCGCCGCAGAACCTAGTGCCGTGGCGGAATTGAGTGCCTCGATAAGCACGTTGACATCAGTCGCTGTCTCCAGCAGGTCAGAGATGCTGTCCTGAACTAGTACCGATACCACCCGGTTGGCAGCAATTGCTCGAAGGATAAACTGCTTGGCCGCAGCGTTGTGGTTCGCTCGAAGTGCCGCAGCAACAGCTTCTGAAGCGTCGGTTGATCCTTCCGCGAGCCGCGCAGCGCCGAATACGCCGCCTTGAGCCAAGCTGGCATCGCGGCTTCTTCTAGCGTTGATGAGGTGAGGAATCGCCTCCGCCGGAATCGACGGCTTCAGGTGCGAAAGCGCAAACGCCGCATCGAACCGGATTCGCGCAGTCTCGTCGTTGAGATGTGCTATTAACTCTGGCAGCACACCGGCCAAGACTTCCGCACTATCCCTTCTTCCGTAAGCGACCGAAGCCAGCGTGGCTATCGCCTGCAGCCGGATTCGGGGATGGTGTGCCAATTGCCGGGCGATGCCTTGCATCTCCGGGGAGACCGCCCGTGCATCGGCTCTCAACAAGAAAGGCAGCGTCTCACCGAAAACTTTCTTCCTTGCCGCGTCGCTCGTTTGGGTATCGATGCTGGTTAGTGCCTCAAAGAGAGCGCCCCAGTCTTCCGCGTGAACGGGCGCAACCACGAAAACAAAGGCGAGCGTTACGTTCTGGCTCCATCGTAATCTCATTGAAGTTCTCCTCACTGGAGCGTCCCCGAACGGATATCCGTCACTTGCCCTAAACCCAGAAGACAGGGCCCAATGTGGATATACGGATCATTCCCGGCCACAGCAAATTGATAAAGTGGCCGACTCTTCAGTCATTCAGCGCGACAAACCCATGCGCCGGGCATCGAATCTCATAAATTCGATGGGCGTTCATGGCTTGGCATGTTGCCGGTCCTGGTTAAAACTTCAACCGGAGGCCGAATTGCCAGTTGCGGCCTTCGGCGGCGGAGGTGATACGGCCGAATGCCGTGCTGACCGGATCGGTGTTCGGGTCGTTGAAGTTCGCGTGGTTCCAGGCGTTGTAGACCTCGGCACGGAACTGCATTACGACGTTCTCGCGGATGTTGAAATTCTTGATGGCGGAAAAGTCCCACGTGGCACGGCCGTCGCCGCGCAGGCCACTCAGGCGCGCCGGAAAACCGCGGAGATTGGACGCCAGTTGCTGCGCCGAGTTGCGGTTAAAGCCGGCATCGGTATTGAACCACCGGTCCACCGTGCGCTCGCTCTTCGGCAGTACGAGATCCTTCAGGTCGCCATTGAAAATGACGTTTCCGAAACCGAGCGGAGCGCCCGACTGGCGAACCACCACACCGTTGATCTGCCACCCGCCGGCGATGAAATTCACCACCGCGGGCGTCTGCGCGCCATGGCGCCGCCCGCGCCCGAACGGCACCTCCCAAATACCGCTCATGGTGAGCCGGTGCGTTCGGTCGAACGAGCCAATCACTTCATACGGCATCGCATCAACCGCATTCAGGAAAGAGACGGCTTCCATCAGTTTCGACCAGGTGTAGCCGAGTTGGAACGTGTAGCCTTGCGAGAACCGCTTTTCACCGCGGATTTGCAGGGAGTGATACCAGGAGTATCCTATCGGCTCCATACGCGACATGCTGCCGAATTGCGGGAAGGGCCGCAGCAGAGCGGCTCGCGACGTGGTGGTTCCGTAGATGGGATCAGTTCCAGAGAACGGGTTCGGGAACGACTGGCTTAGGTAGTTGATGGTCTGTTGGTCGCGGAAAGGAAGGTTGCTCAAATACCGGGCGGGCGTATCGTTCAACGACCTTGGGATACTCAGCCGCAGAGCCCGGCTGGCGACGTATGAGACATCGGCCAGGAATTGCGCCGGCAGCAACTGTTGAAAGCCCCCCGACCAGCGCTGCGAGTAAGGATGCGTCCGGTTGGGATCGTAAAACTCCAGGCTTTGACCGAGGTTGGTGCGCAGTCCGCCCGCGGATCCACGAGGCTCCAGCAATCCCGAAGGAAACGGGTTCGCATTCGTCGCAATATACGACAAGCCTTCGTCGAGCGAGGCCTGTATCGGCGTGCCTTGAGTGAAGCCCGTCTGGATGGGGCGCGTAGCGTTCACACCGATGGTGTCGTAGTAGATCCCATAGCCCGCACGGAAGGTCGTGTTCGGATGCAGTTGCCACGCCAGACCGATGCGCGGCATGAAGTTGTTCTTCTCCGTCCGGAACGGGCTGCGTCCGATACCGCCTTCATTGACCCACGTAAGACCACCGACGGCATGGAACTGATCGGGCGCGAGCTCCGGAATCGGCGCCCGGGCATAATTCTCGCGAGCCTGTGCCTCCACCGGATTCGGCGTAACGAAATCGTAGCCCGCGACGAAGCGGTTGTAGCGTTCGGTGACGCCCGTCTCGATTTCGTAGCGCAACCCCAGGTTCAAGGTCACGTTGCGCGACAGCTTCCAATCGTCGTGTATATACAATCCCAGATATTGGTCCTGCATGGCGAAACTGGCCGTCCGCTCCATTCCACCGCCGGGAATACCGAACAGCATCGACGCCAGTTCCTGGCCGATGGGCGCCGCCGGCGAATTGTCGAGGGGACCACGAGTCCAGTAGTTGGAGTAAGAGAGAACCGGAGACACCGCCTGCGGGAACCGGTTGTTGTTTCCGCGGTAGACGCGGTAGTCGGCGCCGAAGCGAACGTTGTGCGGGCCGCGCATCATGTTGAAGTGTCCGGCCAGGCTGTGCGTCATGCTGGTCGTGGCGCCATCCCCGCTCTCCCAGCGCGAAATGGGAGCATAGGCACCCGCATTCACGTTGGGAATGGTCGCCAGGCTGCCGTCAATCAGGTTGGCCAGCGAGGGGGAGAAGCCGAGCGAGGTGAGATCAAATCCGCGGCTGATGCGTCTCTCCAGAAATTCCTGGTGCGTCAGGCCATAGCGGATGTTCAGCACGAGGTTGGGGTTTAGAAGAAGCACGTCATCCAGTGCCAGACCGCGATTGATGCGCTCCAGGACAATGCCGTTAGCGGGACTTTCGGGCCCGAAGCGGCGGTCCTTGTCCTCTTCCCACCAGTCGTAATGGAAACGCACGAACACGCGGTGAGATTCGCTGAAGGTGTGATCCACACGGGCGAGGTGGACGTAATAATCCTCCAAGGCGTTGACGGAGCCGTTGAAGTAGTTGTTGCGGCCGTCAATAGTGCCGGAGGCGTTCGGCAGCGGATACAGTTTTGCCAGATTCAACCCGACCGGGTCCAGACGATTGGTGGGGATGATATTGTTCGGTACGGGCTGGCGGCTGAACCGCCCGTTCGGAGCGACGGCGATGCTGAGCGGATCGTAGATCTGGTACGAGTTATTGATAGCGAGCAGCCCGGAAAAATCGCCTTGCCGCTGCGCTTGGGTAGGGACGGTGCCTGTGTAGGACTGGGGCACGTCCCATTTATTCGCTTCCCAGGTATAGTGCCAGAACGTGCGGTTCTTGCCGTTATAAAGGCGAGGCAGGTAGACGGGCCCTCCGGCAGACGCACCGTAACGGTTGTCCTGATACACGGGCATCTTCGTGTTGTTCCGGTTATTGAAGAAGTTCGGGGCATCAAAAGCCTTGTTCCGCACGGCCCACTGCGCTTGACCATGTATCTCGTTACCGCCGCTGCTGGTGGCTACATTCACCACCGAGCTCAGCGTGTGGCCGACGGAGGCGTCGTAAGCGGCCGTCTGCATCTTGAACTCGCGGATCGCCGTCGCAGGTGGAGCAAACGCATAACGGCTGCGTCCGGCGTTGCCTTCCGCGAATGTGTTCGAAACGCCATCGATCGTGTATTCGGTGGTGTAGGCGGGGTTGCCGTCGCTTGTGACGTTGCGGAAGTTCCAGGCGGGTTTCCACAGGAACTTGCTGGGCTCAACCATACCGGGAGTGAGCAGCACCAACTCAAGCGGATTGCCGGCGGCGATCGGAAGCTCAAGAATCCGGCGCTGGTCAACCACCTGGCCGAGCGAAGAACTGGCTGTGTCGAGCAGCGGAGTCTCGTCCTTCACTTCGATAGTTTCGGTGATTCCACCCACCTCCATGGCGATATTCAGCTCGGTGACCTCGGCCACTCGAATCTGCACGCCGGTTTGTGTGAACTTTTTGAAGCCCTGCAGTTCCGCGGTAACGTTATAAATCGCCGGTAACAGGAAAGGAATGTTGTAGACCCCAGCCGCATTGGTCCGCGAGGCAACGGCGACGCCGCTGGCGACGTTTGTCGCGCGAACATCGACATTGGCCATCAACGCGCCGGATTGATCCGTGACACGGCCCCGGAGAGCGCCGCGAGGATCCTGGCCGGACATCCACCCGGGCCACAGCAGAATTACGCCGGTAAGCAGCAGAGATCTCGTGCTCATAACACCGTCCTTTTCGTGAGAAGCACGTTCAGTATATCAGAGGCGATTTTCCGTCAATGGCTGCCTTTAGCCGGGATAATGGAGAACAATGACATCCTTCGATCGTCCTCTTCCGGAGGACACGCGTTTCATGGCCGCCGCACTGGATCTGGCGCGCCAGGCTCAGCAGACGGGCGAGGTTCCGGTGGGCGCGGTAGTGGTCCGGAACGGCGAAATTATCGGGCAAGGATTCAATTCGGTCATTGCGAGGAACGATCCGACGGCCCACGCGGAGATCGTCGCGCTGCGCCTGGCCGCCGCCAGACTGGAGAATTACCGTCTTGACGGTGCGGACCTGTACGTCACGCTGGAGCCCTGCGTCATGTGCGCGGGCGCCCTGGTCCACGCGCGAATCCGGCGGCTGATATTTGGCTGCCGCGATCTCCGGTACGGCGGCGTGCGCAGCAAATTCCGCCTCGCCGATTCGGAAATCCTCAATCATCGCGTGCCGGTCGTGGAAGGAATATTGGCCGTGGAATGCGTCGAAATCCTCAAAGATTTCTTTGATGCGAGACGTGTGGCCCGGCCTGACGACAGTGTCCGCTGAGATTACATAACTCTTACAAAACACCGGCCCGATCCCTGTTAGGTTGAGAACGTGGGCTACTCACGTGGGGATATGGTGAACAAAGACATTGTCAATATATACGACCGGCAAAAGCTGAACTGGGTAACTACCGCCGTTCTCATACTGCTTCATATTGGAGCCGTGGCCGCTCTGTTTATGTTCAATTGGGCGTCGTTCGCGATGGCCGTCTTCCTGATCTGGATGGCTACAGGGCTGGGCATCAGCATGGGGTACCATCGCCTGCACACACACCGTTCGTATAAAGTGCCATTGCCTTTGGAATACTTCTTTGCCGTCTGCGGTGCTCTGACGTTGGAGGGCGGACCGATCTTCTGGGTGGCGACGCATCGGATTCATCACCAGAAATCCGATCAGCCTGGCGACCCGCATTCCCCGCGCGACGGCGCATGGTGGTCCCACGTGGGGTGGATCCTTTTCGGGGAGGCAAAACATAACAACACGCGGCTGATGTCGAAGTATGCGCCCGACCTGGCGAAGCACCGCTTCTATGTGTGGTTGAACGACTATCATTGGCTCCCGTTGGTCTGCCTCGGTGTAATCCTCTTCGCGATAGGGGGGCTTCCGATGTTGTTGTGGGGCGGCTGTCTTCGCGTGGTGGTAGGGCTGCACGCCACCTGGCTGGTCAACTCGGCCACTCACATGTGGGGCTCGCGGCGGTTCAACACCCGCGACGATTCCCGCAACAACTGGTGGGTAGCTCTCATTACATTCGGCGAAGGCTGGCACAACAACCACCATGCGCATCCCACCTCAGCTCGCCACGGTCTCACGTGGTTTGAGTTCGACCCATCCTGGCTCCAGATCAAGCTTCTGAAGTACCTCGGCGTCGCGAAAGCCGTCCACGTTGCCAGACCCGACAGCCGCGTAGCAGAACGCGAAGCGGCATAAGCCGCTGGCGGCCCGATGCAGGGAGATGCCTGGCGGCATAACCTGTAATCATGGTCGCTGCAGGCCGGAAAAAATCGATCGCCTTTTTCATCGCCTTGGGCGCCGGCCTTGTCACGGTCATTCTGGTCCTCTATATCGGCTGGATTCTGCTCAACTGGCGAACCGGCATTCTGCTGTTTCTCGGCATTCTGCTGGTGGCGATGATTATCGGTGGCGTGGTGGTGAACACATTATTTCTGGTGCGGGAAATCCTGAGGAATGAGCAGCACAACGCCTTCATCAATGCGATGACGCACGAGTTGAAAACGCCCGTCGCGTCCATACGCCTTTACCTTCAGACCCTTCAAACCCATCCCGTAGACGAGGAGAAACGCAAAGACTTTTACCGCATCATGCTGGAGGACA